>NZ_JADMVE010000003.1:0-300000 GCF_015547515.1 Eubacterium sp. 1001713B170207_170306_E7
ACTAATCGGCCGAGGTCTTGATCCCATTAAGACATTTTGAAAATACTCCCAATCTTTATGTTGTTTTGAATGACCAAAATGAGCATCAAACAACCGAATAACAAAGTGAGATTGATCTCGTGATGATGGCGAAGGGGAAACACCTGTTAACATACCGAACACAGAAGTAAAGTCCTTCAGCGCTGAAAGTACTTGGTGGGCAACTGCCTGGGAGGATAGGACATCGCGGGGTCTTAAATAATCCTCAGTAGCTCAACGGTGGAGCACTCGGCTGTTAACCGATAGGCTGTAGGTTCGAATCCTACCTGGGGAGCCATTTGAAGACAAACGGATATGGAGAAGCAAAGACTTTCCATATCCGTCTTTTTAAGCCAAAGCAATTTGGCCCCTTGGTCAAGCGGTTAAGACACCGCCCTTTCACGGCGGTTACGGGGGTTCGAATCCCCCAGGGGTCACCATTTTTAGTTTTAAAGTTCCTATTTTTAACACCATGCGGCCTGGTAGTTCAGTTGGTTAGAATGCCAGCCTGTCACGCTGGAGGTCGAGAGTTCGAGTCTCTTCCAGGTCGCCATTTTTTATATTACCAATTTATGTGACCCATTAGCTCAGTTGGTAGAGCATCTGACTTTTAATCAGGGTGTCGGGCGTTCAAGTCGCCCATGGGTCACCATTTTAGAAGATATAGCAGCTGTGAAAACAGTTGCTTTTTTTATTTTTTAGAGAAACAAGACAGGCGGCTTGAATGCTGAGAGGGGGATATGGCGCGCTGTTTTGGCACGTCATCTCACGAGGAGTTGGTGAAAAATTGGGCCGGAGCTGAGTGCACAGCATGGTGTGTCGTTTTGGCATGTCGTCTTATTCCATCAAAAAAGAACCTTTGGCTGGATCTGCCAAAGGTTCTTTTTTGATAGCTTGGGCTAGATGGCCCAGTCGCCGTTCACAAAGATGGGCACTTCGGTGCCGTCGGCCTGGATACCGGTAATGCTCAGGTCTTCGGTGCCGACCATGAAATCAACGTGGGTGGTGGAATAGTTGAGACCAGCCTTTTTAAGCTCGTCCACGCTCATGCTGGAGCCGTCTTTGACACAGGTGGGATAGGCGGCGCCAAGGGCAAAGTGGCAGGAGGCATTTTCGTCGAACAGGGTATTGTAAAACAGGATATCCATATTGGAAATGGGGGAGTGGTAGGGAACGAAGGAGATCTCACCCAGGTAATTGGAGCCTTCGCTGGCTTCGACGAGGTTTTTGAGGGCTTCTTCGCCGGTTTCGGCCTGGTAGCTTACGACCTTGCCGTCTTTAAAGGTCAGTGAGAAATTGTCGATGAGCTGGCCATTGTAGACGAGGGGATGGGAGCTGACCAGTGTGCCGTTGACCTTGTCCTTATGCGGGGCGGAGAACACTTCCTCGGTGGGGATATTGGGGAAGAATTCGACGCCGTCTGCGGCTTTTTCACTGCCGCCGGCCCAGATATGGTTTTCGGGCATGCCGACCTCAATGTCGGTGCCCAGGCTGTTTTTATAGATGAATTTGACGAACTGGCTGTTGTTGAGGAAACGGGTTTTATCCTCAAAGCTTTTGTTGAACTGGTGCCAGGCGGCAATGGGGTCGTCCTGGTCTGCCCGTGTGGCCTTGAAGATGGAATCCCAGAGCATATCGACAGCGGTTTCGGGCTCGACGCCGGGGAATACCTTGGTGGCCCAGCCGACTGTGGGTACAGAGACGACACACCAGCGGCATTCGTTGTTCATCATAGCCATGTGGTAGGCTTCGGTGGCGCTCTGAATGGCGGCTGAGGCGGTTTTGATCTTTTCGGGGTCGACGTCCTTCAGGAGGTCGGGGTCGTCGGCGTAGACAGAGATCATGGCTGAGCCTTTTTCGACCACGGCGTTCTGCTTGGCCACGAACCAGTCGGGCACTTCTTTAAACACGTCGAGGTCGGCGTGGGTATAGCGGATTTTGCTGAATTTTTCGTCGCTGTAATTGATGCTGACGTCTCTGGCGCCGGCCTTGTAGGCTTCTTCGGCCAGGGCTCTGGCGAACGCGCTGCACTCGATGGGGGAATTGACGACCAGGTTCTGGTCTTTTTGAATGTTGACGCCAATGCGGACAGCCAGTTTAGCCAGCTTTTGTAAATTTTCTTTCTGCATGATTATCTCCTTTATAAATAGTAGGGTTTTTTACCATAGAGTAAATTCTGTAAAAAATCGAGGGTATCGGCATCGGGCATGGTCTTGTTGGAAAGCTCCTTGTCAAAAACCATGAGCTGCCGGGTTCTGGTGTTGTAGAAGGGCCAGAACATCATATTTTTGTACTCGCCGCCAGTGTTTGGGTTGCCGGTTTTCATAAAATTAGTCCAGTGGGTCTGCATCTGGTCGGACAGGATGCTGATTTTGCTGATCCGCATTTTTCCGATGGCGTTGCCGAACACAAAGGGCAGCTCCAGGGAGTGGGCGGTGTCGAGCCCGACGATTTTAAGGATTGTCGGATCATAGTTAAAGTTATAGAAAAACACGCTGCGCCCGGCGTCGGCAAAGTAGTCGGCGATGATGCGCATGCCCAGGATAAAGCCGGTATGGGTAAAAATGGCTTCGAGCTGGCGTTCGGCTTTGCGCTCGTCCTCGATGGGGAAGCGCTCAAACACAGCGGGGGCGTTGTCGGCGCCGAAGAGATCATAGATCATCATCTGGTAGGAGCCAAAGTTGTTGTTGCTCTTGAAGAACAGGGTGGCCTCGTTAGTGTTGTAGCCGATGAGCAGATCGACGGCGTTGTAGTCGCCGTTTTTCAGGGCCTGTATGGGATCCTTTGGCAGGATGACGCCGTCGAATACGGGCCAGAAGGAAAAACGTAGGGGCAGGGCGCGGTCGGCCTTGATCATGGACAGGTAGGCCATGGCCTCGGCCGGGGCTTCCCGGAGTTTTTCAAGCCCCTCTGGGCTGTCGTCTGCGCCGAAGATCTGGGCAAAGTCTTTTCCCATGGCAATGGATTTTGCGAGGTTGCCCTTGGCCCGGGTGCAGAAGGCTCCGATGGACAGGATGGAGCCGCTCTCGACGATGGCCCGGTGGAACAGGCCCCTGGCCAGCGGGCTGAGCAGCAGGCCGGTCACGCTGAAGGCGCCGGCGGACTCGCCGCCCAGGGTGATGTTTTCGGGATCGCCGCCGAAGGCTTCGATGTTTTCCCGCACCCACTTCAGAGCCTGGATCTGGTCGAGGAGGCCGAGGTTGCCGATGCTGCCGGATTCTTCGGCCATGGCCCCGAGGGCTAAAAAGCCGAAGGCGCCGAGGCGGTAGTTAAAGGTGACGACCACCACGCCCCGCCCGGCCATATTGGTGCCGTCGAACATGAGCTCGGAGCCGGAGCCGGTGGCAAAGCCGCCGCCGTGGACGTAGACATAGACGGGGAGCTTTTCCCCGGGCTTGGTAGCGGGTGTCCAGACGTTGAGGTACAGGCAGTCCTCGCTTTTTCCGATGGCGCTGTACATGGGCGGCAGGTCGGCCAGAATGCCGCCAAACTGGAGGCATTTATCGCTGAATTCAAAGCATTCGCGCGGGCTGATCCAGGCTGGGGCGGGCTCTGGCGGCCGGAACCGCAGGGGACCCACCGGAGGTTTGGCAAAGGGAATGCCCTTGTAGCTGGTGACGTTTTTCCGGAAAACGCCGGTCACAGGGCCGCAGGGCGGATAGATGGTGGGATTGGGGGGCAGGGTGGCTTCCGCGTTGGGGATCATGTTAAAGTTCAGATTCATAAGGCCTCCTTTTCGGCGATGATGACAGGGTTTTGGGTGTAGTCGCGGTGGTAATGGTACTGCTTTTCACAGAACAGGCTGAACAGGTCGGTGGCGCGGGCGTCGAAATCGAAACAGGCGCGCTGGTCGGGGCTCAACCTTGTGATATTGGCACGGGTGTTGGTGATAACGGGCAGGCCGTCCTGCTCGCGGATGGCCTTTAGCAGCGCCCGGCCTTTTTCGTTAAAGCCCAGAACCCGGAGGCAGGGCACAAAGCCGGGGTCTGCGAAGCGGCTGAGATCGGCGGACTCAAAACCCATGGACAGATCCATTAAAATACGCCGTATCCGGCTTTTGGGCGCGCGTTTTGAGGTGAGGGTATCCACAATGCTGTTGTAACGGCTGTCTGCCTCCAGGGCTTTTTTAAGCTTGAATTCAAGGCCTTTTTCCATGTAGGGCAGGGTTCTGAAACGGCTGAGGTCCTGGGAGTGGATCTGGCTGAGCAGGGCCTTGGCGTAGCTTTCCTCCCAGGGGACGCGGGCTTTTTGTATATAGCTTAAGAGCAGGCTGGGATCGTAGGGCAGCAGGGGCGCCAGGGCCGGGGCGCTGACGCCCGGCGCGGCCAGCAGCTGCCGGATGGCGGTGGCGCTGGCAAAGCGGCTCTGGGCGTCGGTGTCGTGGTAGGCATTTCCCTGCCGCTTTATGGTGACGGGCCGGATGGTGCTGTGGGTGCGGAGCAGGGCTTTGAGATATTCTATACCCAGAATATTGTTGGGCTCCCGCAGATAAGATGCGGATTTTTCGCCTTTGGTAGCTTTAAAAGCAAGCTCGCGAGCCTTTGGAAAGGCCAGGCCCTGGCCGAGGGCGGCCTTGAGAGCGTCTCTGAAGGCGGACGTCTCAAAGGCGAGGCTCTGGGCCACATCGCTCAGGGCCTCGAGGTCGCCGGCCTCGGAGCCAAAACAGAGGGTGTCGCACACGCCGGTGGCGTTTAGGATTTTGACGGCGCCGGCGGCAAAGTACTCGGCGCTCTGGGCGGCGTAACAGAAGGGAAGCTCGCAGACCAGATCGGCCCCGGACAGCAGGGCGGTGCGGGCGCGCAGCCATTTATCGGCTACGGCAAAGGTGCCCCGCTGGACCACGCTCCCGCTCATGAGCGCCAGGGTATGGGTGCTGCCGGCTGCCTTTTTTCCTGCCTGTATCTGGTAGGCGTGGCCGTTGTGAAAGGGGTTGTATTCGCAGATGATGGCCTGGGTTTGCATGGTTTCCTCCAACTGAGCAATAATTTAGCCCAAAAAAACAAAAAAATAATGGCATTATTGGTTTGTTACTGTTATTATATACTAGTGTAGTTCAATTATAAATTGTTTATCTGAAAAAGACAATAAAAGGAGAAAAAATTTAAAAATGAATGTACTTGTTATTAACTGCGGTAGCTCATCACTGAAATATCAGTTGCTGGATATGGACACTGAAACAGTGTTGGCAAAAGGTTTAGCTGAGAGAATCGGTATTGATGGCTCTGTTGTGGTGCACCAGCCGGCTGGTAAAGATAAGGTTAAGTTTGAACAGCCAATGGAAACACACAAGGAAGCTTTGGATATTATTATGGCGGCCCTGGTTGACGCTGACCATGGCGTGATCAAAGACCTTAAGGAAATTGATGCTGTCGGCCACAGAACCGTTCACGGGGCTGAAACTTTTGCGAGCTCTGTTGTGATCAATGATGAAGTGATTAAGAAAATGGAAGACTGCTCTGAGCTGGCGCCGCTTCACAATCCTGCCAACTTAATCGGGATTCGTGCCTGCGAAGAACTGCTGCCGGGCGTACCGATGGTCGGCGTGTTTGATACGGCTTTCCACCAGACCATGCCGGCAGAAGCTTATATCTACCCGTTGCCGTATGAAATGTACGAAAAATACAGAATCCGTAAATACGGCTTCCACGGCACCTCTCACCGTTTTGTGAGCCTGACGGCTGCTGAGCTGCTGGGTGAAAACATCGGCAACTTAAAATTAATTTCCTGTCACTTAGGAAACGGCGCGAGTGTCGCTGCGATCCGCTATGGCAAATGTATTGACACTTCCATGGGCTTAACCCCGCTGGCAGGCCTTGAAATGGGTACCCGCTGCGGCGATATTGACCCGGCCATCATTCCTTTCTTATGTGACAAGGGATATACCGTGGATCAGGTAAACACCATGATGAACAAGGAATCCGGCGTGCTGGGCGTTTCCGGCGTAAGCTCGGACTTCCGTGATGTTGAAGCGGCGGCTGAAGCGGGCAATGAACGCGCGAAGCTGGCGCTGGATATCTTTATCTACCGTGTCAAAACCACCATCGGCGCTTATGTCGCTGCCATGGACGGCGTTGACGGCATTATCTTCACTGCCGGCCTGGGTGAAAACTCTGCCAAGGACCGCGCAGCGATCTGCAGCGGCTTAAAATACCTGGGCATCCAGCTGGACGAAGAAAAGAACAGCAAACGCGGCGAAGCGCTTGTGATCTCTACCCCGGACTCCAGAACCAAGGTCATGGTGATCCCGACCAACGAAGAATTAATGATCGCCCGCGATACCGTCGAATTAGTCGGTTAATCATAAGAAAAACAATCACACAGAGATGGCGTGTCATATGGGCACGCCATCTTAGTGTCCAGAGGCATAGAAATCCCTTATTTTTAAGCTTTTGTCGGCCTTTGAAATTTGTGGCCCGTTTGTAAAGATTTTTACTTGACAAAATGGGCAATCCTATATATAATGAGGATTGCCCATTTGGAGTTATGAAATGATTATTAATGTTTTAAAATTATTAAATGATGAAACCCTGAATTATGAATTTCGTCTGTTTCAGGATGATCTCAAAGGATATGGGGACGATTATGAGGGCAAGCTGGATGAAAACGGCGCTTTGGTAAAGGGCAGCATCAAAAAGCTCGGAGCTACTGAGTTTTTGATGAAGTTTACCTTGACCGGAGTGATTGTTTACCCCTGCGCCCGCTGTCTTACACCCACCCCCGTTAGCAGTGTCTTTGAATTTGAGGACACGATCGAAACGGACCCGGGTACGGAGACCATTGATATGGTGCCCTATGTTGAGGAGTGTCTCTTTATCAACGAGCCGTTTAAGGTTTTGTGTGACGAAGACTGTAAGGGGTTATGTCCAAGTTGTGGAGCAAACTTAAATCAAGAACAATGCAGTTGCGGGGATGAATCGGATATTGATCCGAGGATGGAAGCCCTTAAAAAGCTACTGTAAGATGTGACTTAAACATAGGAGGTGTAAAAGATGGCAGTACCAAAGAGTAAAATTTCTAAATCTAGAAGAGACAAGAGAAGAACACATTACAAACTGAATATCCCTGGTATGAGCGTATGCCCAAAATGTGGTGAAATCAAATTACCACACCGCGTATGCAAATCCTGCGGAACTTATAAAGATGTAAATGTAATGATTGAAGACTAAACAGAGTTCCGACTCTGTTTTTTCTCTATACGGAGTTATTTTAGGAAGGTGTTAACGTGAATATATTCGTCGATGCAATGGGCGGCGACAACGCGCCGGTCGAGATTGTCAAAGGCGCGGTGGACGCCGTTAAGGAGTACGGCGTGCCCCTCACCCTTGTGGGTAAGGAGGACATCGTAAAGCAGGAGCTGGCAAAATATACCTATCCACAGGATAAGATAAAGGTGCTTCACGCAGAAACCGTCATCGGCTTTGACGAGGAGCCGGCAATGGCGATCCGCCGAAAAGAGGATTCCTCGCTGGTGGTGGCCCTAAACGCCATGAAGGGCGACCCGGACAGTGTGCTCATCTCAGCGGGCAGCACAGGTGCGCTGCTTTCCGGCGGGCTTCTTAAACTGGGAAGGATCAAGGGGATCAAGCGTCCCGCGCTGGCGGCTGCCCTGCCAAAGGACGGCGGCGTGGTGCTGCTCATTGATACCGGAGCCAACGCAGACTGCAAGTCTGAGTATCTGGAACAGTTCGCCATGCTGGGACATGTCTATTTTGAGAGCGTTTTGGGTAAAAAGAATCCTAAGGTGGGCCTGGTCAACATTGGGTCTGAGGAGGAAAAGGGCAGCATGATGGTCAAGGAAACTTACCAACTGCTCAAAAACAGTGACCTGAATTTTGTGGGCAATGTTGAAGCCCGGGATATCCCCACCACCGATGTGGATATACTGGTGTGCGACGGCTTTACAGGCAACATTGTGCTCAAGCTGCTCGAGGGCCTGTCCAGCTACCTGATGAAAGGGATCAAAAAATCCATCATGGGCTCTGCCAGGGGCAAGATCGGCGGGGCGCTCATCAAGAACGACCTGAAGCAGTTCAAAAAACAATTTGACTCAGACGAAGCCGGCGGAGCACCGTTTTTGGGCGTGAAGGGCGGCATCATCAAGGCCCACGGCAGCAGTGGCGCCTATGCCATCAAAAACGCCATTAACCAGAGCATTAAGTTTATCGACAACGATGTTCTGGGCAAAATCACTGCCAAACTACAAGAAGAAAAGGCAGTTAAGGAACAGGAGAAAGAATAATGGAAGAAAAATTTGCAAAAGTTCAGGAAATTATCGCGGAACAGCTGGAGATTGACCCGGCAAAGATCACCATGGAATCCTCTCTGATGGAGGATCTGGAAGCGGATTCTCTGGACGTTATCGAGCTGGTCATGGCCTTTGAGGAAGAATTCGGCGTTAAGATGCCCGATGAGGAGCTTGAAAACATTAAAACCGTTGGCGATATCGTAAACGCCTTGCAGTAATCAAAAGTCCCTTTGCGGACTTTTCTTTTGTTTTGGCCCCAAAATTATGATTTTGGCTGTTAGAAAAGCAGCTGTCAGAACCGAAAAGAAGCTCTTAAGAGGTGGTATAAGAGGTTTCTTAATTTTAAAAGCGAGGTGGAAAAGAATGAAGAGAATTGAAGATCGCATTGCTTACATATTTAAGGACAAGGAACTTCTGAAGGTGGCGCTGACCCACAGCTCACATTCAGGAACGACCACGAACAATGAACGCCTGGAGTTTTTGGGGGATGCAGTATTGGAACTGATTATCAGCGAGTATTTATATAAATACAACAAGCTTTCCGAGGGAAAGATGACGAAAATCCGCTCCAATATTGTATGTGCCGAATCCTTGTCCCAGGCCGCCTCTGACCTGAACCTGGGCGATTATATGCTCCTCGGCAAGGGAGAAATCGTGACTGGAGGCAGAAAACGCAAATCCAATCTGGCCAACGCCTTTGAGGCAGTGATGGGCGCGGTGTTTTTAGACAGCGACTATGACACCACCAAAAAAGTGGTGCTGGGAACCCTGGAAAAAAACATCGAGCTGGCCCTGAGCGGCGGCCTCATCAAGGATTACAAAACCGAGCTTCAGGAGCAGATCCAGAAGCACAGTGACAACGCCATCGAGTATGTGCTGGAAAAATCTGAGGGGCCGGAGCACAACAAGACCTTTTTCATCGACCTTTCCTTTAACGGTGTGGTCGTGAGCAAGGGCACCGGCAAGAGCAAGAAGGAAGCCGAGCAGAACGCTGCTAAAAACTATCTGTTTAAAGACAAAAAGAGTGAATAAATAAACAAATCAAAAAAGAGGAGGTGTGCGGTTGTACCTGAAAAAACTAGCCCTGGCCGGCTTTAAATCCTTTGCGGAGCCCGTAGAGCTGGAATTTTCCAAGGGGGTATCGGCCATCGTAGGCCCCAACGGCAGCGGCAAGAGCAATATCACCGACGCGATCCGCTGGGTGCTGGGGGAACAGAGCACCAAGTCCCTGAGGGGCAAGAAAATGGAGGATGTTATCTTCTCCGGAACTGAGAAAAAGAAACCCCTCAGCTACGCAGAGGTCACCTTGACCTTAGACAACACCAGCGGCTTCACCCTGGACAATCTGGACGAGATTGTCATTACAAGACGGCTTTTCCGCTCCGGTGAGAGCGAATACCGCATGAACCAGAAAAACTGTAAGCTCAAGGACATCCATGAGCTGTTTATGGACACCGGCCTTGGCAAAAACGGGTACTCCCTTATCAGCCAGGGCGGGATCGAGAATATTATCGGTGCCAGTCCCCAGGAGCTCCGCGGCATTGTGGAGGAGGCTGTCGGCATTGTTAACTACAAGACCAAGAAGCAGGAGGCCGAGAAAAAGCTGACGAACACCCAGAATAACCTGGAACGGCTGAAGGACATCCTGGAAGAAATTGAAAAACAGCTGAAGCCTTTAAAGGCCCAGTCCGAAAAGGCCAAGGAATACCTGGAGCTGCGGGAGGCCCTTAAAAAGGTTGACCTCATGGTGTTCTACCACAACATGAAGGACGCCTCAGAGCAACTGGCCGCCTATGAGAAGCAGCTGGCCGAAATCCGGTTTCAGATTTTTGAGATTGAGAAAAAGACCGAAGAAAAGGACCGCGCCTTCCAGACCGCCCGGGGCAATATCCGGGGCATTACCGAGCAGGCCGACGCCATGTCAGAAGCGCTGGAGCAGTTAAAAAAGCGCATCGGCGCGTGTGAGCGTGAGCTTTTGGTCACTCAGGGTAAAAGTGAGAACGAGTCCGCCAACGCTGAGCGGCTCACCCAGGACCTGAACGCCCACCTGGACGAGCACAGCCGCTGCCAGGCGGAGTATGACGGGCTGGTCGCCTCCCGCGACGCGGCCGCCCAGGCCTACGCGGCTGAGAGCGAAGCCCTGCAGAAGCTGGTGGACGAGAAAAGCCGCCATCAGGCCGAGCTGGAAGCCGAGAAGCTGAAGCAGGCCGAAGGCGTTAGCCTGAGAGAAGAACGGGAGCAGCAGCGGGCTGTGCTGAACGATACGCTGTTGGATTTAAAAACCCGCCTGGCCGGCTTTACCACCAGGAAAAGCTTTCACGAGGACCAGCTGAAACGTGTGAGCGAAGAGCAGGCGCGCAGCAGTCAGCTGCTGGCCGACATTAAGCTGGAGGCCGAGCAGAACGAGCGCACCCACGCCCGCCTGGCCGCGGAGACCGAGAGCCTTAAAACCCAGACCGAGGCGGCTGAGAAAAAAGCCCTGGGCCTGAGAAATGACCACAGCGTGCTGGAAAACAACTACAAGGTAAACCTGTCCCAACGCGATTATCTCAAGAGCGTCCAGAAAAATTACAGCGACTACTTTCCGAGCATCCGGACCATTATGAATTCCCGGGAGCATCTGGGCGACATGATCGACAAGGTCTATGGCCCGGTCGGGGAGCTTTTATCCATTCCCGACCGCTTTACCATGGCTGTGGATGTGGCGCTGGGGGCCAAGAGCCAGAACATCGTGGTGGAGGACGTGTCCACTGCCAACCAGTGCATCAATATTTTAAAAAAGCAGCGGGCAGGCCGGGCGACTTTCCTGCCGCTGGACAATCTGCGCTATGGCCGGGTAGAGGCAAGGGATCTGGAGATTCTGTCCCGCTCCCCGGGCTTTGAGGGCATCGCTTCTGAGCTGGTGGCATACGGCCCCCGATTTAAGCGGGTCATCGAGAGTCTGCTGGGCCGCATTGTGGTGGCCGCCGACTTTAACGCCGGCCGGGCCATCCAGAAAGCCATCTTTGGCAAATATACGGTGGTCACCCTGGAGGGGGAAATCTTTTACCCCGGCGGGGCCATCGTGGGCGGTTACAACAAGAGCGGCAAGCAGTCGCCTCTGTTTAAAAAGGCCGAGATCGAAAAGCTGGAAGCCGAGATGAAACGGCAGGACAGCGAGAAAATCAAGCTCAAGGCCGCCTACCGCGAGGCATTTAAGGCCTATGAGGGCCTGAAAGAGGCCGCCAAAAAGGCCGAGCTGCGCCTAAACAGCGTGGAGCAGGAGCGCTGGAAAATCAGCCAGAACCTGGAGACCACCAAAAAGCGTATGGCCGAGAGCGACCGTATTTTTATGAATCTGCAAGACGACGCGGGCAGCTCTTTGGAAAAAGAAAAACGCCTGCGGGAAACCGTCGCCCAGAAGGAGGCCGAGCTGGCTGCCCTGGAGGCGGAAATGGAGCAGGACGATACCGGCAGCGCCGGGTACATTGAGGTGATCCGCGGGGCCATCGAAGGCCTGAACCGTAAAATCTCCGAGGGGCGGGTCAAGCTGGCCCGGGACAACGAGGGCATCCGCTCCCTGGAGCAGCAGATGGCCATGATCCACAGCCAGATCGAGACCTGCGTCAGCCGAGAGAAAAAGGTGGAGAGCGAGATCCGGGCCTGCCGTGAGAGCAGCGCCCTGCACCGCACTCGCTGCGAGGTGCTGAAGGTCGAGACCGAGGAGCTGCAGGCAGCCGTCAACGAAAAGCGCGCGGCCTTAGAGAGCTTCTCCGCCGAGACGAGAGAGCAGACCGCCATCAGCGAGGCCCTGGAGCAGGAGATCAAAGACCTGAACCATCAGCTTATCCTGCAGAATGAGACCAAAAGCAACGCCGAGATGGCAAAGAACAAGCTGGAAATGCAGATGACCCACTGGGAAGAGAATATCTTCGAGAGCTATGACATGAACTTTGTGATGGTGGGGGACATCTACGAGGCCCTGAGCCGGGAGAACCTGGACCTGAGCCCCGAAAACCAGCGCAGCTTAAAGGGCCGCATGGCCGCCATTGGCAATGTGAATGTGGGGGCCATTGAGGAATATCTGGAGCTGAACGAACGCTACGGCTTCATGAGCGCCCAGTATAAAGACCTGACCAAGGCCAAGGGCGAGCTGGAGCGCATTATTGACAGCCTGTACGAATCCATGGAGCGGCAGTTTGCAAAGCAGTTCGCCGAGCTCCAGAAAAAATTTACCCGGATCTTCGGCATCCTCTTCGAGGGCGGCAAGGCCCACATCGAGTATACCGACCCCGAGAACGTGCTGGAAAGCGGTATCGAGCTGGTCGCCCAGCCGCCAGGCAAGAACCTGCGCCACATTTCCCTGCTGTCAGGGGGCGAGAAATCCATGATCGCCATCGCGCTGCTGTTCTCCTTCCTGGAGCTGAACCCGTCGCCCTTCTGCGTCATCGACGAGATCGACGCCGCTCTGGATGACCATAACATCTACCGGTTCACCAGCTATTTAGAGCATATTGCCGCGGATAACCAGTTTATTATCATCACCCACCGTAAGAGCACCCTGGAGGCCTGCGACGCCATATACGGCGTTTCCATGGCCAAAAACGGAATCTCCAAGCTGGTGGCGGTAAGGCTGTCGGATTATATCGAGCCGGGCGCTTAACAGCTTTTGTGGAAGGTTGAAGGTGGAAGGTTGAAGGTTATAGAACGAATTTGAACCTGAACTTTCCACTTTTCACCTTTCACCTTCAACTTTAAAAAAACGAGGTGTAACATGTCAGAACTGACCCTTTATGAGCGGATGTGCGAGAAGCTCAAAAAGACCAAGGATAGCTTTATACAGAAGGTCGAGAACGTCGTGTACTACGGCGACCTCGACGATGATTTTTTCGATGAGCTGGAGGAAACCTTTATCCTTTCCGACCTGGGCATCGAAACGGCCACCAAGATTACCGAGACCCTGCGTGAGCAGATCAAGGAGACCAAGACCAAGGCCAAGCAGGACGTCATGGACCTGCTCAGGCAGATCATGACCGAGATGGTCGAGGTGGAAAAGCACGAGACCAAATTACCTGTGATCATGCTGGTGGTGGGCGTCAACGGTGTGGGAAAGACCACCACCATCGCCAAGCTGGCTCAGAAATACAAGGACCAGGGCAAAAAAGTTATGGTGGCCGCGGCCGATACCTTCAGAGCCGCCGCGGCCGAGCAGCTGGACGTGTGGGCAGGCCGCGTGGGCGTGGACATTATCAAGAGTGTGCAGGGGGCAGACCCGTCCTCTGTGGTCTTTGACGCCATCGGCGCCGCCCGGGCCCGCGGCACCGACATCCTGCTCTGCGACACCGCCGGGCGCCTGCACAACAAAGTCAACCTGATGAAGGAGCTTGAAAAAATCACCCGCATTGTTGACCGGGAAGGCCCGGATTTCAGCCGGCATAACCTGCTGGTGCTCGACGCCACCACAGGCCAGAACGCCCTGAACCAGGCCAAAACCTTTAACGATGCCGTACACCTGGACGGCATTGTCATGACCAAAATGGACGGCACCGCCAAAGGCGGTGTGGCCATTGCCATCATCGATGCGCTCCAAGTGCCCATCGAGTACGTGGGCATCGGAGAAAAGCCCGAGGACCTCATCGATTTTGACGCCGGCGAATTTGTGCGCATGCTGTATGAGGGCGGGGGAGAGAAAGAAGAAATGGAAGGTTAAAGGTGGAAAGTGGAAGGTTAAGGTACAAATCCGCTATGCGGATTTGATTTTAAATCGAATTTGTCAAAGCAAATTCCTTCCAAAACCTTCCACCCTCAACTTTACACCTTCCACCTGTTTACCCTGTCAAGTTTTTTTCTTGACAAAGGCGAAAAAAGCTTGACAAGCGGATTGAAAAACCTTAAAATAAGTAAGTGCGTAAAGGGAAGAGACTTTACGCGCTGTGAAGGTGCTTATGGAAAAGAACGTATTAGAGCGGTTACTCTTTGATTTCTATGGAGAATTGCTGACAGACAAGCAGAAAATGATCATGGATTATTATTATAACGATGATTATAATCTGGCCGAAATCGGCGATGTGGTTCATGTCACAAGGCAGGGCGTCTACGATGTCGTCAAGCGTTCGAAAGCGCAGATGCAGGCCTACGAGGACAAGCTGAAGCTGGTGGAACGGTTTTTAAAAAGCCAGGAGCTCATCGACGGCGTGATCCTCGAGCTGGAAGCGCTCCTCGCGACCGAGCTGGTCACAGGGCATCCGGCCCTGGGTAGCGAGCTGACAGCCATCAAAGAGAAAATGAACAGAATTAGCGAAGATTATTAGGTGATATCATGATTTTTGAAGGCTTGAATGAAAAATTTCAAAACATCTTCTCAAACTTAAAACGCAAGGGCAAGCTGAGCGAAGCCGACATCAAGGCCGCCAGCCGCGAAATCAAGCTGGCACTTTTGGAAGCCGACGTCAACTTTAAGGTCGTCAAGCAGTTCACAAAAGCTGTGAGCGAGCGCGCCATAGGCGAGGAGGTCTTAAAATCGCTGACCCCGGGACAGCAGTTCATCAAAATCGTCAACGACGAGATGACCAAGCTGCTGGGCGGTGAGCTCCAGAAAATGGCATTTGTGGACCAGGGCATCAACATCTTTATGATGGTCGGGCTCCAGGGGGCGGGTAAAACCACCACCGCGGCCAAAATCGCAAACCTTCTGCGCAAAGAAAAGAAGCTTAAACCACTGCTCGTGGCCTGTGACGTCTACCGTCCCGCGGCCATCGACCAGTTAGAAATTCTGGGCAAGGAGCTGGACATTCCCGTTTACCTGAACAAGGACGAGAAGGACCCCAGAGTCATTGCCAAAAAGGCCCTGGAATTTGCCGAGGCTGAGGGTTACGACCTGGTGATCATCGATACCGCCGGGCGCCTCCAGATCGACGAAACCCTGATGAACGAGCTGGTCGACCTCAAGGCGCTGCTCGAACCAACCGAGATTTTGCTGGTGGTCGACGGCATGACCGGTCAGGAATCCGTGAACGTGGCCGATGAATTTAACAAACAGCTGGAAATAACCGGCGTTGTACTGACCAAACTTGACGGGGACACCCGGGGCGGGGCGGCACTGTCCGTCACCTACACCACCGGAAAGACCATCAAATACATCGGGACCGGCGAAAAGCTGACCGATATCGAGCTTTTCTACCCCGACCGCATGGCCAACCGTATTCTGGGCATGGGCGATGTCCTGTCACTGATCGACAAGGCACAGAACATGATCGACGAGGAAAAGGCCAGGGCGCTCGAGGAAAAGCTGAGGACGCAGGAATTTGACCTCAACGATTTCTTAGACCAGATGCAGCAGCTTCAGAACATGGGCTCCATGAGCGAGCTGATGGAAATGGTGCCAGGCGTCAACAAAAAAATGCTGAAGAGCATGAACATGGACGCTGCCGAGGGACAGACCAAACAGACCGAGGCCATTATCCGCTCTATGACGCCCGAGGAAAGGCTGAAGCCCGGAATCATTAACGGCAGCCGCAGAAAGCGCATCGCGCTGGGCAGCGGCACCACCGTCTCCGACGTCAACCGGATGCTCAAAGGCTTTGAGCAGACTAAAAAGATGATGAAGCAGATGGGTGCCATGCAGGGCAAGGCCAAAAAAGGACGGTTCAAGCTACCGTTTATGTAAGCTTTTAGATAAATTAATTTAGCAATTTCACAGAAAGGGGGAAATAAAATGGCAGTTAAAATCAGATTAAAAAGAATGGGTAAAAAGAAAAAACCTTTCTATAGAGTCGTTGTTGCGGACATCCGCGCACCAAGAGATGGTAAATTCATCGAAGAAGTAGGTTACTACAATCCATGCGTAGAACCCGCAGAGTTAAAGCTGGACGCAGAAGCCATCAAAGGCTGGTTAGCCAACGGCGCAAAGCCGACGGACACCGTTCAGGCATTACTGAAAAAAGAAAATATCATTGGATAGTCCAGGAGAGTGGTAATGAAAAAGCTTGTAGAAATCATTGCTAAAGCGCTGGTCGATCATCCGGACGCAGTTGTCGTCAACGAAATTGACAAGGAACAGAGCATTGTTCTGGAGCTCAAAGTCGCCGACGAGGACATGGGTAAGGTGATCGGCAAGCAGGGCCGCATTGCCAAGGCAATCCGTACGGTTCTCAAAGCAGCGGCTACAAAAGACGATAAACGCGTTGTACTGGAAATTGTTCAATAGAGAAAAACGGGATTGTTCAAAAGTGAACGGTCCCTTTTTTGATACCAAGGGCCAAAAGGGCCTGTGTTTCACGCTCGTGTGAAAAAACGGGACTTTTGCCCCCGATAGCGTATTTTAATTTGGAGGAAATGATGAAAAAAGAAACCATGGTGATCGGTAAAATCCTTGGCGCCCACGGCATCCGCGGCGAGCTCAAGGTCTACCCGCTGACCGATGATCCCGGCCGGTTTTACGGGCTGGACACCGTCTATGTGCAGGACGGGCAGAAGCAAGAGTGCTGCGAGGTGGAGCTGGTGCGCCTGCACAAGGGCAACGTGCTCCTGACCCTGAAAGGCGTGAGTGACCGCAACCAGAGCGAAAAGCTCATTGGCCGCACTGTTGCTGTAGACCGTGAGGACGCAGTGGCCCTGGAGGAGGACGAATATTTTATCGAGGATATGATTGGCCTGGAAGTCTCAGACCCGGACGGCGCGCCCATCGGTGTTATAAAGGACGTGATCCAGACCGCCGGCAGTGTGGATAATATCGAGATCAAAACCCCGGAAAAGCTGGTCTACGTCCCGGCGCGCAAAATCTATTTCCTGAAAGTGGATTTAGAGGCAGGGCGCATCACCGCCGACATTCCAGAGGAACTGATGAACCTATGAAATACTATTTCCTGACCCTGTTTCCGGGGCTCATTCACCAGTACTTCGGAGACAGCATGATGAAGCGGGCTGTGGACAGCGGCGTGGTGGACTACGCGGTCATCGATATCCGGGATTACTCGGGCAACAAGCACAAAAAAGTGGATGATTACCCCTACGGCGGCGGCGCGGGCATGGTCATGGCCGCCCCGCCCATCGCCGCGGCCCTTAAAAGCATCGAGGGCAGCGCCCATTATCCGGTCATCCACCTGAGTCCGGGTGGCAGGATCTTCACCCAGCAGGAGGGCGAGGCCCTGTCAGAGGCGGAGGGGCTGATCTTTATCTGCGGCCACTACGAAGGCATTGACGAGCGGTTTATCCAGGCCTATGTCACCGACGAGTACTCCATCGGGGACTATGTGCTCACCGGCGGCGAGCTGCCGGCCCTCACCATGGCCGACTGCATCGCCAGGCACCTGCCCGGCTTTCTGGGCAACAACGAGAGCCTGAGCGAGGAATCCTTTGAGAACGGTCTGCTGGAATACCCCCAGTACACAAGGCCGCCGATGTTTGAGGGCCGCGAGGTGCCCCCGGTGCTGCTCTCCGGCAACCACAAAGCCATCGCCGACTGGCGCCACGAGCAGGCCGTCGAAAAGACAAAAGCCCGGCGTCCCGATTTGTACGAGAAGTGGAAGCGGAAGCAGTAAAAAGAGAGAAAAAAGATGGAGTGCTTTTTGGGCGCTTCGTCTTTTTTGTTGTGGCGAGCTGCGAGGCCGCGCCTTTCACCTAAGTAAAGAAAAGTCGTCCTGCGGCTACATCATTTGGACTTGGATCAAGCTGGGGCCTGTTATCTCACGGGTGACCGGCTGTTCCGGTCAATTACCGCGATTCCAGATCGTATTCGTCAGCGCCTGGATACTTTTCTTTGTCTGGATGAAAGGCAGAGCCTCGCACCCCGTATCTCCCCATATCTCCCCGTATCCATTCCGCTTTCTTTCTGCTATAATAAAATAAACACTGCAACGCAGAGAGGGAGGGGCTCATGGATAAACCAGATTTTATCAATGATGATTTTTCGGAGTTTGAGGATTTTCTGATAGGGGAGGAGCATGGAATCATCCGGCGCAAAAAGGGCGAGGTGCTCAACGGCGCCGGCGACGTGTTCGACCGTTATTTTTACGTTTTGGAGGGGGCGGTCCGCTCCTTTTATTTTCATGAGACGGGCAATGTCCGCACGGTGCTCACCTATTACGGCAAGGGCGCGCTTTTTCCACTGTACTGCCCAAGCGCTTCAGTCTTTGAAATGGCCACCAGCTTTGTGGCCGATACCGACACGGTACTGCTGACCCTGGCGCCAGAAGTCATGGACCGCTGCGTCAACGGCAGCGCCAGCTTTAACCGGGCCATGTACCGGTGCTATAACCGCATGCTCAACCAGATTCTGGGCGAGCTGTCCGACCGGATCTACCTGTCTGGTATGCAGGTGCTCAGCCGTTTCCTGCTCCGCACCTACGAGGAAACTCCAGGGGAGATTCTGTTCTGTACCCAGGAGGATATTTCCTCCCACATAGGCATCACCCGGTCCAATACAGCCCGCTATCTGAAAAAACTGCGGGAGGAGGGCGCCCTGGAAACCGGAAGAAACCGTATAATCATAAAAAATATTGAAAAAGTGCGCGAATGCAGCGAGATTAAAGAAGATTAATCATAAAAAACAGAAAAATTTTGAAAAAAAGATCCTTTATGTCTCATATGAGACAAAAGGGTCTTTTTTTACGTGCTATAATGCCCATAGAAAATACAATCATCATTCTAAATTTAGTTTGGCCAGTAAATTCGGAAAATAAAGAGGTTGTATTTTAAGAAGATCTTCTTTTCCAAAATGAGGGGAAAATGAAAAAAACAAAGTATTTAGCGGGATTTGTTCTGTTTGCGGCCTGTGTCGCCAATTTTTCGCCAAATTATTCCCAGTACCAGCTGTCGCCCCTGGCGTCCCAACTCATGGAAATGTTCAGCATGACGCCGTCTCAGTTCAGCAGTATTTTTACAGCTGTCATGATGCCGGCCATTTTTCTGAGCCTGGTCGCCGGGATACTGGCAGACCGCTTTGGCTTAAAGCGGGTGGTAGGTTTCGGCCTGGGCTTCACCGCCCTGGGCACTTGCCTGCGGATCTTTGCCGGCAGCTACGGCACCCTGGTGGTGTTTATGTTCATGACCGGGATCGGGGCCACACTCCTGAACGCCAACGGGGCCAAGTTTATCGGCAGCTACTTTCCGCCTGAGAAGAACGTGACCATGATGAGCATCTTTCAGGCCGCTGCCACACTGGCGATGGCAGTGGCCATGGGCACCACCAGCCTTTTTCCGTCTGTCAGCAGCGCCTTTGTGTTTGCGGCCGGCATCAGCCTGGCGGCCCTGATCCTGTGGCTTGTCTTTGCCAGAGACCCGAAGCAAGAGGCCAGCGCCGGGGTGGCAGAGCTGCCCAGGGACACAATCGCAGAGGCCATGAGGATCGTTGTCCGGAACAAGTACGTCTGGCTGACGGCCTTCTGCCTTATGGGCATTATCACCAGCGCTACAGCCATGAACGCCTTTTTGCCCACCGCCCTTGCCGAGCGCGGCATCGACGCCGTGCAGGCTGGTGTGGTGGCCTCCTTTATGACCATCGGAAATCTCTGCGGCTGCCTGGCAGTGCCCTTTATCGCCAACCGCTTGGGGAAGAACAAACCCGTTCTGGCCGCCTGCGCCATCATTGCCGCAGTGGGGTCAGCCTTTGCCTGGCGGGCGCCCGAGGGGCCGCTGCTTATTGCCAGCTTGTTTTTAACCGGCGCCTGCCTCAGCGGTATGGTACCGCTGCTCATGCCCATTCCAGTTCAGATTAAGGAAATCGGGCCCCTGTACGGCGGTACGGCCGGCGGCTTTGTCACCACCATCCAGCTGCTGGGCGTTGTGCTGCTGCCCACCTATGTCCTGACACCGCTGGCAGGGGGGAACATGACCCTGTACTACCTGCTCTGCGGCCTGTGCGTGTGCATGTCCATCGTAACGGCCTTTTTTCTGCCCGAGTTCGGCAGAAAAGCGATTTCTAAATAAAATAGAGAGAGAAATAATATGAATAACAATCAATCAGTCAAAGAATTACAGGAAGAACGCTGCAAGGATTTCAGCGATTTTTATCAGAACCGGATGCCCAAAAAGGTACCCCTGTCCATGGTCCTGCCCTTTCACCTTATGGCCGAGTATGGCCGCCAGAACCCTTTTGATTTCCAGTACGATTACAGCTGCCTGCGTGAGCCTTTGCTGGCTCTGGCCGACCAGGTTTATTCGGATGGCTGTATCAGCTTTCCAGTCAACCTGACCACTGGCCGCACGCCGCTGATCTATCAGCTCCTGGGCTCCCAGTCCTTTGTCATGGGCAGAAACGGCTTCGTGCAGCACCCCGAGGTAACCGGCATGAACGATGACGAATACCCCCAGCTCATTGAGGACCCCTTCACTTTTCTGGTGGACAAAGTGATCCCGAGACAGTACCGGAATCTGGACTTTAAGAATGAGCCGGTCAAGGCCATGCAGCGCTTTAACATGGCCCAGAAAGCCCTGGAGGAGGATACCCTGGCGTCATTGCCCTGGTTTATGGAGCTTATTGAGACCAAGGGCTACTATCCCGGCGCGCCCTTGGGCTCCTCAGGCTTCTGCGAGGCTCCCTTTGATTTCATCGCCGACCAGCTGCGCAGCTTCAGCGGCGTGAGCATGGATATCCGCCGCCACCGCGCCCAGCTCAGGGAAGCCTGCGAGGCCGTGCTGCCCCTGATGTTTTACTGGGGCCTGCCCGAAGCGCCCCATCCCGAGGGCAGTGTGATTACCCCGCTGCACATGCCTACCTTTATGCGTGAAAAAGACTTTGAAGCGCTGTGGCTCCCAACCTACAAGACCATGCTGGAACAGTTCGCCAGCAAGGGCGTGCGGGTCATGGCCTTCTGCGAGGACGACTGGTCCCGCTACCTCGACCACCTGCGTGAGCTGCCCGCCGGCACCCACCTCATGTTTGAATATGGCGACCCCAGAGCCATCAAGGACAAGCTGGGCGACAAGTTTATCCTCCACGGCCTGTACCCGATCTCACTCATCAAGCAGGGCACCCGGGAAGAATGTATTGACAAGGCCAAGGAACTTCTGGACATCATGATGCCCGGCGGCGGCTACGTCTTTGGCTTTGACAAGGATCCGCTGACCTTGGGCGACATCAATCTGGAAAATTACATCGCAGTGGCAGAGTTCGTGCACGAGTACGGCACGTATGAAAATTTCGGACAGCCCTTTGGCATGCCCTTGAACAGTGAGGGCTTCACCTTTGACCCGGCCATCATGAAGCCTGTAAAATCTAGGTGTCTGCTGACATGGGAGGACTTTAAAGCAGAAAATCCCCTGGCCCCAGAAAGCGCCCGTCCTCGGGTAGAAAAATACAGTAAGCAGTTCTTTGACGGGATCATGGACCTGCTGGTATAAGAAAAAGACGACGTGCCGTTTTGGCAGGTCGTCTTTTTTAGTTTGGCAAAGCCTTACAATCTCGCTTCACCCCTTTCCTCTATAAAACATTGGCGTGTAACGGATACCGTCGCTCAGCTGCTTGGGGCTGTGGAGTTGGTGATCTGGGCAGCATGTATTATAATAAATCCATAAGGTTGAAAAGAAGACAAAAGAAAAATTTAAATCAACAGCAGTCCTTGTATTAAAACCTGTGAATTTGCCGATATCAGTAAATTTATCAGTTTGATCAACACAATTGGCAGTGTCGGTAATCTGATTAGCCGAAGTTGGGTTGGGCCTCAGAAGCATTGAATACTCTGACCAGCAGTTTGATTATAAGAAGATATTGAGTTGAACTCAAATAAAAAACGAACATTGTTTGAGACTTCGTTTTTTATTCAGGGCTGTCTTTTACTGTGTTGTGTCGCAGAAAAGCCCATTTGGTCTCTGCGGTAATAACGCCGAGAAAAATGACAACACAGCCGATGGCCATCATCAGCGTAAAACGATCACCCAGCAGAATGATGGAGAAAATACTGCCAAAGACGGATTCCAGGCTCATGAGAATGGCCGCATGAGTCGAGCTGGTGTACTTCTGGGCCACTGTCTGGAGCAGGAAGGCCAGGAAGGTGCTGAACAAGCCCAGATAGACGGCGTTAAGCCAGCCCGAAGGAGTGATGGCAGTGGTTAGCTCTCCGGAGAAAATGACATAGAGCAGCGATGCCAGCGCCGTGAAGCCCAGCTGGATAACCGTCAGGGCAATGGGGTTGTGATCTTTTGAGAACACGCCTACCGAGACAATGTGGCAGGCAAACAGGAAGGCACACAGCAAGGTGAGCCCGTCGCCTGCGCCAAAGCTGAAGCCAGTGCTAAAGTCTGTTGTCAGCAGGGTAATGCCCAGCAGCATAATAAAGGCCGCGGCAAAATTATAACGGTCTGGACGGTGCTTCTTCACCGCCCAGAAGATAAAGGGAACCATCACCACATTGGTGGCGGTCAGGAACGCCTGCTTACCGGCCTGAATAAATTGTAGGCCGATGGTCTGGGCCGCAAAGGCTGTAAACAGGAAGAATCCGATGATGCACCCGGCCTTGAGTGTGTCCTTCGAGATCCTCCTGAGATGCTTGAAAAAGACAATAAATGCTATTAGAAAGGCCACTGTAAAACGGATGGCCATCACCATCATTGGGGTGGTGGCGGCAATGGCGTTTTTGGAGGCCACAAAGCCCGTCCCCCAGACAACCGCCACTACCAGTAACCCAAGATCCGCCATCAGACCTGTTTTCTTTGTTTTGTCCATGAAAAGCTCCTTTCTGAGATATAAGGATTATTATAATAAAAATACATTTAAAGCACAAGTGAAACCTTGAAAAATTGAAAATAAATTTTAAAAATGCATTATTTATGAATAAATATACGAAACGAAAGGGTGCTTTTCAGGTGGAGGCTGGTAAAATTTAAAAATTCCTGGTTCCTACCTTTTACTATTTTGTAAAATCGTATATAATGGATATAAATAATTATGTATACGTCAGGTGAAGAATGAAATATATTTTAGTAAGACACGTAGAAACCTTTGGAAACGCCGAACACCGCCTCAACGGCCATACCGAATCCGACTATACGGCCTTCGGGGCCAGGATGAAGGAAATGCTGGTGGATAAGCTGGTCGCTCTGAACGAAAAAATTCCCTTTGATGAAATTTATGTGAGCCCCATTTCAAGGGCGTATAAAATTGGAGAGGCAGTGGCAGAGCGCCTGGACAGGCCTTTTACACCAGACGACCGTCTTAAGGAATTTAACTTTGGTATTTTTGACGGGTTGACCGCCGACGAGGCCATGGCCCTGGACAAAAAAATGTGGGATGCCTGGATGGATGACTACAACCACGTCACCCTGCCCGGGGGCGAAAACTATACCGATTACCACAACCGCATGAGTGCTTTTCTGGCTGAACACGCTGAGGCTCACGCGGATAAAAATGTGCTTATTGTGGCCCATGGCGGTACGGTGCACAGTCTGCTGGTCAACCTGCTGGATCTGCCTCTTCAGTCGAAATGGCATTTTAACATCAGGCTTGGCAGCATTACCGTGGTGGACTGCCCAGAGGGTTTTGGCATGCTGGAGGCGCTTTACACACCCGATTATGACAGTATTAAACTAAATCCGTAAAATATCAGGAGGTTCATTTGGAAGAAATCACAAAGGACATTATGATTGAATCGCCGGAGACTATGTCAAAGGTTTTTGGCAAATATGACGAAAATATCAAGCTCATTGAGGAGCACTTAAAGGTCGACGTCATGGTGCGCGACGGCGCACTCAAAATCTGCGGCGAAGGCAGGCGGGTGGATGCGGCGGTAAGGATCATCGAGGAAATGATCCGCACCATCGTGGGCCAGGGCGGCATTACAAAGGATAATACCGAGTATATCCTCACGCTCCAGTCCAAGGGGCTGGAGCGTGAATACAGCGCCCTGAACGATGACATCATCTGCTACACCATGCGAGGCAAGCCCATCCGAAGCAAAACCCTGGGCCAGAAGCGTTATATCGACGCCATCCGCCATAACGACATTGTTTTTGGCATTGGCCCGGCAGGTACAGGCAAAACCTATCTGGCCATGGCCATGGCTATCACTGCTTTTAAAAACGGCGAGGTAGATCGTCTGATTCTGACCCGTCCGGCGGTGGAAGCCGGTGAAAAGCTGGGTTTTCTGCCAGGCGATTTGCAGGACAAGGTCGACCCCTATCTGCGGCCGCTGTACGATGCGCTGTTTGAAATCATGGGGGCCGAAGCCTTTGAAAAGAATATGGAAAAGGGGCTCATCGAGGTGGCGCCGCTGGCCTACATGCGTGGGCGTACACTTGAAAATGCCTATATTATACTGGATGAAGCTCAGAACACTACGCCAGAGCAGATGAAAATGTTCCTGACCCGCTTTGGCCAGGGCTCTAAAATCGTGGTGACCGGGGATATTACCCAGATCGACCTGCCCGGCGGCAAACGTTCCGGCCTTAAGGAGGTCCGTAAGATTCTGCGCGGCATTCAGGACATTGCCTTTATCGAGTTCTCACAGGACGATGTGGTGCGCCACCGTCTGGTTCAGCGTATTATCGAGGCCTATGACCGGAACGACAAGGCGAAGGAGAAAAAGCTCACGCTTGAGCTGGCTGAAAAGCCAAATTAAAATCATCAGGGCGTTAAGAAGAAGGAGAGAAAAAATTGCCATTAGAACTTAATTTGGAAATTGACAATCGGAGTGAGGTCGAGCTTGACGCATCGGTCTACGAAAAGGTTGAGGAGTACATTTTAATCACGCTTCAGCAGGAGAATGTCCTGGTGCCCTGCGAGATTAGCTTTTCGCTGGTCGTGCCTGAGGAAATTAAGGAGCTTAACACTGAGTATCGGGGCATCGACAAGGAAACTGATGTGCTGTCCTTCCCCATGCTGGAATTCCCGGAGGATGAGGATATGATCACTTATGAGACTGGGATACCGGTCATGCTGGGGGACATCGTCATCTCAACCACACGGGCGGCAGAGCAGGCGGAGGAGTATGGGCACAGTCTGGAGCGTGAGATCTGCTACCTGAGTGTGCACAGCGTGCTGCACCTGTTAGGCTATGACCACATGGAAGAAGACGAAAAAAGAGTGATGCGCGCCCGCGAAAAAGCCATTATGGGCGACGACTGACCGTTTTTCAGTTAAGGGGGAGAGAAAAATGCGCCGACGTTTAACAAGCAGTTTTGGGTACGCATTTGAGGGTATTAAATATGTATTAAAAACGCAGCCCAATATGAAGATACACAGTGTCATCGGCCTGTTTGCCATACTGGCTGGCTTCTTTTTCAAAATATCGGAGACCGAGTGGCTGGCCATTGTCATTGTGATCGGCTTTGTGCTTATTTTAGAGGTGGTCAACACTGCGGTCGAGACGCTGGTAGACCTCTACACCGAGGAATACCACCACCTGGCCAAGGTCTCCAAAGATACGGCCGCCGGCGCGGTACTGCTCATGGCTATTGTGTCTGTGGTAGTGGGGCTGATCATTTTTCTGCCAAAGATCTGGACCATGATCGCGCCACTTATCTTTAAGTAAAACAAAAGTAAAGGAAAATTTATGCAGGAAACGAAAAGTACAGAACAACCATTTAAATCAGGCTTTATCAGCATTATCGGCCGTCCCAACGTGGGAAAGTCCACGCTGCTTAACAGCATCATGGGCGAAAAGCTGGTGATCACGGCTAACAAGCCTCAGACCACGAGAAACGCCATCCGCTGTATCCACACCGACGCGGACAGCCAGATGGTTTTTATCGACACACCGGGCATGCACAAGCCCAAGAACAAGCTTGGGGATTTTATGCTCAAGTCCGCTGAAGACACCATCTCCGACGTGGACGTGGTGCTCTTTTTGGTGGAGCCTGAAGACAGGATCGGCCCGGGAGACCAGTACATTCTGGATAAGCTCGCGGGCAGCCGGACACCGGTGATCCTGATCATTAACAAGATCGACACCGTGCCCAAGGAAGAACTGCTTAAGACCATTGCGGCCTATCAGGGCTATACCTTCCTGGACAGCATTATTCCTGTCTCGGCCTGGAATGGCGATGGGGTACAGGCGCTTCTGGCGGCCATTAAAAAGCATCTGGAGCCAGGTCCCATGTACTTTCCGCCGGATATGGTGGTGGATCAGTCCGAGCGCTTTATTGTGGGTGAGCTGATCCGCGAAAAGGTTCTGCATCTGCTCAAGGATGAGGTGCCCCACGGTGTGGCGGTTGAGGTTACAAAAATGAAGGCGCGTGAGGATAAGAACATTGTCGACATCGACGCTACCATTTTCTGTGAGCGCAAAACCCACAAGGGGATTCTGATCGGAAAGCAGGGCTCCATGCTCAAAAAAATCGGAACCTACGCCCGAAAGGATATTGAATTCTTTTTAAAAACCCCGGTCAACCTTCAGCTCTGGGTCAAGGTAAGGGCAGACTGGCGCGAGAAAACCTACGACCTTAAGGATCTGGGATATACCGAGTAGCCTATGGCACTGGTAAAGACGAAAGGCATTGTGATCCGCGAGCAACCCTTTCAGGAGCAGGACAAGATTCTTACCCTTTTTACCGAGGAAGAGGGAAAGGTTAAGGCCATCGCCAAGGGGGTAAGGCGGAACCGCAGCCCGCTGGTGGCAGCGACCCAGCTCTTTGCCTACAGCGAGTTTGTCTACTATCCCGGCAAAAATTTTGCAAATATCAATCAGGCCAGCCTCATACAGTCCTTTTATCCGCTGCGCAACGATCTGATAAAGATGTCGCTGGCTTCCTACGTTTTGGAGTTGCTGGACGCCTTTTACGATTACTACCAGGGGAATAAGGCTGTACTGCGGCTGGTGAATTTTATTTTGTTTTACATTTCGGAGGATAAGAGCCAGAGCAACGAGGCGCTGGTCGCCGCCCTTCAGCTAAAGCTGACAGAGGTGCACGGCATACGGCCGGTTTTTGACATCTGCGCGCTTTGCGGCAGTACCGAACATTTAATGTATTTCAGTATTGAAAATAACGGCGTTTTATGCGAAAATTGTCATCGGACAGAAGGCTATAGCTACCGCCTTACCCCGGAGGTGCTCACGGAGATGGTCTATCTCCTCGTCACCCCCATCAAGGCGATAAGACAGCGGGCGTTTGACAAAACGCTGGTACGGCGCATCATGGATATGATGAACCACTATATTTCTTACCAGCTGGCGAAAAACCTCAAAACCTATGACTTCTACCGGGACTTAAATTTATAAGGAGGAACAACATTATGGGAAAATACCGTATGGCACATACCATGATCCGTGTAATGGATCTTGAAAAATCACTGGCATTCTATCAGGATGCGCTGGGCTTTAAGGAAGTCCGCAGAAAGGACAAGCCGGAAGGCAAGTTTACCCTGGTATATCTGGGCGATGGCCAGACTGATTTCACTCTGGAGCTGACCTATAACTACGACCCTGAAAAGCCTTATGTCATCGGCGATGGCTACGGCCATTTGGCAGTGGAGGTCGAAGACCTGGAAGCCAGCCATGAAGAACACAAGGCCAAGGGATACGATGTCACTGACCTCAGTGGTCTGGACAACGGCGTTAAAAGCTATTATTTTATCAAGGACCCAGACGGGTATAAGATTGAAATTATCCGCCTGAAATAAACGCGGCAAAAAGCCCCCGGAAATTTTCGGGGGCTTTTGTTTTGCGGTACCATACTTTTCCAGACCCTGCATCAAGCGGTTTTACATGATCAGGCTGAGAATAAACATTTCCAACTCGGTTTCGGTAACCTCAAGATTGCTTTCGATCATGGGGCGGTATTCTTCGGGATAGCTCTCAACAATTTCTCTGTCTAACTGTGTTAATTGATCTTTCATGTTTCACCTCAATACTGTCCGTACTCGCGGACGAAATTCAATACAGCTTTTAGCTTATCCGGGTCAGCATCATGAAAATCCAGGGCGGATTTGTTCAGCCCGAAGTAAAAGCGGCCGTTTTTCATGCCGATATCCATCAGCTCACGGGCTTTGTCAACACATTCCCCGGTAGAGTAATCCGAAAAATAGTTCAGTGGATAGGAGCAGCTGAGCATATGGTCCCGGCCGAGGGTGGCAGTCGCCTGCTCAAAATCCTGGTATTCCACGGCGATGACGATTTTATCCTTTGGCAGATCCTGATAAAAGTCGAAGAAACGGCCGTCGCGGTAGTCACCCTGGAAGTTGACATAAAGGGTGACGCCCTTATCAGTCAGCATTTCACACAGCTTTTTGAAGGTGGGCCAATAAAAACGCTCAAACTGCTTCTGATTGATCATCGGCGGCAGGTGAGACCAGGTGCAGGCCAGTGGGAAGCCGCTTTCATCTGCCATGCTGGTGGTTTCCACGTAGCGGGCCATGACGTTTAACAGCGCGTCGCAGGCGGCTTCGACGTCGTCTTTTCTGCGCCGCAGATCCATGGAAATCTGGGTGATGCCCCGCAGATGGTCTGCCAGAAGGTCGAAGGGGGCGTAGAACATGGTGCCGTAGTAGAGCAGCGCATTGTTTTCCATAGTTTTTTCAAAAATCTGGTCATAGAAGTGGTGAACCTGATTCTTTTCATAAAGCAGTGCCTTGGCAAAAGCCATTGTGCTGTAGGGGGCTTCACGCCCCAGCTCGGTGTACATCCGGGGCAGCACGCGTGATGCGATGCAGTGGAGAGGATCCTCGATGAGCTCGGGATATTCCTCCGGAAACAGTGAGGTCACCTCCGGATGCTGCATATAGCCGTTGACGCGGTTCTGAACCCACACCTTTGAGCCCAGTAGGGCATTTTTCTGCGGCGGCAGAAAAACCACACTTTGGGTCAGATCGATGTCAAAATCCTTCATGACCTGGTCATAGCCTGCGATAAAGCCGTCGTAATCCCAGAAGGAACGGATGCAGTCCTGTTTTGTATACTCACAGATATAGGTGGGCTCAAAGTCCATCATAATGGGGACATAGTCCATTTTTTCGCCGCGAACACCGCGCATAAAATTATCCAGCTTTGCCTGAACATTTTCCATTTTGTTTTGTTCTCCCTTATTTTTACAGATTTAGACAAAATGTGCACATATTTTGAATACGTTCAATATACACCTTTTTCTGAATTTTGTCAACGTTCAAAATTTGTTTCTTTATTTTTTTTACGGTGGATGCTATAATATAATAAAAAACGTGGAGGAGCCATGGCTAACTATAAAAACGGCCTCGAGACAAAGGAAAGCCTTTACCAGAGCGCCAAAAAGATTTTTTATCAGAAGGGCTATGATAAGACAACGGTCAAGGATATCATCACCGATGCCAGGACAAAACAGGGACTTTTAAACTATTATTTCGGGGCGAAGGAGAACCTGGCGGTTCAGATCTATAAGGATTTCTGCAACGATGTTGTTTTCTGCGTGGACGAGAAGAAAGATGAACTGGGAAGCCTGCCGCGGGGGATGCTATTAGATATGATCGGCTATCGGGCTTATTTTAAGGCGTTGTTTACAGACGACGCTGTCATGCGGTTTTATGCAGAGGTCTCAAAACTGCCGCTGTTCGCGAGGAGCATGCTTGATCTGCGGGATTATTTCTTTAGCCTGGAGCTTGAGAGTGAGGCCTATACGGGCATTAACCCAAAGCTGAAGGAACGCAGATATTTCGAGTATCTGAAATCGCTGACGGTTGGAATGGAAATTCAGGTGTTCAGGGATGTGCTCGAAAAGCAGATTGATCTGGAGCTTCAGGACGCTGTTGACTGGTTTTTCTTTGATTATTACAGCTTTCTCTTTACCGATGCGGGCTATATCCGTGAAAATATCGAAGCGTCAAGACAGGTTGTCAGTCGTTTTATCTTTGAGATTACCCCGACCTTTGAGATCAGCTTGTCAGTACAGGCGGGCAGGCGTCTCTAGTAAGAAATGCGTAATAAAGTTAGCTAAATCAAAGTATACCCATAAGGGGTACAGGTATAAGGGGCTCTGGTAGATTTCAAATAGATGCAACAGAGGTATTGACAAAACAGGTTTTTAAGCATATAATAAATGTAAATTCGGCATTGTTATTATTGTCCTGTGGTTGTCCATCGGCCTCACGATGGTTTGAGCACAATTGGGTGAAAATCCCAAACGGTCCCGCCGCTGTAAGACGAAAGTCAAGTCAGATTGCTGACCATAGGATTTTAAGCTGCATTTGGTTACGAGAGATAACTGAATGTAAGGACGAGGCTGTGTGTATCTTTGGCACACCCATTTCGTACTTTCATCGCTTATCTTTTTTGATGAGCGATTTTTTTATGGCAAAGTACGTTGGGAACAAGTTTGAGGAGGTAGAAAATGACAAAGAGACAAAAACAAGTTGTGACCATGCTTGGGGCATGGGCACTGGTCTTCGGTATCGTGCCCGCGGCAAACGCGATGCACATCATGGAAGGCTATTTACCGGTTGGCTACTGCATTATGTGGGGTGTTTTATGTATACCTTTTCTGGCAGCCGGCTTTTTCTCCATTAAAAAGACTCTGACAGGCAACAGAAGGGCGATCACCCTACTTGCGATGGCGGGCGCATTTATCTTCGTGATCTCTTCTTTGAAAATTCCATCCGTTACGGGCAGCTGCTCGCACATGACCGGTACAGGCCTGGGCGCCATTTTATTTGGCCCAAGCGCGGTCAGTATTCTGGGTATTATTGTACTCTTATTTCAGGCGATCCTTCTGGCCCACGGCGGTTTAACTACCCTTGGCGCCAATACCTTCTCCATGGCGATTGCAGGTCCCTTCGTGTCCTTCGGAATCTATAAGCTTTGTCAGAAAATGAAGGTAAACCGCAAAATCGGGGTATTTTTGGCAGCCTGTATCGGCGATCTGTTTACCTACTGTGTCACCAGTATTCAGCTGGCCTTTGCCTATCCGTCAGAAACGGGCGGCGTAGCGGCTTCAGCGGTTAAGTTTTTGGGCGTCTTTGCTCCTACACAGCTGCCGCTGGCCATCATCGAGGGGATTTTAACGGTTATTATCGTCATTGCTCTGGAAACCTATGCGAGCCCAGAGTTAAAATCAATTGGATTTTTAGCAGCGGAGGAAGCGTAAGATGAGCAAAAATAAAAAATTAGTTATTGTTCTGCTGGTAATCGTCGCGCTTTTGGTAGTCGTTCCGCTCTTTGCCCTTCAGGGCGCAGAGTTTGGTGGCTCCGATGATGCAGGAAGCACCATGATCGAAGAAATTCAGGGCGGCGAATATGAGCCATGGTTTACGCCAGTGCTTGAAACGTTGATCAACGGTGAACTGCCAGGTGAGGTTGAATCACTGATCTTCTGTCTCCAGACCGGTATTGGCGTTGGCATTCTGGCCTTCTTTATGGGCCGGCTGGTTGAACGCAAAAAGCTCGGGAAAGAAGATTCAGAGCTGTAATCGCATTTCCGGGGGTAGGGAAACCTGCCCCTTTTTTATGATTTAAAGTAAAAAATCCTTAGTGTAAAGGAGCTTGTTCGTGAAAGTATTTTTAGCAGCGCTTGCGATTCTGTGTGTGTGTGGCCTGGTATACTGGTTTCGCCACCGGGAGTGCGTCCACAGACATGGTGGACACCATGGACATTCCCACGGCGGGGCGGTTTTTTCCATTGATGTACTTGCCTATAATTCAAAGATCAACGGCTGGAATCCTGGCTTTAAGGTAGGGTTTTCCCTGCTGCTTCTGCTCATCTGTGTCATCGCCAATAACCTCTATGTGTCAGTCCTGGTTATTTTGATCACAGCTTATATTACGGTGGTCATGGGCGGCGTACACTTTAGGGATTACCTGAGCTTTTTAAGGGTGCCGGTGGCGTTTCTCATCCTTGGGAGCATTGCCATCCTCTTTAATTTTTCAAAGGAGCCTCTGGGACTTTGGTCCCTCAACTGCCATTTCTTTTATATTTATATATCCCATGACAGCCTTATGACGACGCTGTATCTGTGGGGCAAAGCCTTTGGCGCAGTCAGTGCCATGTATATGATGTCTCTGTCCACACCGTCCACTGAGGTCTTTGGAGTTTTGCGCCGAGTGCATGTCCCCAAGCTTGTCATTGAGCTGATGAATATGATTTACCGGTATATTTTTATTCTGATGGACACGCAGGCCAAAATGAAAAACTCGGCGGAGTCCCGGCTGGGCTACTGTGATTTTAAGACAGCGGTTTATTCTTTCGGTCACTCCATGAGTAATCTTTTTGTGGTTTCCATGAAGCGCGCAAGCCAGTACTATGACGCGATGGAAGCCCGGTGCTATGATGGCGACCTTCTGTTTCTAGAGGCTGAGAAGCCCCTGCGCAGGGAGCAGGTAATGGCCGCGGGACTGGTCGTACTGCTGCTTACAGCTGTCTGGATTTTAAAATTCTAGGAGAGGCAACATGAAAGAAACAATCATTGAAATAAAAAATCTTAAGTACGCATATACCGGGGACAAGCAGGCGCTTCGGGGCATTGACGTTACCATTGGCAAGGGGGAACGCATTGCGGTTATCGGCTCCAACGGAGCTGGAAAGTCAACCTTTTTCCTGAACCTCAACGGTGTGCTCACGCCGGACAGCGGCGAAATTTATTTTAAAGGCCAGAAGCTGACCCGGGATAAAAAGGACCTGAATACCCTGAGAAAATCTATCGGGATTGTTTTTCAGGACGCGGATAATCAGATCATCGCGTCAACAGTCATGGGAGAGGTTTCCTTTGGTCCCATGAACCTTAAGCTTCCCAGAGACGAGGTGGTCCGCCGGGTCGATGAGGCGTTAGAGTACATGAACATTACGGATTTTAAGGACCGGCCGCCCCATTATCTGAGTGGCGGTGAAAAAAAGCGAATCACCATTGCTGATATTATTGCCATGCACTCCGAGGTCATTGTTTTTGATGAGCCTACCGCGGCTTTGGATCCATTAAATGCGGAAATGCTGGAGGAGGTACTTGAGAAGCTGGCATCCCAAGAAAAAACCATGCTGATCTCCACCCACGACGTCGACTTCGCTTACCGCTGGGCGGAGCGCGCCCTTGTTTTCTGCGATGGGCAGATCATTGCCGACGCTCCGCCAGTTGAAATTTTTGACGATGAGGATATCCTGAAAAGGGCCAATCTGAAAAAGCCCATGATGCTGGAGATTTATAACGCCATGGTAAAAAAAGAGATGCTCCCGGACGATCAGTCTTATCCGAAAGATGTGGCGGCTTTTAAGCGTCTGCTTGAAGCCTGACATACAGCAGCCAAAAATGAAAATTTACAGAAGAACCAGCCTTGAATGTGCTGGTTCTTTTTTATCACCAATTTGGCCTGACACGGTTGTTTTTTATGAGTATGCTATGTTATACTAAAGGAGATTACAATACCAGTGAGGCGGAAATGATTGAACAATTAATTACTGCTTTTGTAGAACTTGACGAGGAGCTCGTTAATAAATTGACTAAACGGGCACTGCGGAGCGGCATAAAACCCTACGAAATTATCGAAGCGGTTAATTTTGCGCTCGGCGAAATTGGGAAAGGCTTTGAGACAGGGGAGGCGACGCTCTCAGACCTGATGATGTCGGGCATTCTCTATGAGCAGATCATTAACTCCAAAGAGATGCATCTTTATGACCAGATCGAGCAGACCAACAGCTCTGGCCTGATTCTCTTGGGGACCATAGAGTCGGATATTCATGACATCGGCAAGTCGATTTTCAAAAGCGGCGCGATTATCTCAGGCTTCAAGGTCATTGACCTGGGTGTAGATGTCTCCTCTGATATTTTTATAAAAAATATCATCAAGTATCAGCCGGATATTTTGGGAATCAGCGTAGTCTTGACCAGCGCTGTGGACTACATTAAGCGGACCATCGACGTTATTACAGGCGAGGGGCTGAGACAGAATTTAAAGATTATTCTCGGGGGCAGCTTCATCGATGATGAGATTGTCCGATGCTGCGGGGCCGATGGTTACGCAAATAATATTTTGGATGGTGTAAAGCTGTGTCAACGATGGATGGAAGAAAGAGCCAATCGGTAAAATATCAGCAGATTGCTGACGATATCCGTTTAAAAATACTGGGTGGAATCTATGCCCAGAATGAGATGCTCCCATCAGAGAAAAAACTGGGTGAGAAGTATGGCGCAAGCCGGCTGACCATCCGAAACACGCTTAACCTGCTGGAGAACGAGGGATATATCTACACGAAGGCAGGGAAGGGCTCTTTTGTAAAGGGGGTATCCACTGATCTATATCGGATTGATATGGACATCAACAGCATTCTTAACGACGGATATGACCGGGTAGAGCTAATCAAAGCTAAAATGATCAAGCCAGATATCGATCTGGTTTACGAGCTCAAGGTTTCAAGGGAGAGCAAGATCGTCTTTATGGACTGGCACATTTTTAAGAACGAGGCGATTATTGGGTACGACAGGCGTTTTATCCCTTATTTCAGAGGTCTGCCCATTGATGAGAAGGATTTGACCTACACAGGCCTGAAGGATATGATCAAGGACTCCCAGACAGATTTTAGGGAGGAGATTGTCATTAACGGCATTATTCCAGAGACGTGGCTGAAGGAAAAGATGGGCATTGACAGCAAAAATACCGATTCGCTGCTCTTAGTGGAGCGCAAAATTTATGACGACCGGGGAACCCCCACCGGCCTTGACCGCCTGTACCTGAACGCGAATGAAAGCTGTATTAAAGGAGTTTTTAGTGTATGAGCAATGAACAACTGTTTACGACCTATCAGGTTGTTTATGAGGATTTGAAAGATAAAATTCTGGACAAAACGTTTCAACCCGGGGAAAAGCTGCCCTCCTTCAGTGAGCTGTGCGAGATCTATAACGTGAGCAATATAACAGTCCGCAGGAGTATTGAGCTGCTGCGTCAAAACGGCTATGTCCATTCCAAGCCGAGAATTGGTAATTTTGTAAATGAAATTAAGAATGAGGTCTATGCTCTGCGCTATAACCAGCGAACCTCCATGAAACATGAGCCGACAGACGTAAAGGTTCTCTCGGTCGATTCGGTCGATCTCGAAGAGATGAAGCAGTACACCAAGGTGCGGCCAAACCGGCGCGCCAGGTGTATTAAGATCGCCCGTATACACTATTTTGGACAGCTGCCTGTTATGTATGAGCTGATTTTTATCCTGCACAACCCGCGGCTTAACATCCATTCCTATAACGAGGAACGCTGGATCAATGACGGTATCAGCGTCATTAACAATTATGACATCAATAAAAAATTTTATCTGTCTGTCGATAACCACTGTGGACCGGTAAAGGATAAACTCTATCTGGAAGCTGAGGACAGTATGTTTCGCATCCTTATCGAGTACTACACAAAACAAAACCGTTTTGCGGGCATTTCCGTGAGCTTTGCCAGCTGTGATGATATAGATTTTCGGATTTCGTAAAAATTTATAAATTTTCTTGACAACGCATACAAAAGGTGTTAATCTTATCTCAGAAATTATCGTTAGAGTAATTCAATTGAGTATAACATGTTATATATATTTAAATGGAAAGGAGATGGTTTTTTAAGAGGCTTATTTTTTTATAGCAATTGAGTATAACATGATATTTATAATATCTTTGTAAATTGAATTGATTGATTATTAAAATTTAGGGGAGAATCATGAAGTTAAATTATTTAATTGGTACAGATCAAGAGGTACAGCGTATACACGAGACAAGCCTGAAGATTTTGTCAGAGATAGGTGTGTCCTTTCGGTGTGAAGCGGCCTTTGATATTTTCAGGAAGCATGGAGCCAGGGTAGAGAACGGAATCGTCTATATGGATGAAAAGCTTGTAGAGAATGCGCTGTCCAGTTTGCCGAAAACTTATGAGTGGTATGACCGACTTGGAAATAAGATTATCATCGGCAACAAGGTTACTCATAATGCGCCGTCCTATGGCCCAATGTATGTCTGCCAGAACGGGAAGTATGAGCTGTCGAGCCACAGACATCTGGTCAATTTTCACAAGTTGCATGAGACCAGTAGAGTCATTGACATCTCAAATCCAAACGTTATTGATGTGTCTTACGTCCACGGCGCGGCGCGGGAAAAGTACCGCTTGGGCATTGCTTTGAAATACTGCCAGAAGCCCTTGATGGGCCTGGTAGAAGGCAAGGCTGTTGCGACAGAGAGCCTTGAGACTATGTGTCGTTTTTATGGCCTGGAGGATGTCAGAAGACAGATTATCGCCACTGGGCTGATCGACACAATGGGGCCGATGCAGATGTCTACAGCGATGTCAGAGGCTCTGATCACATATGCAGAGCTGGGACAGGCGGTGATTATCTGTGCGGGACAGACCTTTGGCGTCACCACGCCGCAGTCCATGGCCGGGGTCTATACTCTGGGAAACTCCATGATCCTGGCAGCCATGGTTTTAGCCCAGCTGGCCCGGCCAGGCACACCGGTTGTCTATTGCGGGAAATTTGACTCGTCGGATATGCGGCTGCGTTCAGCGGCTGCCTATGGGGGGATAGAGGCCATGCTTGCCTGCGCCACCTCAAGAAGAATGGCAGACTTTTATGGTGTGCCGCTGCACAGCGGCACGAGCAATACGGATTCCAAACTTATGGATTATCAGGCAGGGGCCGAGTCATTTATGAATCTTCTGACAGCTTATCTGCTAAAGGTTGAATGCCAGGTACATGCCTGCGGATTGCTGGACTCAATGAACTCCATCGGCTATGAGAAGTTTATTCTGGATGAAGAAAAAATAGAGTCACTGAAGCATCTGATGGAAGGCTATGAGATCGATGACTCGACGATTATGTTCGATTCCATCTTAAAGACAGGGCCGACAGGACAGCACTTTGAAAGAACTCAGAAGTCCTACCGGAAAGATTTTATCATGCCAAGGCTTTCGATCCGTGACAACCACAACAGCTGGATGCAGGCAGGTTGCCCATCTGCTGAGTCGCTGGCGACAAAAGAATGGCAGCGGCGGCTGGAGGAATATACAATGCCTGAGCTGTCCGGGGAGCAGGCGGAAATTCTTGATACACTCATTCCTGAAGAATATCGTTAATGTTGGACTTACCGGGCGGCGGGATTATCCGGGCCGCTTGATAAGCACTGTTTTACTAAACAAAAAGGAGTAAAAATGAAAAATTCTAAGTTAAAAAGCATCCTTCAGTTTATTGTGCTCTGCGCCGGGGGAAATGCAATCTTTTATGTTATTTTTATGCGAAGCAGCTTCTACGAAGCTTTTCTGGAAGCCTTCACGATGACAAATGAGCAGTTCGGCGTTTTGTTCAGCTGCTATGCCTGGGTTGCTGTCGCAACCTATTTCCTGGGAGGGATCGTGGCCGATAAAGTTTCTACAAAGGTGCTGATGGTCATATCTTTTGCGGGAACCGGTCTGCTTAATATTTGGTTTGGTACCTTTCCTAAGTACGAGACAGCGTTGTTAATCTATGCGCTGATGGGCGTCACAACAACGCTGACCTTCTGGGCAGCTTTGCTGAAGGCCACAAGACAGTTTGGTCAGAGTGTGGGCAGTGAGAGTAAGGCCTTTGGCGGGCTGGAAGCCGGTAAAGCCATATTTGAAGTCATCTTTGGAACACTGGCGGTTTTTCTGTTTACAAAATTTGCTGTTATGTCAGCAGGGCTCCGCTTTGTCATCTTCATGTACGGTGGCATTTTAATCCTGCTGGCGATCATCTCACTGTTTGTTTTTGATAACGGTACGGGTGACGAGGCAGTTATCAGTGAGGAAAGCCCCTTTAAGCTGCTGCTCCAATGCCTGAAAAATGTGGATATTTGGATATGTGCCCTGATGGGTGCCGGAGCCTATGCCATCGGGAGCACCCTTGGCTCATACTGTGGTGATATTGTTGGCTCAAACTATGGCGCTACTATTGCCGTTATGGGATATGTTGGGGTCATGACCGCTTATTTCAAACCCTTTGGCGGGCTGGGCGCTGGCTGGTTCGGCGATAAATTTGGACCGAGTGCGGTGCTGTTAATTTTGAGCATTGTCCTGACAGGCTTTGCCATTGTTTTTGCTTTCCTGCCCACTGGACCGGAATATATTTGGCTGTTCTTAGTCCTTTTCGCAGTCGAGATTGTGTGTACAGGCGCTTTCAGAAGCCAGAAATATGCGACTATTAAGGAAGCGCGGGTGCCGATGTCTTTGTCTGGGACAGCTTTCGGCTTTATGGCCACCATTATTTATGCGTCAGATGCCTTTTTGCCACCAGTAATCGGCCGTTTTCTGGATACCTATGACTCAGTGACTGCTTACCGCTACACTATGCTGATACTGGCAGGATTTGGTCTGCTGTCTGTTGTGCTGTGTCTAATTTTCAGATACCGCAATAAAAACAATATTAAAGAGATTTTAGTTGAGGAGAGAGAGGCTAAGGTCCTTCGCAAAGAATCCAAACAAAAAAGCGCCCAGGTTTGAATCCATGTGTTAAAAAAACCAATGGATAAATGTAAAGGGAGTTAATTATGAAAAGGCAAAGGATCAGAAGTGTTTTGCAGTTTATAGTATTGTGCTCCGGCGGAAACGCGATCTACTATGTGGTTTATATGCGGAGCAGTTATTACAATGCTTTTCTAGAAGCTTTCACGATGACGAATGAGCAGTTCGGTGTTTTATTCAGCTGTTATGCATGGGTAGCGACTCTGACATACTTTCTGGGTGGCATTGTGGCTGATAAATTTTCACCGCGAAAACTTCTGACAATTTCTTTTCTGGGAACCGGTCTGCTGAACCTCTGGTTCGGTACCTTTCCGCCCTACAATGTAGCGATTGTGATATATGCGTTGCTGGGCATCACTACAACACTCACCTTTTGGGCCGCTTTGATTAAAGCGACAAGACAGTTTGGACGAAATGTAGGCAGTGAAAGCAAAGTGTATGGGGGACGAGAAGCAGGAGCTTCGTTTTTCGAGGTGCTTGTCGGAACTTTTGCGGCTTGGATGTTCACACACTTTGTATCGCTATCCATGGGGCTACGCTTTGTTATATTTTTATATGGCGGCATTTTGATGTTTCTGGCCATAGCATCCTGGTTTGTCTTCACAGACGATCTGGAAAACGATGAGAATATTAACGATGAGAAGCCCTGGAAAATCATCCTCCGCTGCCTTAAAAATGCCGATATCTGGCTCATTGCCATCATCGCGCTGGGAGGGTATACGATTGGGAGCACCATCGGATCTTACGGCAGCTCCATTGCCAATTTGAACTTTGGGGCTTCTGTAGCATCAATGGCCTTTATCGGCATGCTGACAGCTTATTTTAAGCCGGTTGGGGCTTTGGCCTCTGGTTTCTTCGGCGACCGGATGGGCGCGAGTAGATCAATGCTGTGGCTGATCAGCCTGCTGATTATCTGTGCGCTGGTGATTGGCTATATACCAGGAGGCGGTGCGAGTCTGTATCTGTTTATCATTGTATTTATTATTGAAATCATATTGACGGGCGCGGTCAGAGGACAGCTCTATGCGCCGCTGAATGAAGCGGATATTCCGATGAAATTCTCGGGAACCGCCATCGGGCTTATCTCCACCGTCGCTTATGCGTCCGATGCCTTTTTACCGCCAGTGATCGGAAAGCTGCTGGACACCTATCCGTCGGGTATGGCTTACCGGTATGTAATGCTGATGCAGGTGGGCTTTGGCGTTATGGCTGTTATCGCGCTTCTAATCTTTATGAAGCGAAACAAAAAACGTATCCGGCTGCTGGCAGAGGAAGAACAGAAAAAGAGAAAGAAGAACTAATTTAACAACGAGGAGACAAGAGAATGAAGCTAAACTATTCGATAGGAACAGACCAGGAGATTGAAAGGATTCATGAGGAGAGCCTGAGAATTTTATCAGAGGTCGGCGTGGTTTTTCACTGTGAGGAGGCCATTGAGATTTTTAGGAATTATGGCGCGAAGGTTGAAAATGACATTGTCTATATCGACAAAAAAATGGTTGATGAAGCCCTTACGTCTGTACCGCAGACCTTTGACTGGTATGGACGTGACGGTGATAAGATCACAGTGGGTGATGGAAAAACAAAAAATGTTCCTGCCTACGGGCCCATTTATGTTTTAAAAGAAGGCAGCTATGAAAAAGCAAGCCATGAGCATCTGGTTAACTTTCACAAGCTCCATGAAACCAGTAAAATAATGGATGTATCAAATCCAAATGTTATTGATGTATCCTACATTCCGCCAGATATCAGAGAGCGGTACCGCCTTGGTGTGGCGCTTGAGTACTGTACCAAACCGATGATGGGACTGGTCGAAGGCAAAGAGGTGGCAGAAGAAAGCCTTGAGATGATGCGCCGCTTTTATGGTGTAGATCATCTGGGTGACAGGATCATCGCCGCTGGCCTGATTGACACAATGGGGCCGATGCGCCTTTCAACCTCGATGGCAGAGGCGTTGATTACCTACTCACGCAGCGGGCAGGCGTTGATTATCTGCAGTGGGCAGACCCTCGGTATTACTGCGCCGCAGTCTATGGCAGGCACCTTTATCTTAGGCAATGCTATGATCCTGGCATCCATTGTGCTGTCGCAGATTGTACGGCCGGGCACTCCGGTCGTCTATTGCGGAAAATTTGATTCTGCTGATATGCGTCTGTCCTCTGGAGCGGCCTACGGTGGTATTGAGAGCCTGTGGAGTGCGGCGACCTCAGCGCGGATGGCCCGTTATTATAATGTGCCGTTGCATACCGGTGCGGGCAATACAGACTCTAAGCTCATGGACTATCAGGCAGGTGCAGAAACCTTTATGAACCTGTTTTCGGCTTATGCGCTGGATACAGACTGCCTTGTGCACGCCTGCGGTACGCTGGACTCCTTTAATTCCATCGGCTATGAAAAATATATTTTAGACGAAGAAAAAATTGAATCACTGGAGCATCTGAAGCAGGGCTACGAGGTTAATGAAAAGACTGTGATGTTTGATTCCATCAAAAAGACCGGCCCCTCCGGCCAGCATTTTGAGCGGACACAAAAGTCCTATCGTACTGATTTTATCATGCCGAAGCTTTCGATCCGGGATAACCATAACAGCTGGATACAGGCAGGCTGTCCGTCGGCAGAATCGCTGGCGACAGAGGTTTGGAAGAAACGCTTAGAAGAATACGTTAAGCCAGACTTTAACAAGGAGCAAAGAAACATTTTGGATGACTTGCTGCCCGAAAAATACCGTTAAAAAGCAACAAAACAGTTCTGCGCTGTGACGATGGTCACGGCGCTTCTTTTTTAGCCTTGTTATAATTTTCACAAAAGAGTTAGGAGGTTAACATATGTTTTTAGAAGCGTTTACAAGTGTGCAGAAGGCAGCTGTGGCCAAAATCGGGCTGCTGAAAAAGAACCCCCTGGGCTATTTTGTGGCAGCCATGCTGGCCGGTGCTTTCATTGGGTTTGGTGTTTTATTAAGTTTTACCATCGGCGGACTGCTGAGCGGAGAGCCCTATGTCAAGATTGTCATGGGAACAGCCTTTGGCGTTGCCTTGAGTCTGGTGGTTATCGCCGGAGCAGAGCTTTTTACAGGAAACAATATGGTCATGGCAGCAGGGCTTATGACAAAATCGGTCACCATGGCGGATACCTTGAAGCTGTGGGGAGTCTGCTGGCTTGGCAATCTGGCAGGCTCTGTGCTGCTGGCCCTTATTTTCTGGGGAGCCGGCTTTGCAGCCGGGCCGGTCGGTGAGTTTATTGCAGCGTCGGCAGCGGCTAAGATGGGTCTTTCCCTTATACCCTTGTTCTTGAGAGGCGTTCTGTGTAATGTGCTGGTTTGTCTGGCTGTGTGGTGCGGCTTCAAATGCAAATCGGAAAGCGGGAAGCTTATTATGATTTTCTGGTGCCTTTTTGCCTTTATCACGACGGGCTTTGAGCACAGCATCGCGAATATGACACTGCTGACAATCTCCCTGCTTGCGCCCATGGAAGCAGCGGTCAGTATCGGTGGCTACGTGTATAATCTAATCGTCGTAACCCTTGGCAATATGGTTGGCGGTATTCTCTTTGTGGCAATTCCGTATTATCTCATTTCTAAAAAGAAAGAAACAGCATAGTTTGCCAGTTATCTCCCTCGTTCAAAAACGCCTGAGTACAGCGCTCAGGTGTTTTTTGCCGTTATAGGGAAAAGCTGGCTTTTGTGAGCTCAATAAAAAGCTTGAGCAAGGGGGCTTTTTTCTTTCCCTTGTAATACAGACCATAGGAAACAGCCCTTGCCGGGGCGTAGGGAATATAGGCCAGCTCAGGATCACGGCTTGGGAGCAGATCGGGCAGAAGGGAGAAACCCAGACCGGCCTTTACCAGGGTGCAGGCCTCGTCGATATTTTCAGAAAAGTAGGAATTTGCCGGCGAGAAATTGGATGCCTCTTTCTGCTGAAAAGTCGAAATATCAGAAAAAACCGGCACCGGCGGCTGGCAGAGCACGATGCTGAGCTCCTTAAGCTCGGTCTGAGATACAGACGGCTGTCCTGCGAGGGGATGGTCCTTTGGCAGGACACAGGCAATGGGTGCTTTGATAAGCTCGACATAGCTGAGACGGAGTTTATCGGTTTTTTCATTTTTGAATTCGAACATGACGTCAATGGTCTCGTCGGTCAGGAGATTAGCGAGGGCGTGAAAGGGAACCATTTTAATAATAGGGTGCAGCAGGGGAACCTGTCTTTTCATTTCCTTAATAATACCCGGAAGAAAAGCGAGTTCCATTCTGCTGTGGAACCCCATAGCAAAAAAGGAGAGCTTATCTGTACTGTCATCGTGAAGCCGCATTTTTGATATTCTCATAAGCGACAGGATATTTTTGGCGTCGGAAAAAAAGCTCAGTCCAGCCTGTGTTAAGGATACGGAACGTGTAGTGCGGTGAAAAAGCTTCACGTTTAACTCTGCCTCCAGGGTGTGTATTTGGTGGGTAACTGAGGGCTGTGTGATGTGCAGGGCTTCCGCCGCCCGGGCGAAGTTCAGGTTTTCTGCGACCTGCATAAAGCATTCGAGCTGTGTGCTGTTCATAAAGATCTCCTTGATTTATCGATAAAATTTTTCTTTGTTTATTAATTGATGTTCTTAATTAATGATAACATTTTTTGAATTTACTTTCAATGTAATTTGTAGTTTAATAATATGTAAAACAATAAAAACAACAAACCTTGAAAGGAAGAAAAAATGGTAAAAACACTTTTGGGGCAGGTGAAGCAGTATAAAAAGGCTTCACTACTGACGCCCCTGTTTACGGCTCTGGAGGTTATGATGGAGGTCTTGATCCCCTGGATCACATCGCACATCATCGACCGAGGCATTGAGGCTGGAAATATACAGCAGGTTTATTTTTACGGAGGGATCATGGTGGTCATGGCCATGGCAAGCCTGAGCTTTGGCATTCTGGCGGGCAAATACGCGGCCAGCGCATCATCGGGGCTGGCCTGTAACCTGAGGGAGGGTATGTATGAAAATATTCAGCGCTTCTCCTTCTCAAACATCGACAAGTACAGTACGGCTGGGCTGGTCACACGGCTTACCACAGACGTTACCAATGTGCAGAACGCCTATCAGATGATTCTGCGCATGTGCACCCGTGCGCCGCTGATGCTCATCAGCGCCATGGTCATGTGCTTTTTCATCAACACCCGGCTGAGCCTGGTTTTTGTGGCGGCCATTGTGGTTCTCGGCTTGGCTTTGGCATTGATTATTTTAAAGACCACTAAAATTTTTGACCAGGTTTTTAAAAAATACGATGCTCTGAACGAAAGCGTCCAGGAAAATGTATCGGCTATACGGGTGGTCAAGGCTTATGTCCGGGAGGACTATGAAAACACCCGCTTTTCCAAAGCTGCCGCTAACCTGTACAGGCTTTTTGTTAAAGCGGAGGGGATTCTTGCCTTTAACAATCCAGTCATGATGTTTGTTATTTATGGCTGTATCCTTGGAATTTCATGGCTCGGCGCTCAGATGATCGTGGTCGGCAGTCTGACAACCGGCGAATTGACCGCTATGTTCAGCTATATCATGAACATCATGATGTCTCTGATGATGTTGTCCATGATCTTTGTGATGGTGACCATGAGTCTTGCCAGCTGCCGCCGTATTGCCGAAGTGCTGGAGGAACTGGCCGATATCAAGGACCCGGCGCGTCCTCTGACAGATGTAGAGAGCGGCAGCATTGATTTTGAACAGGTTCATTTCGCATATAAAAAGGGCAGTGGTAAGGAAACCCTTTCAGCCATCGACCTTCACATCCACGCCGGTGAAACCATTGGCATTATCGGAGGCACGGGCAGCGGTAAGTCGAGTATGGTCAACCTTATCAGCCGGCTTTATGATGTGACAGACGGCAGGGTACTGGTGGGCGGTAGAGATGTCCGGGATTATGACCTGGAGGCCCTTAGAAATCAGGTGGCTGTCGTGCTTCAGAAAAATGTACTGTTCACAGGGACGATTCTGGATAATTTGCGCTGGGGGAATGAGCAGGCAACTCTGGAGGAATGCAAATATGCCTGCAAGCTGGCCTGTGCCGATACTTTTATCGAGCAGCTGCCCGACAAATACGATACGGTTATTGACCAGGGCGGCACCAATGTTTCCGGCGGACAGAAGCAGCGTATCTGCATTGCGCGGGCGCTCTTGAAAAAACCAAAGGTCTTGATCCTGGACGACTCTACCAGTGCGGTGGATACCGCTACAGATGCCCGTATACGGAGCGCTTTTATCAGCGAGATTCCAGGAACGACCAAGCTGATTATCGCCCAGCGTATCTCCAGCATCGAGGACGCTGACCGGGTCCTGGTGATGGACGAGGGGCGCGTTGACGCCTTTGACACACCGGATAATCTGCTGAAAACAAACGCCATCTACCAGGAAATTTATGCCTCTCAGGTAAACGGTAACGGAGATTTTGATGAGGGCAACATAGAAATGGAGGCAGTAAGTTAATGAATAAAATCAAAAAAGACGGTCTGAGCATAAAGGCTCTCGGCCGTATTCTGGCAATGATTGTAAGAAACTACAAAGTAACCACAGTGGTGGTGCTTTTATGTATTTTTGGCTCGACTCTGATCACAGTCAAAGGAACCTTGTTTATGCAGACCTTGATTGATGATTATATTATCCCTCTGACCGGTTCAGCCAGCCCTGATTTTGAACCTCTGGCCACAGCACTTGTCCGTCTGGCCTGCATGTACCTCATCGGTGTGGGGCTGGCCTTTTCCTATAACCGCATCATGGTCAATGTGAGCCAAGGCACGCTTAAAAAGCTCAGAATTAAGCTTTTTACCCATATGGAGGCATTACCCATCAAGTATTTTGATACCCACGCCCACGGTGATATCATGTCGGTTTACACCAACGATGTCGATACTCTCCGCCAGCTTATCAGTCAGAGTCTCCCGCAGATTATCCAGTCCATTGTCAGCATAATCACAACCTTTGTAAGTATGCTGCTTCTGGACATCCCCCTGACACTGGTGACGCTGGCCATGACAGCGGTTATGCTGGCCGCGACATCAAAGCTCGGCGGAAAATCAGGCGCTTATTTTGCGGCGCAGCAGAGGGATCTGGGCAATGTGAACGGCTATATTGAGGAAATGATGAGCGGCCAGAAGGTCGTCAAGGTTTTCTGTCATGAGGAAAAAAGCCTGGAAGGCTTCAGAGAGCGCAATGACCATCTCCGTGAGAGTGCCAACAGTGCCAACAAGTTCGCCAATATTCTCATGCCTGTCAATGCAAATCTGGGCAATATCAACTATGTGCTGTGCGCTATTGTGGGCGCGGTGCTGGCTTTGAGCGGCAGCGTAAGCATGACTCTGGGGACACTGGTGTCCTTCCTCACTCTGAATAAAAGCTTTACCCAGCCCATCACCCAGGTCAGCCAGCAGCTCAACAGCATTGTCATGGCTCTGGCAGGGGCTGACCGTATCTTCAACCTCCTGGAGGAAAAGCCAGAGACTGACGACGGTTATGTCGAACTGGTAAACGCAGTGGAGCAGCCGGACGGCACTCTTTTAGAGAGTGCAGAACGCACAGGCGTCTGGGCGTGGAAGCACCCGCACAGGGCGGAGGAGACTGTTACCTACAAACGGCTGGAAGGGGAGGTTACCTTCAACGGAGTCGATTTTGGCTACGACGATATTCATATGGTACTGCATGACATTCGACTTTTTGCCGAACCAGGGCAGAAGATCGCCTTTGTGGGCAGTACCGGCGCGGGAAAGACGACCATCACCAATCTGATCAACCGCTTTTACGATATACAGGATGGAAAAATACGCTATGACGGCATTAACATCAACAAGATCAAAAAGGCCGATCTGCGGCGCTCGCTGGGCATTGTTCTACAGGATACCCATCTTTTTACAGGTACCGTTATGGACAATATCCGTTTTGGACGGCTCGACGCCACCGATGAGGACTGTATCGCAGCTGCGAAGCTGGCCAATGCAGACGGCTTTATAAAACGTCTGCCAGATGGCTACCAGACCATGCTTACCGGTGACGGAGGAAGCCTGAGCCAGGGACAAAGACAGCTGCTGTCTATCGCAAGAGCTGCGGTTGCCGATCCGCCGGTGCTCATTCTGGACGAGGCCACCAGCTCCATCGACACCCGTACCGAAGCCATGGTGCAGGAGGGAATGGACCGTCTGATGAAGGGAAGAACGACCTTTGTCATCGCCCACCGCCTCTCCACTGTCCGCAATGCAGACTGCATCATGGTGCTGGAAAACGGCCGCATTATTGAGCGCGGTACCCACGACGAACTCATTGCCGGGGAGGGTAAATATTACGAACTTTATACCGGAAACTTTGCCGAGGAGGCAGCCTGAGCCCAGAGGAAAACCAATTGCTCCCCAAAGACAGAGAATAAGCCGTTTGGACAGTTTTTCTGTCTGAACAGATTTATTTTGTCCGGATGGAGCAGACGGCAGACAAAAGGTTATGCTACACTAAATATGCTTATGAAAGGGCTCCATGCAGATGGAGTCCTTCTTTAAAAAAATCTAGTTAGGTAAAACTAACTGAAACAGGAGGAAGTTTACATGAACAACAGGCTTCAGGCAAAGGATCTGATTAATGTGGGCATTTTTACGGCCATTCTTTTTGTTATCTGCATGGGTGTCGCCATGGTAGGTTATATTCCCATTTTTGTACCGCTGCTCTCAGTGATCGTTCCCTTTGTGGGCGGTATACCTTTTATGCTGTTTTTGACAAGGGTCAGGAAATTTGGAATGGTACTCATCATGGCTGCCATTATCGGTATTATCATGTGTCTGATGGGTATGGGGTTATGGGCCTTGATCACTGCGCCGGTCAGCGGCCTGCTGGCAGAGCTGGTGCTGAAGTCCGGCGGTTATACCAGCGCCAGAAAGGGCGTTTTAAGCTACGGCGTGTTTTCCGTGTGGCTCATTGGCAATTACATTCCTATCGTGGTCAACCGGGGAAGCTATTTTGATATGCTGGTCTCCGGGTATGGACAGGAATACGCTAATACGCTCATGGCCTACATTCCAAATTGGAGCCTTCTGCCGCTTCTGGCCGCCTGCTTTATCTCGGGTATTTTAGGGGCTGTGCTGGGCAAAGCAGTGTTCAAAAAACACTTTATGAAGGCCGGGATTGTCTGATGGCACAGGCGCGTACCAATACGGATGTTTTTGGCGGCCTGTCTCTTGACCCAAGAACAAAAATGCTTTTGGTGGTCACCGTTTCCACGGTTGTCATTGGCGGGGGGAACGGCGGCGTTATGAATTTTGTCAAGCCGGCCCTCACGCTGGTCCCTTTTATACTGCTGTTGGCCTCAAAAAAGTGGGGCGCTGCGTTTGGATACTTAGCCGCTTACACGGCAGCCTTCTGCGGCGAGCTGTTTCTGGTGCCTGTCACCACAGGCTTTCTGAATTTTATCATCGTTGCAACCTGTGGCCTGTTCGCCCGGTTTATGCCTGGGATTATGATGGGGTACTTTCTGGTAAATACCACTACGGTCAGTGCCTTTATGGCAGCCATGGCCCGGATGCGCGTCACACCGAAGCTATCCATCCCCATGTCAGTCATGTTCCGCTTTTTTCCGACAGTCCGGGAGGAGTATGGAGCCATTGGAGACGCTATGCGGATGCGGGGGATCCGCTTTGGCGGCGGTAAGGCAGGCGCCATGCTTGAATACCGCCTGGTACCGCTCATGATGTCCTGCGTGAAGATTGGAGAGGAGCTCTCAGCGGCCGCTCTGACAAGGGGGCTTGGCGCACCTGTGCAGCGGACCAATATCTGCCGGATTGGGTTTCGTCTGGTTGACATTCTGGCCATTGTTTTATGCGTCGCCAGTCTGACGGTATTTGTATTGAATAAATTTGCGCTTCTGTGAGGTGAGTATGATTATATTTGAAAAGGCGTCCTTTTTCTACGGACAGGATAAAAAAGAGGCAGACCTGGACAGCCTAAGCCTCACCATCGCCGACGGTGAGGTAGTTTTGCTGTGCGGCGAATCGGGCTGTGGCAAAACCACCCTGACCCGCCTGATTAATGGCTTGATTCCGCATTACTACGAAGGCAGGCTGTCTGGCAGTATCACGGTCAACGGCCTGAATATCAGGAATGCGCCTCTGTACGAAACCGCAAAAATGGTCGGCTCCGTGTTCCAGAATCCCCGATCACAGTTTTTTAATGTGGATACCACCAGCGAGCTGGCCTTTGGCTGTGAGAACCTGGGTCTGCCGGAGGCTGAGATACACCGACGGCTAAAAAGCACAACCGAAGCATTTGGGCTTGATTCGCTTTGCGGCAGAAATATTTTTAAGCTTTCTGGCGGTGAAAAGCAGAAAATTGCCTGCGGCTCTGTGGCGGCGCTGCACCCGGAGGTTATGGTTCTGGATGAACCCTCCTCTAACCTGGACACTGCCTCTATAAAGGAACTGAAAAAAGTTATCCGCCAATGGAAAGCCCAGGGAAAAACCATCGTGGTGGCAGAGCATCGTCTTTATTATCTGGAGGGCTTGGCGGACAGAGTGGTCTGTATGAAAAAGGGCCGGATTGACAGGATTTATACAGGCCGGGAGTTTTACAGCCTGCCGCACCACAGACTGGAGGAGATGGGCCTGAGGGCACTTTCCATGTCGGGCCTTTCAAAGGTAAGGGCAGTCGAAACAAGCGTTAAAAAGACCATGCGTCTTGAACAGTTCCAGTTTGCCTATCCCCATTGTCCTCCAGCGCTGTCTATCGGACAGGCCGATGTGCCGGAACGCGGCGTTATCGGTATCATCGGACACAATGGCGCGGGTAAGTCTACCTTTGCGCGCAGTCTCTGCGGCCTGCAGAAGAGGGATAAAGGAATTGTGCGCTACAAAGGAACCGCGATGAAGTCTAAAAAACGACTCTCGGCCTGTTATATGGTTATGCAGGATGTTAACCACCAGCTTTTTACAGAAAGTGTGCTGGATGAAGTTCTGCTCTCCATGAAGCAGGAAACCCCGGAACGGGCATCCTCCATTCTGGAATCCCTTGACCTGCTGGAATATAAGGAAAAGCATCCTATGGCACTGTCAGGCGGGCAGAAGCAGCGTGTCGCTGTGGCCTCGGCCGTTGCCTCACAGCGGAAGATCATTGTTTTTGACGAACCGACCAGCGGGCTGGATCTGCGGCATATGCAGGAAGTGTCCGGCAATATACGCGTTCTTGCAGAGCAGGGCAGAACCGTCTTTGTGGTTACTCATGACCCTGAGCTTATTCTGTCATGCTGCACACATATCCTTCATATCGATCACGGCAGACTGGTGGGAAATTATCCCCTTGACGCAGCGGGAAGGAATATAATGCTTGACTTCTTTTTAAAAAGCAGCGAGGAGATGGAAGGAGGACAAGACCATGCATTTTGACCGGGAAGCGATGGGACCAAACGTTTCGCTGATCTGTCAGGATGAGCGCTGTACAGTTTATCAGGTAAAGGAAGACAGCGGGGAGGGCGTGATGACCGCCTACGATGTATTCCCAGGTGTGTATCTCCTATACAACGATTTTCATATGGAAAAATGTTTTTCAGAGTTTAAACCTGATGTGGACTTGTTTTGTATCGACCACTGCCGTGAGGGACGGATTGAGTGGGAGATCATAAAAAATAAATTCATCTATCTCGAAGCCGGAGACCTGCAGATGAACACCCGAAAGCATCACGTCTGTGATTTTAGCTTTCCTTTGAGGCATTATCATGGCATCACGGTTGGCTTTTATATGGAAAAAGCCATGGAGGCGCTGCCGCATGTCCTGGAGGGATTCCCTGTTGACCTTGAAAAAATCCAGAAAAAACTCTGCGGGGACGAGCGCCCATTTGTCATGCGGGCAGGCGCAGGAGTAGAGCACATTTTTTCTGAACTCTACACTGTCCCGGAACATTTGAGGATGAGCTACTTTAAGATCAAGGTGCTCGAACTTCTTTTGTTTCTGGACGCGCTGGAGGTTGCCCAGAACAGCGATGAGCGGCCGTATTTTTATAAGACACAGGTCGAAAAAGTCAAGGCTATTGTTCGGCTTCTGACCGACAATTTGGAGCACCACTACACATTAAAAGAGCTTTCCGAGCGCTTTGAATTTCCCCTCACCTCCATGAAACTTTGCTTTAAAGGGGTTTATGGAACCTCTGTTTATGCCTATATGAAGGAATACCGGATGAACGCCGCCGCACTCATGCTCCAGGAAACCAATGAAAATATCGTTTCGATCGCCAACCGGGTAGGGTATGAAAATCCCAGTAAATTTGCAGCGGCCTTTCAATCTGTTATGGGCATGTGCCCGGCAGAGTATCGCAAATCCGTCGTCCGAATGGAGCGGCATTGGCAGAAACGGAGCAGACAAGAAGTGCAGTGATTGAGTATAATACGGATGGTTCTTAAAAAGGACTGTCCGTTATTATTTTTTAGGAGGCGAAAGCATGAAGAAAAAAGGAACCTTTCAGAGTATCTTTTCGTTTGCGGCTGAGTGCAGGAAAAAGATGCTTTTGTCTGTGATCTGCGCTGTGGTAAGCGTGCTGGGTGGGCTGGTGCCTTATCTCGGCGTTTATCAGATAATCCTGCTGTTTTTTAAGGGGACGCCCGAAGTTAGGAGTATCCTGTCCTGGGCGGCGGTGTGCGTGGCGGGGTATATCGTAAAGCTGGTGTTTTACGGTATTTCAACAACCTTTTCCCACATGTCGGCGTACCAGATTTTGGAGAGCATACGCCTGGCACTGACCGATAAGCTGATGCGCGCGCCCCTCGGAACGGTTTTATCCAGAACAGCCGGCGGTCTTAAAAGTATTTTTGTCGATAGGGTAGAAACCATTGAGCTTCCGTTGGGCCACCTGATTCCAGAGGGGATTTCAAATCTGCTGCTGCCAGTCTGTGTGTTTATTTATATGATCAGCATTGACTGGCGTATTGCCTTGGCATCGCTGGCCTGCATCCCGCCCGGAGTGCTGGTCTATGCCGTCATGATGCGCAGCTACAACAGCCAGTACGCGAGATTTATGGAATCCAGCCGCCATGTCAACAGTGTGATTGTGGAGTATGTTGAGGGGATACAGGTCATCAAAGCCTTTAACCAGTCCTCAAGCTCCTATGAGAAATTCACCAGAGCAGTGGGAGATTTTAAGGACTTTACCCTTGACTGGTTCCGATCAACCTGGGGTCTCATGAATCTGGGAAACGCTATTCTGCCCAGCACCCTGCTTGGCATCCTGCCGGTGGGGATGCTTCTGTATATTTACGGAGCTCTCACACCTGCGGAACTGACCCTGTGCATGATTCTCTCCATGAGTATCGTGGGGCCGGTAAGCTGGTTCACCACAGCGGTTAATGATTTTAAATCTATCCAGTATGCCATTAACGATGTCAATCAGCTGATGGAGCTTCCAGAGCTCACGGAAGAGAAGAAAAATGTCGGTTTGAAAAACTACACGGTTTCGCTGAAGGATGTGAGCTTTGCCTACAACGACAGAGATGGCGATGTGCTGAAAAATATCAGCCTGTTCCTGCCGCAGGGCAGCTTTACCGCGCTGGTAGGTCCCTCTGGCGGTGGGAAATCCACGGTCGCCCGGTTGATTGCCCGGTTTTGGGATGTGGGGGATGGAAGTATCACCATTGGCGGTGTTGATATCAGAAAAATTCCGTTGCCCCAGCTTGCGGATACGGTGAGCTTTGTCACTCAGGATAATTTTTTGTTTAACTGCTCACTGCTTGAAAACATCCGTCTCGGCAAACCGTCAGCCACAGACGAGGAGGTTTTTGAGGCGGCCAGAGCGGCGCAGTGCGAGCACTTTGTCAGTCGTCTGGAAAAGGGCTGGAGCACAACCGCGGGAGAAGCCGGCAAAAAGCTTTCCGGCGGCGAACGCCAGCGCATTGCCATTGCCAGGGCTATTTTAAAGAATGCTCCAGTGGTTATCCTCGACGAGGCCACAGCCTTTACAGACCCCGAGAATGAGGCACAGCTGCAACGTTCCATCGCGGCACTGACAGAGGGAAAAACCCTGCTTGTTATCGCGCACCGGCTGTCAACCATTCAGAACGCCGACAGAATTGTCGTCTTGGAAAAAGGACAGATTACTGCCGAGGGCACGCAGCAGGAGCTTTTGGAAGGTTGCGCCCTGTACCGGGATATGTGGCAAGCCCATGTCGGCGCGAGGCGGTGGGCAGCCGGAAAAGAGATGAAAGGAGGAGTGACAGATGTTTAAAACCATCAGACATATTATCAAATGGACCGGCGGCCGTAAAAAACGTTTATATTGGGGGTTTCTCTGGTCCTTTTTACAGAGCATCTTTACAGCAATGCCCGTTATCGGCGCTGCCTATGCGCTGGAGCTCATGCTGGAGGACCAGCGGGGAGAGATTGCTCTGACGCCGATATGGGCGCTTTGGTTTCTTATCTTTATGATTGGGATGATTTTTGGGAGGTTTCTGTTTTCATATCTTAAGGCGACTTTTCAGGAAAGCATCGCTTATGAAAAAACCGCTGAGGAACGTATCCGGATCGGTGATATTCTAAAAAGAGTTTCCCTTGGCTTTTTTGACCGCAATAATACAGGAGAGCTTGCCGGGGCGGTGACCACGGACCTGTCAGTTTTAGAGATGTATGCCATGAAGATGACCGATGTGGTAGTGGGTGGCTACATCAGCGCGCTGGCCATTATTCTCTGCCTGGCTTTTTATTCCTGGCAAATCGCCCTGATTGCAGTGGCTGGTATTCTGGGCTCTGCCTTTTTCCTGAGAATGCTGAGCCGCAGGAGCCGGGTAAACGCGGCTGTGCACCAGGAGGCCCAGAATGATCTCATCGCGGCAACGCTGGAGTACATAAGAGGTCTGGCAGTGGTAAAGGCCTATGGTCAGGAAGGCGTTTCGACAGAGGGAATGAAACGGGCCTGTGGGGAACACCGGCGCATCAATGTGAAGATTGAGTTGGACTACATTCCCTGCAACTGCCTTCATCAGTTTTGTTTGAAACTTGCGTCGGTGGCAGTGGCAGCAGCGGCAGCTGTTTTTACCGCAGAGGGCGCCATGACTGTACCAGTCTTTTTGATGTTTGCGGTCTTCTCTTTTATGATTTTTACGCATGTCGAGCAAATTAATAATGCGGCTCATACCATGGAGCTGATCGAGTCGACCTTTGAAAAGCTGGACAAAATTGAGAAGGCAAAATTCATCGATGAAAACGGGAGGGATATAAAGCCGGATAATTTTAATATCGCCTTTAAAAATGTGAGCTTTGGTTATGACAGCCGCCCGGTTCTGGAAAATGTGAGCTTTGCTATTCCCGAAAAAACAACCACGGCCATTGTGGGACCCTCCGGCAGCGGCAAAACCACGGTATGCAGCCTGCTGGCCCGTTTTTACGATGTGGACAGCGGGGCTGTTACCATCGGGAGCACGGATATCCGGGAGCTGACCTGTGACAGCCTGCTCTCAAACATCGGCATGGTGTTCCAGAACGTTTACCTGTTTCACGATACCATTTTAAATAACATCCGTTTTGGCAACCCCGGAGCAGATATGGAGGCAGTCATAAAGGCCGCGAAGGAGGCCCGGTGCCATGAATTTATCACGGCAATGCCCGATGGCTACAATACACTGGTGGGTGAGGGCGGCTCGTCGCTGTCCGGCGGCGAAAAGCAGAGAATATCCATTGCCCGGGCCATTTTGAAGGACGCGCCGATCGTAATCCTGGACGAGGCCACTGCCAGCGTTGACCCGGAAAATGAGCACTTTATACAGGAAGCAATCTCATCCCTGACGAATGGAAAGACCATCATCGTTATCGCCCACCGTCTGGCAACCATTGAACGCGCTGACCAGATACTCGTTGTGGATAACGGAAGGATCGCCCAGCGCGGAACCCACGCGCAGCTTATCCAGGAAAAGGGAATTTACAGGCAGTTTGTCGATATTCGGGAAGCGGCCGAGGGCTGGAGGATCGCCTGAATAAAAGCCGCAGTCTTAAAGATGGCTTAAGGGCAGCCACCACTTCACATAACCGTCACATTGCCGGTTTATACTATAGTTAAGTTAAGAAATTAACTTACTAATCTCTAACGGGCTGTATGAGATTAAAACAAAAACTTTTTCATTTCTTTTCCTTTTTATAAAAACCCCTTCATGGAGTAATGGACATGAAGGGGTTTTTATTTTGTATTCAGTTCAGATACTTTTGCCATTTTGAGGAGACAAAGCTGGTGAGCGCTTTCAGAATAAGGTTGCTCACAAGAATGATCAAAGAGACAAAAGCAGCACATTCAAAGAGCCGCTGTCCCTCAAAGACAGGGATCATCAATGCCAGAGGCATATTGTCAACCGTGCTCAGGAACGAAATGGCAGAGATGGTGATCATACCGTTGATAAAATAATAAGTAAACATCTCAAGCAGTGTGCTGAAGGTGGAAGGCAGCAGCACATCCCGGATCATCCGGTGCTTTGGAATATTCAGTGTCATGGCGATATCCTCAAAATTTGGATTCAGCTTGAGCAGAGCGTTGTGCGCCATGAGATAGGGCGAGGAGAAGAAGTGAATGGTGTTGACAAGGACAAGGATCATGAGTGTCCCGTAAAGGATACTGCCGCTGAAAAGTGTGACATATCCAAGGCCGAGCACAATACCAGGTACAGCGACTGTTACCAGGGAGATAAGATGCAGGCATCTTGAGGTAAAGGTCTGTTTTCCTCTGGAGGTAAAATAGGCCACAATAAAGGCAATGGCAGTCCCGACAAGCGCTGTGAGCAGGGACATGACAATGGCGTTGAAAAAGTATTCGCCTGCGCCCAGCTGAAGCGTCTGTAAAATACTGTCAAAGGAAAGGGACAGATCAACCGGATATTTTTTAACAATAGATAAAAAGACAAAAGCGATGATCGGCAGGTTAAATAAAACTGCGGTCAGAATACAAAATCCGGCGGCGCAGCGGTCGCGCACTGGTGAAGCCTTGATCTTAAGCCTGACACTGTTGGTACCGCTCTGGCTGTCCCGGCTGAAAAAGTCGATGATAAAAGCCAGAATGGCCGGTAGAAGCAGGATAATCCCTACCACAGCGCCGTTGGAAAAATTGAGCAGGCCCAGAACCTCGCGGTACATATAGGTCGAAAGCACACGGTACTTGCCGCCAACTGCCAGTGGGACGCCATAGTCGGTAAAAATCATGGTAAATACAGCAAAAAAGGCAGAGATTAACGGCTTTTTGAGGTAAACCAGAGTGAGGTCTGTGAATTGGCGAAGCTTGGAAACGCCCATGACCTGCGCTGCTTCGTACAAGGCGCCATCCTCATATTTAAAGACATCCATAAGCATCAGAAAGGCAATGGGAAAGGTGTAGAGCACCGAGCCGATTACAATGCCGGAGAAGCCGTAAAGGTTAAAGCTGGTGTGCAGCAGGTTTGTAATGATCCCCTTTGCGCCAAAGAGAATGACCAGCCCCATACCGTGCGAAATGGAGGGAATGAGCATTGGCAGGGTCAAGGCCGGGATCAGGATGGTTTTAAAGGGCATGGCGGTTTTCGCCACACACCAGGAGAGCGCAAGAGCCAGCAGGATCGAGATGAGCGTCGCGGTGGCAGTCACCAGAACAGACCGCAGGATAACCTCCCCAAAAACCGGCGTGAACAGCAGGTTTTGAATACTTTCTATGGTGATGGTGGCAAACATATTAAACAGGGGAAGGATCAGGGTAACGAAAAAGAACACGACGAATAGAAGCCTCAGCGATTTAGATTTTACCCATTTCATGGCAGCTCCTCCTTTATTTTCCTGTGAAACGCCGGAACGCGGCCAGCTTTTCCATCAGGTGAAAGACGACAAATTCTTCAATATAAGCGTTGCCGGGGTGATGGTAAATGTTAAAAGGCGTATCCAGCTGCTCGATGGTCCCATTACTCATAACCATAATGCGGTTCGACATGGAGAAGGCCTCCTCCTGGTCATGGGTGATATAGATCATCGTCACACCAAACTCTCGCTGGATGCGCTCCAGCTCAAAACGAAGTGTCAAACGGGTAGAGGCGTCGAGAGCGGACATCGGTTCATCAAATAAAATAATATCTGGATTTAACGCGAGGGTGCGCGCGATGGCCACACGCTGCTGCTGACCGCCAGAAAGCTTGCTGGGCCTTTTATCCAGATGGTCGGACAGACCGATGCTGTCAATGGCAGCGCGGGCGCGTTCAAGGGCTTCCTTTTTGGGAAACTTGTTGATTTTAAGGGGATAGGCCACATTTTCCAGAACAGTCATGTTTGGAAATAGGGCATAATTCTGAAAAACAATGCCCATGCCCCGTTTGTCAGCGCTTAAATGTGAGATATCCACGCCGTCTTTTATAATGCAGCCCTCATCCTGGTCGGTAATGCCGATCAGAATCCGAAGCAGCGTTGTTTTACCGCAGCCCGAGGGGCCCAGGATGGACAGAAACTCGCCTGAGTAAACCTCAAAGCTGATATTATTCAGGATTGTCTTGCCGTTGTAGGACTTGTGTATATTTTTAAGGGTAAGTTTAACCGTTTGGTTCATGTCAGTACCTCCAGCGTTTTAACAGATTTTCTTTGTGTTTGATGTCATTGATGTCCGTCATGTCACCGTAGACAATGTTTTGCGGGTAATTGGGGATCGTGATGGTCTGGTTTTTGAAGATGGGTTCAGGGGAGAAAAGCTCCTTGTCTCTGTAAATAAAATGGTTATACAGATAGCTGAATACTGCCGCCACATCTTCCGGGTGATCCCGGTCCTTCAGCATGGCAAAGGATGAGGTGTTGTAGGGGGAGCCCTCGTCAAAATAGATGATTTTAAAGGGCATACCGTTGTTGATCTCCTGGACAACGGTAAAGGTAAGGCCCAAGCCAATAGCAGCTTCCCCCTGGATCAGCAGGTTGACCGGCCCGGAGCCGGAGGCAGTAAAGAAAATAACGTTTTCGACCAGCTTATCGAGATAGTCGAAGGCCTCGTCCTCGCCCATAAAGTTTACCATGTTTTCAAGAAAGAGGTAACCGGTGCCTGTGGATTTGGGATCAGGCATGACGATCAGGTTTTTATACTCGGGCTTGAGCAGGTCCTCATAACAGGTGGGCTCAGGCAGTCCTTTCTCGGCAAGAAGTGCCTCGCTGACGACAATACAGCCGCCGTAGCGTTCCCAAATAGCATATTCCCGGCCCGGTATTTTAAACTCGTCCAGATACTGGCTGTCATCATATCCAGCCAGAGGCTCGAGATAGTTCTTAAGGCTTTCGGAATAAGCTGTATCCAGTCCAATGATGATATCGCCTTCCGATTTCGTACCCTCGGCTTTGAGCTTTGAGGCGACTTTGCCAGTGGACAGGCTCTGGACATTGACAGTGATATGGGGGAGGTCCTTTTGAAGCTGTTCAATCATGTCCTGGTTTCTGAAGGACTCAAGACAAGAATAGATAACCACGCGGTGGCTGTCTCTTTTGGCACAGCTGCAGAGATTAAAGATAAGGACAGCGGCACTGAGTAAAAGAATGATGGCAGATGATTTTTGTTTCATATGAAGAACCTCCTTTTTATTATTTATATATGCAATATTAATGCCACAAGTCGAAATAATCAAGAAAAACGCTGTATTATTTTTAAATTTACGAAAAATAGAATAATAAGGCTGTTTATATTGTTTTAAAGGGGGGATTCTCTTAGAAAATAATTTTTACTTGAAAAAATTTGTTTCAAATTTGAAAAGGGCAGTTCAAATCTGACTCGAAATCGGTTATAATAGGCAGAGAAAACGATTGTAATTTTGAAGTTAGTTGTAATAATTAACAAATTACAAAAAAGTGCGAATGGGGAGAATAATGACAGAATTAGGTTATAGCAAAGAATATCAGTCTTATTTAGACAGTCTGACAAAGGAAACGCTGCTTAAAATTTTGGAGAATGCTTACACAGAGGTTTTTGTGACAGATGCCGATGACCAGTACGTCTACACTAATCCGGCCTGTATGCGTCACTATGGCTTGACGCCGGAGCAGATGAAGAACATGAACCTTCAGAGTGAGCTGAGGCCTGAACGGTGGAAAATATCCCTGTCAGGCCGGGTGAAAAAGTCGAAAAAGGTCATCATTGCAGAAAACAAGTATTATGCCATGGAACAAAGCGTGGTTACCATCTCTGTTCCGATTCTCGATGAAGATGGAAACGTGGAGATGATCGTGTCAACGACTCAGGACCCCATTAACAGCTATGATTTCAGCATTAAGAATGAGGTTAAAACCATCGTGTCAGAGGAAGAGGACTCTGGAGAGATCATCGGTTCCAGCAAAGCCATCAAGCGCTGTCTGTCTATTTTACAAAAGGTGTCCAAAACTGATATCAACGTTCTTATTTTGGGCGAATCAGGGACAGGCAAAAGCTTTTTGTCGAAATATGTTCATACCAACAGCCTGCGCAGGGACAAGCCCTTTATTTCGATCAACTGCTCGGCGATCCCGGAGACTTTGCTGGAATCTGAGCTGTTCGGCTATGTCCCTCACGCTTTTACCGGCGCCAGTAATAAGGGGAAGGAAGGGTTGATCAAAATCGCCAACGGCGGAACGCTTTTTCTGGATGAGATTGGGGAACTCTCCCTGCCCATGCAGGTCAAGATACTGGATGTTATCGAAAATAAGCGTTTCATTCCTGTGGGGAGCACCACCCCGGAGCATGCGGATATCCGAATCATCACCGCTACCAATAAGGATCTGTATCAGCTGGTTCAGGATAATAAATTCAGGGAGGACCTTTATTGGCGTTTGAACAGCATTAAGACGACCCTTCCGCCTCTGCGGGAGCGGCCAGAGGATATTATCTCCCTGGCAAACTATTTTTTGAACGTGTTTAATGAAAAGTATAAAACCAACAAATATTTTTCTAAAAAGGTGCCCCCGCTTCTGTGCGGGTACCATTGGCCGGGCAATATCCGTCAGCTTCGTAACCTGGTAGAAAGGCTTGTGATCCTGTCCGATGGCAAGGTTATCGAGGACTATGATTTTCAGCGTTTTACCTCAGAGGAGGAATCAGGCTCGAAGAAAATTGTAACCTCTGATTACGAGTCAGTAATGGAGGAGGCAGAGCGCAAGCTGGTGGAAAACAGTTATCTTTTTTACAAGAGCAGCCGGAAGATGGCAGAGGCCTTAAACATCAGCCAGTCCAAGGCTTACCGTCTTATCCGCAAATATGTATATGACGAGAAGGAAGAATAGGAAAAGGAGATGCACCGTCGGATGCATCTCCTTTTTGCTTAAAGGTCATATTTATAAGGATCAGGAAGGTATTCGTTCAGAATTTCTTTTTGTTTCTTGGTTGTCTCAGGGAGCTCGTACTCATCTACGCGGCGTTGTACTTCCTTTTTAGCACGGTCCAGGGCTGTTCCGAATTTTTCACGGTCGGCCAGCTTGTCACCCTGTTTATTAAAATACTTCGGCAGATAGTGTTCTTCACGGTAATCCTTAGGCGTTCTGCCCTTGAGATAATTGCCCCGCGGGCCGACTTTAAGCATCAGGTCGACGCCGTCCTTTTTGTCGGAGATAGCGATACCTTCGTAGAGGCGTTTTAGCATGGAGACGACCTCTTCGTCCAGCATCAGTTTTTCAAAGCTGCCGAGATTAAAGGAACCAAGAGTACCGACAGAGTGAGAAACAAAGTCTGCATTACCCAGATAGGTGGGTAAGAGGGTCATCATGGTTTCTGCACCTGCCTGGTAGTCGACGGTAAGGGAGTCAGAAAGTCCGCCACCAGCACCCACCGGTACGCCATAGTAACGGGCCATGGCGATCCCGGCAAAACCGAGGAGGGTATTTTCAGGGCTGCCGATTGCCAGCTTGACCTCACGCATATCGGTCGGTGAGCTTAAAGTACGGTAAATGGTCGGTGTTCCAGGCTTTACAAGCTGTGTAAAGACCATGGCTGCCAGCAATGTCGCATTATCCTGCACAACGGTTCCCATAATGCTTGGCGGAGAGGTCAGATTGGTCATGGAACAAACCGTGAACTGTACAATCTGATCCTCATCCAGCATCGCCAGCATATTTTCCAGAACCTCACTGCCGACAGAGAGGGGAGAAATACAGCAGTGGTCGGTCAGAATAATATTTTTATCCCAGACATCATAAAACTTTTTAATGAGCTGTATTGAATCACGGGTACCCTGGCGGATACTTTTACCCCGAGTATGGTTACTGTTGACAATGGTTCCGTAAACAGGCTTGGTGTTGTATTTTAGCAACAGAGCCTGCTGAGGGTTAAAAAGATTTTCGGAGCTTCGGTCGAGATCCGCAGTATCAGAGGATACGATACGGGTCACGTCGATGATATCGCTGGATTCAATGAGTTTGTAAAATTTGATGACGTCCTCAAGAGTGGAGTCACGGATTGTATCATCCTCGTGAACCAGCTGCGGAGGACCGCCGGCAGTGGTGATAACCGGTGCACCGTCCACAGAAATGGTGGAAAAGCCCGCACGGCCATGAAGCTCAAAGCTCTTGGGTACGGTTTGCAACGCATTATTAATGATATCTTCATCGAGATAGACAATGGAGTTTTCAACACGTGCGCCGTGTTTTTTAAAGACATCCAGCACTTCCTCATGCTTGAACTCAACACCGACTTCTTTTAAAACCCGAAGGGTACTCTCGTGGATTTTTTCAACATCTTCCAAACTCAGAAACAGATCATAAGCATTTTTGCGTAACATTTTTCTACCTCACTTTTATTATAATTTTAATTGAAAGCTAAAGAGCCTGCTGCATATTCTTTTTCTGGATCATCCGTCTTAAGATAATGCTGATCAAAAGGCCGACCGTCACAATACCGAGAACGAGCATAAAGATGTAGCTGTAGCCTGCCTCGCCGTATTTATCTAGCATATTGCCGCCGATCAGATAGAAGAAAGCATCGGGTGAAAAGGCAACAGCTGAGACGATACCAACGATGGTGCCGTAATACTTGTTCGGGATTCTGGCCTCTGTGATGGGGGTATACCAGCAGGGGACAGACAGATTATAGATCGCTGCAACCATGAGCAGCAGAACAACTGCGATAATGGCAAAGGAGGGGCTGCCCGGCAGCAGCAGTGTGATACCAATAACGATGATACCGAGGATGAAGTCAACAGTCATCACTTTGGTAGCGGATTTCATTTTATCGATAAAAATACCTGATATGGGGTTCATGATAATGCGCACGCCGTAAGATCTGAAAATGGCGATAAAGTTCATCATAACAACCGGAATGGCAAAGGAGTCAGTCAGGTAAGGTGTAAAATAGGAGGCGCTGCATTTAAAGGTGTAGGAGCAGCAGCCCATTAAAGCAATTAACCAGACCTCCGGCATTTTCACAACGTCGCCCAGATATTTCAACTGGAACTTTTCATCCTGATCTTCTTCGGTCAGGTAGGTATCCCGTTTTTCATTATAGAAGAACAGAAGAACAATACCAGGCACGATATTGAAGAAAGCGTACAGGTAAAGCATGTAACGGAAGGCTTCGACATCGCCGGTTGCAGAAAGTCCTGCATAAATGCCGGAGGCAATAAAACCAAGGGTCATTCCGAGCAGCCCGTTGAAGGCAAACATGAAACCATACATTTTTCCCTGTTCGTGTTCCTCACCGATAGTATGGGTAAATTTTACGAAAGCACCGTAAAAAGTACAGACAACTGTTACAGCAAAGCCCATCTGGATGGCCAGCATGATGGGATAGCTGGGCAGAGTCGCCATAAGCAGGATCAGGGCCCCGGTTCCAAAGCTTGAGATGAGCAGCAGTGGCTTGAGCGGAAAACGGTCGGAGAGAATACCGGCGATAATATACATAAAGACTGCAATAATGCCAAAAACCGTGATCAGCATCCCAAGCTGCCCGTCGGTATAGTCGAGGGCCCCCTGCATGGCTTTGTAATAGTAAGTTGAAAACCAGGGCATGACGTTTTGGGAAGAGTAAAGCATTCCCATAAAGAACATGAGAATATAACGTTTTTTCTTAAGGTCCATTGTTTCATTTCCTTTCTAAAAAGTGTTTCAGATCTCTGATGCCAATATGTTAATGCAAGATGCGTGCCATGAAATGTATTATAATATAAAATTATGAAAATACGGGCTGTTAAAGGTGGTTTTGAAAGTGAATAGAAAATAAAAAGGTATAAATTACAAAAAATAACAGAAAATGAGTCTGAAATGAATCGGATTTTCACAAAAAGAACTCAAATTAGAAATAGCAAAAAATAAAAAAACGGAGGCAAAACAACCTCCGGTAAATAACGCATACAAATCATAAATCCTTCAGATGTACGCCGCTTCGCTTATATTTGACAGCGAGCATTTCAGCAACGATCGAAATGGCAATTTCCTCAGGTGTTTCTCCGCCAATATCCATGCCAATGGGGGCATAGACGGCTTCCAGTTGGTCGTTGCTAAAGCCTTCTGATCGAAGCTTTTCATAGACCGCCGCGATTTTTTTACGGCTGCCGATCATCCCGAGATAGGCGGCCTTTTTAGTTAAAGCTGCCGCCAGAGCCTCTTTATCGAAACGGTGTCCATAGGTAGTAATGACGATAAATGCACCTGCCGGAACGGGCAGCGACATAACGCCCTCGTAAAATTCTGTGACCGGGACATAGGTATCCGCCAAAGCGATCGCCTCGCCGATCTGGTCTTCACCGCGGGTATCAACCAGGGTGATATCAAATCCGGCCAGGCGAGCTGTTTTCATCAGGGCGGTGCCCACATGGCCAGCGCCGCAGAGCAGCAGACGCGGCCTTGGGTTTTCAACCTCGATAAATACAGAGAAGTCGCCACCGCAGACCATACCATTTTCGCTGTTCAGAACATAATCCTTAACGGCGTTTTCACCATAGCGGATACATGCCTGAGCGTCCTGTATGGCCAGCAGCTCCGAACTGCCGCCGCCAATGGTGCCAATGCTGTTGCCGTCAGCAGTTACCAGCATTTTGCCGCTTTTTCTTGGAACTGCGCCGTCTGCACGGATAATGGTTATTATCGCGTAGGGACGTCCGGCTTCCTCCAACTTAAGCTGTTCTTCCAGTAATTTCTTTGGATTCATGGTAAACCTCCATTTTATAGTTTTGGTGCAAAGCAGACTCGGCGGCCGACAGAGGTGATATCCTCAAGCCGAAGGTCTATGCCGTAAAGATGATTGAGAAAGGGCTCTGTCAATACCTCCCTGCAATCACCAAAGGTAAAGGTACCGTCCCGTTCCAGGACAGCCAGCTGGTCGCCCAGAAGCAGGGCATGGTCGGGATTGTGTGTGGTCAGCGCGATACCATAGCCCTGAGAAGCCATTGAGCGGATGGTCTTGAGCACTTGAATCTGATTGCCGTAGTCCAGATGAGCGGTGGGCTCATCCATCAGGATAAAGGCAGGCTTTTGGGCCAGGGCACGCGCAATGCTGACCTGCTGGCGTTCGCCGCCGCTGATTTCATTGTAGGGCTTATCCTTGAGAGCCACAATGCCCATTTTTTCCAAAGCAGCCATGGCAGCGTCAAAATGGACTTGTTTTGGCCGTTCAAAGGTACCGATATGCGGGGCACAGCCCGTCACCACATAGTCCAGAACGGAGTAGGAAAAAGTAGGAACAATGATCTGCGGAACATAGCCAATAATTTTTGCAACCTCCCGATGGGAAAGGCGATCCATATTTTTTCCATCAATTAAAATATTTCCCTTCAAGGGCTTAAAAAGCCCGGCAATACAGTTGAGAAGCGTCGTCTTTCCCGCACCGTTTGGCCCGAGGATAGAGATCACCCGGCCTGAAGAAAGGGTAAAGCCAATATTTTTCAACAACGGAGCAGAATCAGAATAAGAAAAAGACAGGTTTTCAATTTGTATTTTCATCAGCTCACCTTTGCTTTCTGCCGGTATAAAAGCCAGGCAAAGAAGGGGGCACCGATGAGGCCTGTCAAAACAGAAAGCGGTATTTCCAGAGAGGTAGCTGTGCGGGCAATGGTGTCGATGAGAAGCAGGAAAATACTGCCCATCAGCATGGTTACTGGAAGGGATTTGATATGGTCAGAGCCTGCCAGCATCCTTGCAAGATGTGGCATAATCAGCCCGATCCAGGCAATGGTTCCGCTGATGCAGACCGCGCTGGCAGTCAACAGGCTGGCGATTAGAATAATGATCCATCGGATTTTTTTTACATTGACACCAAGGCTCTGCGCTTCAATATCACCAAAAGAAAGAATATTGATCCGAAAGGAGAGACTCAGCAAAATAAAAGCACCAATCGCAAAAACGGGCAGTACAGAAAGAATTTCATTAACCTTTATGGCAGCCAGACTGCCCATCTGCCAGAAAACAATGGCGGCAAGGTCTGTGTCGTTTTCGGAGGTAAATTTCATAAGCCCAAGAATCGAATCCATAAAGCCACTGGTGATGATACCGGCCAGCACTAAAACAAGGTTGGACTGGTTGCGCAGAAGCTTGGGAAAGGTCATGGTCATGAGCATGGCGATGATGCCGAAAGCAAAGGCAGACACCTGACGCGCAAGCATGCCGCCGCCCAGCAGGATTGCCAGCGCAGCGCCTACACAGGCACCTTTGGACACACCAAGTAAATCCGGCGATACCAGTGGGTTTTTGAAAATGCCCTGATAAACGGCGCCGCAAAGTGAAAGCACCGCACCGATGCTGACCGCGGCAATGACACGGGGCAGCCGAATGACAAAAAAGACGTTTTCCATGGCCAGATTCCCGGGCTCGCCCGTGATTTTGGTCTGGAGGGCATGAAGCATATCCTGGGGGTTTACCGTGTAGCGCCCTACGCAGCAGGCAATAACCATGAGCAAGAGCAATATGGCGGTTAATACAAAAATGAGATGTCGATGTTTTGTGTTCTTCATAGTGGATAAAATGAAAGGGCCGGCAGGCATTCATTGAGCCTGCCAGCCCGCAAGTCCTCAGCGCTTATTGAAGCCCAAGCTGTTCCTTGGTAAAGCTTTTGCCATAGACCATCTGATAGAAGGCATCGACATCCTTCATAAAATCATCAGAACTATAAAGATCGCCGTGAAGGTTATTTGCTGCCCAGCAGACACCGAGAACAGAGGAGGCCGTCGGGTAATCCCACGGTTCCAGTGCAGACGGAAAAACATAAACGGCTTTGTCCTGAACAGCCTTAATACTGCTCCAGGCCGGATCATTCAGAATATCATCCACTTTATATTTGGCGTAGGAAGGTATCCAGATGATATCTGGATTCCAGCCAACGATCTGCTCAATGCTGACATCGGCAAATTCGCCCTTCTTATCCAGACCGCTGACTGCGTTGCTTCCGCCGGCTTTTTCGATAATATAGGTCTGAATCATGGCATCAGGGGCGACGGTCAACTGGCTGGTACCGCCTAAGAACAGGATAGACGGCTTTTCAGAAGCCGAGCCTACCTTCTTGTTGACATCGGTGATTTTATCATTAATAAAAGAAGTGATTTCTTCGGCGCGGTTGTCTTCTCCCAATGCCTTACCGACGATTTTTAAGGAATTTGTGACGGTATCAAAGCTTTCGTCGTTAGGAAGTGCAACGATGGCCGGAACATTTACTTCGGCGAACTGGTCAGCTTGACCGGCAAAACGTTCAGGCAGAATCGCAAGGTCTGCACCTAACTCCATAACCGTCTCCATATTGATATCCTTACTCTTGCCGATCTGTGGAAGATCATCGTATCCGTCAATAACCTGCTCATACAGGCCCCGGGCCATGTCCTTGTTGCCAAAGCCGGCGATATACTTGCCGCCGCCAATGACAACTGCGGTGTTTAAGGATGGGTTATGTGTCCCAACGACCTTGGTCGCCGGCGCAGGAAGGGTGACCTCTCGCCCGATGGCGTCTGTGACTTTGATTTCACCAGAGGTTTTATCGGCCGATGTATCCTGCTTCGGGCTGCAGGCAGTCACGCTTAAAATTAATGTAAGGGCCAGAATCATACATAACAGTTTTTTTCTCATTTTTTCCTCCTTTTCAAGTACGGAAGGCACAGTCGTTTCCAGCAGTACCCTATTGTGGTAAAACCGTGAACAGATGATTTTGGGAAGCCTGTTTTTAGGACAATACCATCAGAGACTTTTCATAAATTCATTATAGCACGGTTTGATAACGTTTTAAAGGAGAAAAACAACAGGATGAATGAATAGAAAATAAAACCCCGCTTTCACTGAGGAGAGTGGGGTTTTGTGGATAGTCCGTTTTTACTAAGGATTTACAAGTTCGTCCAATAATTTGGGAAGCTTTTCTTGAATTTCTTCATCCTTAAACTGGCAGGTACCGACAGCCTTGTGACCGCCGCCGCCATATTTAAGCATTAAGCTGCCAACGTCAATACAGGAGGTCCGGTTTAAGACTGAGTAACCAACGGCTACCGAGCAGCCCAGCCCCCCCTTACCGCTGACAATCCAGGCTGAGATGTTCTGTTCTGGGTACATACTGTAAATAAGAAAGCGATTCCCGGTATAAATCGGGTCTACACCACGCAGGTCGGAGATAATGACATCACCTTCGGTATGGGTATATTTTTCAATCATTTTCTTAAATTTGGCAGTTTGTTCAAAATAAATTTCGATACGTTCCTGAACATCCGGAAGATTCAAAATCTCATTTGTGGACATGGTCCGGCAGGCGTCGATCAGCTTTTCCATCAGCTGATAGTTGGAGATGGTAAAATTGCGCCAGCGTCCCAGACCTGTTCTGGGATCCATCAGAAAACCGATTAATATCCAGCCTTCTGGGTTTTGAATTTCATCAATGGTTAAATTGCCAGAATCCACTTTATCGACAGCGGCCAGCATTTCGTTGAAATGTGAAAAACGTTCCTCTCCGCCGTAGTATTCGTAAATAATTCTCGCACAGGATGGTGTGATACGGCTTTCGCCTTTATATTTTCCAGTGAGCTGATTACGCTCAAATTCGCTGGAATGGTGGTCAAACCATAGGCCACAGCCCTCTACAAAGGGGACGTTTGCCAGACAGTCATCTTCGTTAACCTCTACCAGACCATCCTGCAAGTCTTTAGGATGGGCGAATTTCCAATGATCAATGATTCCGGCTTCCTTGAGCAGCGCGCCGCAGACAAGGCCGTCGAAGTCAGAACGGGTAATTAATCTCATAATGTTTGCTCTCCCTTTTTTAGATATTATAATCATCAAAACAGATGGTTTATTGCCTGTATGACAATTATAGTTGATAACAGCAAGGACTTCAACTTGATTCTAAAGTAAAATTTAGATAAAGATGGGAATGAATCCTTGTTGTGAAAAGTATGGGTACAAAAAAGAACCGTTTTTGAAAAATATGCAATTTCCAGAGATTTTTGGGTATGAATACTTAAAAGAACAGGAGATGATAAAGATGAAGCTTGTACTTTTAAGACATGGTGAAAGTGAATGGAACCGACTGAACCTGTTTACAGGGTGGACGGATGTAATTTTATCGAATAAAGGGATCAAAGAAGCCGCTGACGCGGGAAATATGCTCAAAGGAAAGGGCTATGATTTTGATATCTGCTATACCTCTTTTTTGAAGAGGGCTGTGGATACCTTAAATGTGGTTCTGGATACAATGGATCGGGCATGGCTGCCGGTTATTAAGGACTGGAAGCTTAACGAACGCCATTATGGTGCGTTACAGGGGCTTAATAAGGCAGAAACGGCTGAAAAATACGGAGAGGAACAGGTCAAAATTTGGCGGCGTTCCTTTGATGTCCGTCCTCCAGAGCTGGAGCCGGAGGACCCGAGAAATCCACAGTTGCAGGAACAGTACCGAAATGTGGAGAAAAGTGAGCTGCCCCTGGCAGAAAGCCTTAAGGATACCATTGCCCGTGTGATCCCATATTATGAAAAAGTGATTAAGAAGGATATGCAGGAGGGCAGACGTGTTCTGCTGGTTGCGCACGGCAACTCGATCCGGGCTCTGGTTAAGTATTTTGAAGGACTGTCAGAGGATGAGATCATGGGCGTCAACATTCCAACGGGTATTCCTCTGGTTTATGAATTTGACGATGACTTTAATATGACAGACCACTATTATCTGGGGGATCAGTCCATCATTGAAACACGGATGAAGAAAGTAGCCGAGCAGGGTAAGGCAAAATAAAGAAAAACGGCGATACCATTCGCCGTTTTTTTGATGGATTAAAGCGATGCTGTTTTTAACAGGATATAAACAGCATCGTCATTTTAAGGACTGGTTGAACTCAGTGAGGGGTCAACTTTGCATCTTGTGTCTTTTTCCGATATAATAGTAGCAAAAGTGGGGAGGAAACAGATATGAATGCATTCAGTTTATGGAAAATCATTATCACTGCGCCATTCGGCATTGTTTATTTCCTGCTTTTATCAAATTGGCGTTTTTCAAGAACAAAAACTTTTCTGATTACCGGAGCTGGAATTCTTGCGGTAATCATTCTTGATATCTTATTGGAACTCAGGCTTCCTGAAAGCATAAGCGATCTGGAATTTCGACTGCTTCACATTGTGATCGCCATTGGTTTTAATATACTTCTGTCACGCTATAATGATGCGAGAACCTTTTTCTCATTTCTTATGTCCTGTAGCTTTGTGGCCATTCAGGATTTGTTTTGCGGGATTTTGGCATCATATTTGCCCGATGTCGCCGGAGAGCTTCTGAGCCAGGTGGTGGTATTCTTTATACTGGCGCTGGTTATTATAAGGTTTATCCGGAAACCACTCCTCGAGACATTGGAGCAGTTGCAAACCGGCTGGATACGTTTATCGCTGATTCCGATCTGTCTGCTGCTTTCATTTTTAAACATAGCTTCTTATCCGGCACCGCTAAATGAGCGCCCTGAGAGTATTCCGGCGGCCATTGGTCTTTGTGTTGCCATTGTTTTATACAATGGAACAATCTATACAATCCTTAAGCAGCAGAGCAGCTATTTTGAGAGCACAAGGGAGCTTTCCTCCATGCAGCTTCAGATGACATCATTGAAAAAGCATATGCAGGCCATTGCCGAGAGCGAGGAGAATCTTAGGATTTTCCAGCATGATCTTCGCCATCTTACCACCGCGCTAACCGCGTGTATTAAGACACACAGTGATGATGAGGCGCTGGCTATTTTAGCCTCCATGAACAATACCATTGAAAAGATAAGCCGGCCAGCAGTCTGTTATTGCGAGGATGAGGTGTTGAACGCAGTGCTGTCAGTTTATGGACAGATGGCTGAAAATGTGGGCATAACAGTTAGCATAAGGGTTAATCTTCCTGAAAAACTGTCCATCAGCGTAGAAGAGCTGTCGCTGGTTTTTGCCAATGGTATCGAAAATGCCATCAATGCCTGTAATCAGATGAACAGCGCCGACGCGCGCAGAATCTCAGTTGTATGTTCACGTGTGGGGTCACAGCTGTTTATTGAAATTACCAATACTTACACAGGCGAGATTATGTTTAATGCTGAAACCGGATATCCGGAAACCATAGTGAAAGACCACGGCTTTGGAACACAGAGCATCTCGATTTTTGCCAGACGATACGGTGGTTTGCTGAGGTATAAAGCGGAGGATGGTATGTTTTCAATGCGGCTTATTTTGCCGGTTTGTGAGGATAAAAGCTGAATAATGCTTTAGTCAATTATTAAAAGGGGTAAATAATGAAGAAAAACGAAACATTACAGACAATTTTAAAGCGGAGAAGTATCCGAAGCTACCTGGCAGATCCGGTTGATGAGGAGACGCTTAAGGACATTCTTGAAGCCGGGATGTATGCACCCAATGCGGGAGGCCAGAGCTGGCACTTCACCGTGATTCAAAACAAAAAAATGCTCAACCGGATGAGTAAGCTGGCAAAGGAAACGGCCAGACAGCTTGGCGGCCACCTGGCAGATTTAGGAAATGATCCTGATTTTAATTGCCTTTATGGTGCGCCTGCCCTGATTGTGGTATCAAGCTCTGAGGAAAATGTGGGCTTGGACTATGACTGCTCTGCCGCCATGGAAAATATGCTTCTGGCCGCAGAGTCATTGGAAATCGGAAGCTGCTGGATTTATTTTGTTTTATTGGCCTTTTTCTCACAGGAGGGTGTGCTGCTGAAAAAAGAGCTAAAGATACCTGAGGGATATAAACCATCTACCGCAGCGGTTTTTGGGCATAAAGCTGAGGCAGCCGAGCCGGCAGCCCGCAAACAAGATTTAGTCACCTGGATTTTTTGAATTGTTGATAAAGCCTGCATGCAGACACATTTGCGATGGCCTGCCTGCAGGCTTTATGCTTACCAGATATAAGGGATCAAGCGGTATTTTACCTGGCGGGCATAGCTTGAATAGCCAGGAAAAGAAGCCATCAAGGATTGATCCTCATAATAAGTCCGGAGGATGAGAAGAAGAATAATTAAAGCGGACATAATGCCTGTGGCCCATCCGAAAATCATCGCGACTGTGACGGCCCAGAAAATCATAAAAAGATAGCCTGGATGCCGTACAAAACGATAGGGACCGCTGGAACAGACAGTGGGCTGGGTATCCTTAAGCATGGGAGTATCCGATTCATAATACTTGTTTGAGAGCAGCGCCCAAGACATCAGCAGATTGGCGATAAGGCTGAGGATAAGCCCCGCAGCTATCACAGGCTGGGGCACCAAAGACCAGTGAAAACGGATTTCCAGCCCGGCGATAATGTAGATGCCATAAAAAGCCAGAGGACTGCAAAAATTACGCAGGGTGATATCTGCTCCGGCTGCCTTTTCAGCGCCTTTTTCTGGAAAAGACAGCGCATCTGGATTGCGGTGTAACAAAACAGCCAGCGTAGCGGCCATGACCGTCAGATACAGAATAAAATAAATCCAGCCCCGCAGGCAGTTCAGAGTTCCGGCAGCGATTAAGAAACAGGACAGACTCAGTATTTTTTGAAGCATTGCCAGAGCGGCAAAGCCAATGGTTTGTTTTTTCATCGGGCAATCTCCTGATAGAAATGTTTAAACTTTTAAAATGCTGTTATTATACCATACCGAGTAAAGCTTATATAGTGGTGAAGGCTGATTTTATAACTTGTTTAGCTGAAATGATTAATTTTAAGTGAAAAAATGTGGTATACTAAAAATAAAAGGAGGTTTTAGCGATGGAACAAATTGGTCGATTACAAAAAATTATTGATGAGAGCAAAAGCATTGTTTTTTTTGGCGGAGCTGGCGTTTCAACTGAAAGTGGAATTCCTGATTTTCGCAGCAGTAACGGTCTTTACATGCAAGAGTATCGTTATCCGCCTGAACAGGTTGTGAGCCACAGCTTTTTTGAAAATCATACAGAAGCCTTTTATGATTTTTACAAAAATAAAATGATGTTTCTGGATGCTAAGCCAAACGCTGCCCATATGAAGCTGGCAGAGCTTGAAAAATGCGGCAGGCTAAAGGCAGTGGTGACACAGAATATTGACGGCCTGCACCAGGCCGCGGGCAGCCAGGCAGTTTATGAGCTGCATGGCAGTATTCACCGCAATTTTTGCCAGAAGTGTGGAAAATTTTTTGATGCTGCCTATGTTAAAAACACTGAGAGTATTCCGAAATGTGACGCTTGCGGAGGCAGAATCAAGCCAGATGTGGTACTCTACGAGGAGGCGCTTGACTCTGAGACCATTCAAAGGGCAGTGCAGGCAATCAGCGAGGCAGATACCCTGATTATCGGAGGAACCTCTTTAGTCGTTTATCCGGCAGCAGGTTTTATTGATTATTTCAGAGGAAAAAGTCTGGTGGTTATCAATAAGGATGCCACCGCCAGAGAATCAGATGCCACATTGACAATCCATGACGCCATTGGAAAAGTTATGGAGCAGATTAAAGCTGAGTGTTAGAATGAAAAAAGGAGCTGCGCGGTTAGCCGCGCAGCTCCTCTTTTTTATTTAATGATTTTTGACGTTTGAGACTAAGCCGGCTTTCTGAAAGGAACAGCCCTGCGATGGTCAGCACAATACCTAAAATTGCCGGCAGGGTAACATGCTCGTGCAGAATAATCACAGAGGTGACCACGGTAATGACAGGCACCATATAAATATACACGCTGGTTTTAACCGGACCCAGGAGCTTTACCGCCAGATTCCAGGTAACAAAGCAAAGCGCTGATGCGCCAAAGCCCAAAAATAATATATTGGCCAGATTTTTGAATTCAGTAAAAACTGAAAAATCCAGGTGAAAACCAAAAACAAACAGAGCGGGAATCATAAAAAGCAGGCCATAAAAAAAGATTCTTCGGGTGGTTTGGATGGTTCCGTAACCAAAGGTGCTGATCTTTTTAGTAAAGGTTGAGTATCCGGCCCAGACAACAGCGGCGGCAATGGCCAGCAGATCGCCGGCTGGATTAAGCTGTACCGTGCTGTCACCGCGAAAGCTGATAAGGCAAATACCTGTAATTGCGACAACAAATCCAATAAAGAACCGCAGGCCAGGCTTTTCTCCATGGAGGAAAAAATAGTCAAACAGTGCAGTAAAAAAGGGTGCAATGGCAATGATTACCCCAACGTTTGCTGCCAGCGTAAAGGTAAGGGCAAAATTTTCCAAAAGAAAATAGAGTGTGACGCCCAGAAGGCCGGCAGCCATGAAATAGAACTCCTGCTTTCGGCTGTTTAGCTTCAGATTTCTGGGAGCAACCAGCCATAATACCAGATAGCCAAGAAAAAAACGGTAAAAAAGAATTTCAACGGGTGTGAGTACCCGCAGAAGTACTTTTGTGGCAATAAAGGTGGTTCCCCAGATGATAATGGTAAAAAAGGCGGCAATGTGCCCAATGGACGCACTTTTAGTATTCATTGGAAGATACCTCCTTCTCTGAATCCTTTTGTGGTTGGAAAATTTTTTGGTATTGCCGTGGAGTCAAACCAATAAAATCCTTGAAAAAGCGTGAAAAATGACTCTGATCCGAAAAACCGGTCATGGCCGCAGTATCAATGGCCGGGATACCCTGCTCCAGCAGTTTTTTAGCCCGCTCAATACGAATGGACTGGAGATAACGATATGGAGAGACACCAACCTGTTTTGTGAACAGCAGCAGAAAATATGACTTACTGAGCCCGGCTAGAGCTGTTAAGTCATCTAACGAGATGTTGTCCGAAAAATGGTCTTCCATATAGGTACAAACAGTTTTAATTTTATTGTCTGGCTCGATCATATTGCTCTGTTCAAAAGGAGAACTGTATTCGCGGAATAGCTGTTCTAAAAGCAGAAAGAAAGCCTCATCCTTTTCAAAACGTGATGACAGCTCAACGATGCCTGTGTAAAGGTCATTCAGAGCGGTTATAATATCACTTTGATAGACGACATTTTGGGTGAAAAATGGGGTATAGGACTGGCCGGTGATTTCACGGGCGGCGCTTTGCATAACCTCAATGGGGATATTAACCGCTCTGTAATCCAGAATTTCTCCGTTTCTTGGAGAGCAGCGATGGCTGTCTCGTGGGTTGAAAAGTATCAAATCTCCGGCACTCAGATCATATTCCTGATCTTTACACCATAAATGACGGCGCCCGCCTTCCACAAAACCGATAACGTAATAATCATGAAAATGGTTGGGAAAAGGCTGGACAATTCCAGTTAAGTGGTATGCTTCAATTTTTAGATCTGTATCATAATAAACATGTCTTTGTTCTTGTTCGAATGTCATGTAGTCTCCTCACTTTCTGGTTTTATTTTAACAGAAGTGCCAACCTGTGTCTTGTATGATCTTCCAGATGATGTGTGAAAATTTAATCAAAGAATTGAATGACTCTATATAGTGTTTTCGGTCATAAGAAATGGATTGCACACAAGTTGTAATGGTGCTATAATAAGAATGGTTTATATTTCATGAAAAGTTTTAAACTAGAATTCATGACAACCAAGCAATTTTTTAAACTGTATTATATTAAGTGATTAAATACCTTAATATGAAAGGTTTGAACTGAGCTGAAATGAAGGAGCCGGTAATCAATGGAAAATCGAAAGAATATTGTCCTATATACTGTAATCTGGCTTGTCGGAGCTGTTATTTTGCTGTTTTTTTTATTTCAAAATGCCGGCGATTCGAGAATTATAAATTATACCGGGATTGTCAGAGGAGCAACACAGAAGCTGGTTAAAAATGAGATCAGCGGAGATCCGAACGCTCCACTAATGGATCGCCTGGACGGTATTCTTTATGATTTGCAGACCGGTGATGGCGATTACCAGCTGAATAAATGCGGCGACAGTGATTATCAGGCTAAGCTTCTTGAAATTCAGGAAGTGTGGAAAGATATAAAGCTCGAGATTGATGTGGTCCGAAGTGGAACTGGCAGGGAGAATCTTTATCAGCTCAGTGAGCAGCACTTTAAGCTATCTGACCAGGCTGTGTCTCTGGCTGAACAATATTCAGACAGAAAACTTTATCGTACCTTTATAATACTGATTGTATATATTCTGGTTTCGAGCGTCTGGGTGATTTTCAGAGAACGTAAAAGATATAAGGATTTCAGACAAATTTACTATCACGATACTTTGACGGGAATTCCCAATTATTTGGCTTTTATTCAGGGAACAGAAACGATTTTAAACCGTCGTGACCGCTCTGATTATATTATTGTCAATATGGATATTGATGATTTTAAGTATATCAATGATCTCTATGGCTACCAGATGGGGGATAACATTCTTAGAAATATCGGGTTTGGTCTCTCAAAAAAGTTTGAGGGTGAATTGTGCGCCCGTGTATCTGCCAATAATTTTATCATCCTCACGAAAAAGACTCAGAGTATTGACAAAGAAATTCGTGATTATCTTAACCAGCTTATTTCTAAAAAAATGGATTTTTTAGAAAAGCTTTCTTTTTCTTTTGGTATCTATAAGGTAGAGGCGGGGGAAGAATCCGTTGAGGCGATGATTGACAAATCAGCTTTTGCTCACAAAATCGCCAAAAATGGAAAGCGGGCGACCACTGTATGGTATGATGAAGCATTGCTGGAGCAGCTGACACGTGAGACAAGACTGACGAAATCTGCGGACAAAGCTTTGGAAATGGAAGAGTTCAAGGTTTATTTACAGCCAAAGGTAGATATTCTTAGCGGCAGTGTTATTGGCGCTGAGGCGCTGGTGAGGTGGGTATCACAGGAATATGGATTTTTGCCGCCGGATGAGTTCATCCCGCTTTTTGAGAGCAATGGTTTTATAACAAAACTTGATTTTTACATGCTTGAAAAAGTTTGTTTGCTGGTGCGGCAGGCTTTGGATGATCCGGAAAAAACAGCGCTTCCGGTTTCAGTGAACTTTTCAAGAATAACAGTGCGTCAGATGGATTTTGTACGTCAGTTTCAGCAAATCGTCGAAACCTATAACATTCCACCCTGTTATGTTGAAGCGGAGGTCACCGAGAGTGCCTTTGGAACAAATCCTGAAAAGGTCGTTAAAACAATGGAAGTACTTCAGAAAAATGGCTTTTTAATCGTTATGGATGATTTTGGAGCAGGCTATTCATCTTTGAATTTACTCATGTCTCTGCCCATTGATGTTTTAAAACTGGATAAAGAGTTTTTGCTGGAAGGTACGAGCGTAAAAAGGGCTCAGATCATTATAAAAAATATCGTTGATATGGCAGAATACCTGGGTATTCAAGTCGTTTGTGAAGGTGTGGAAACAGAGGAACATCTCCGGTTTTTAAAAGAGATCGGCTGTGAGATCGGACAGGGTTACTACTTTTCAAAGCCCCTGCCGGTCAGTGCCTTTCGGGAAAAATACCATATTTTTTAAGCTCAGATCATAATGTTTAGATATTGCGGATCGGGGTATATAAATAAAGCAATATCATACCAAACCCTTATCTTTGATAATCTCGGACAACACAGAAAAGACTGCTCGCACTTTCCCACGCTGGCAGTCTTTTTTGTGGTTAAAGAAGAATTTGTTTTCCCGTATAGCAGGTGTCTGTGTTATAATTTTGAGAGACTAAACAATGACGGGTCTGCTGCTCTAAGGTACAAGACCGTAAAGGGGAGAATAAAATGGATAAAAACCAACTGGTGACACAGCCGGTTCAAAAACTGTTCTTTCACTATCTGCTTCCTGCGATCAGTGGGACGATGGTAACCTCTATTTATATTTTAGCGGATACAATCATTATTGGAAAAGGTATCGGAACGGAGGCAATGGCAGCCCTGAACATTGTGCTGCCCGTCTTTAACCTTGTTTTTGGCACAGGATTATTATTTGGTGTAGGCGGCTCTGTGCTGATGTCTATCAGCAGAGGGCGGGGAGAAGAAAAAAGGGTCAGCAGTATTTTACCACGGCCTTTATACTTAATTTGCTGGCAGGCATTATTTACATAATGGTCTTTTTTATTTTTGGTGAAAAGATCATGCTTTTTCTGGGCGGAACAACGGTTACCATGCCCTATATTATGAAATATGCTCCTTATATTGCGGGCGGAGCGCTGATCTTTAGCTTTTCATCATTTTTACAGGCCTTTGTTCGTAATGATGGCGCCCCCAGGCGCGCAATGGCAGCTGTCATTGCCGGCGGCATATTTAATATTATTTTTGATATACTGCTGGTTTTTCCATTTCAAATGGGCATGGCCGGTGCTGCGCTGGCCAGTGTGATGGGGTCTGTTTTGACTGATTGTATACTGGTTTCTCATTTTTTCTCTAAGAAAAACGGGCTTTGTTTTCGGTTCAGAGGGCTGACTTTCTCCTTTTTCAGAGCAGTGTTTGCAAATGGTGTAACCAGTTTTCTTATTGAAATTTCAGCCGGAATTGTTATTTTTGCATTTAATCATCAGCTTTTACGCTACGTGGGGGATATTGGTGTGAGTGCTTACGGTGTTATCACGAATACAGCCTTTGTGGTCACAGCCTTAAGCAACGGAGTCAGCCAGGCGGCCCAGCCAATTTTATCCACCAATTATGGCGCGGGAAGGTTTGACCGTATCTATAAGGTACGTGCCCTTGGGATTAAAACGGCTTTGGCTGTCTGTGCTCTTCCGGCTGTTTTAGGACTTCTTGTACCAGATCTGTTTACTTATATTTTTTTAAATCCTTCATCGGAGGTACTTGCGCTGTCTGCGACAGCCATACGTATTTATTTTATTGGTTTTTTTGTCACAGGGACCAACATGTTTATTATCAATTACTTTCAGGCCATTGTCCGTCCGGGAATTTCCCTGGCTCTTTGCTTGTTTAGAGGATGTGTTTTCAACCTGATATTGGTCAGTGTGCTGCCGCTCTTATTAGGCGTAACGGGCATCTGGATGGCCGTACCTTTAACGGAATTTATATCAATGGGCGCAGGTGTTTTTTTAATAAAGAAAATATCGGTTAAACACTGACAAAAGTTTTAAAATAAAGACCTGGGCACGTAGCCCAGGTCTTTATTTAGAATAAGCCGATTTTTACATCGACGTTATATTCATTTTTCAGTTCATCGACACGGTCGAGGAAAGCACGGTTTTGTTTTTGCCCGAGAAGATACTGACGGGCATTTTCCTTAACCACATCATAAGGAATGGTTTCAGAGGTTTTGCTGTCAGTTACCTTGATGATGTGCCAGCCAAAATCCGTTTTAACCGGTTCGTCGCTCATTTCACCGACTTTCATGGCAAAAGCGGCATTTTCAAATTGTGGAACCATTTTTCCTTTTGAAAAATAACTCAGGTCGCCGCCCTGCTCCCTGGACGGGCAGACAGAGTAAGCTTTTGCAGCTTCTTCAAAGGTTTTGCCGCCATCCTTGATTTCCTGAATAATATCAATGGCCTGCTGTTCTGAGGGAAGCAGAATATGACTCGCGCGAATGCTGTCCGGAGCAATGAACTGTTTTGGGTTTTCGTCGTAAAACTTTTTAACTTCTTCATCGCTCACTTCAATATTTTTCATAAATTTAGCAATCATATGTGATTTCAGCAGTTTTTCTTTTGCGTCCTCCACCAGGGCGAGATACTCCTCAGTTTCATCCTCATGGTTTTTTTTACCTTCAAGATAAAAAAGTTCCTGAGCAACCAGCTCCTCAAGTAATTTTCTGCGGCCTTCCTTTGTGCGGAACTGGCCTTGCTGCTCCTGAGGTAATTGTTGTATTAAAGCTTCCAGGTCGGTATTGTAAATTTCTTTACCTTCGACGACGGCTACGACTTGTTTTTCCATTTAGAAAATCTCCTTCTATTAATAGTCATTAAATTAAATATTATAGTTTATAGTTCTCTTTGTCAAGGGGCGGCTTGGTATACAATGATTTTTTCAGATTTTACAAAGCTTTTCAAATCATTTGTTATTTGCTCGATCAACGGTTCGTTATCACTATAGCCGATACCATAGGCATTTTCTGTCAAGGGCCAGGCGAAAACCGGGCAGGTGGGATCTTTTTTATAAAAAGATTTAAACTGTTTACCACTGATCCGAAATCCGCCGACATTAATATCCAGCAAGCGGTTTAAATCTAATTGCTTATTTAAAAAGCAGATAAAGTCGTGATAGATGTTTGTGCTATTGTAAATGGGCATTACCGGTTCGATGGAAAATCGAACGGTGGCCCCGGCGTCAAGCGCCTGAGAAGCAGCTTTTAACCGCGTTGTCAGGGAAGGCGTATGGCGCTCGTATCGGCGTATTACGGAGTCAGGAAGCAGCGACCAGGCGAAAATAACATTTTGAGGGGGATCTGCGATGGGAAACCGCCCAGCCTTTGTTTTTACCTCAATAGTAAGCTGAGGGTACCTTTTAGCCAAGGCCAGCCATGGACTCAGAAAATTGGTCAGCGGATCAAGAGCCATTAAATCACTATCGTAGGATATGGCCAGATAAAGCGGTTCACTGCCTGTCAATAAATCCTGCTCCACGGAGGCAATAAAATCCTCGTTATTGACGAAAACAACCATGTGTCCTGAAGGGTAAATACTTTTCAAATAACAATAGCTGCAATCATAGAGACAGTTCATGATAATGACCGTATAGTAAAAACGTGTGTGCCCAAAGTTTTCACAGTAGGGTGAGCCTTTATAATAGAAATCCTGTTTCTTTTGAGCCAGAATAAGATTGGGGGAACGCTTCTGAGCGACGAAGTCCTGATGATGCCGGTTGAAGATCTGGGAATAGTTATCAATATAAATAAGACTGTCATAATTGAGCTTACTTAAGATAGCTTGAGTATTTGGATGACAGGCCACTCTTTTCTCAAGATAAACATGGGAAAAGGGTTTAAGCCCAGAGCGTTTTGAGCAAGGCATTAAAAACAGCGCTCCTTTCTTTTTTAGCAGCAACTTTAAGCTCCGTATAGGGCAGCAGTGAATTTAAAAGGCGATTTTCACTTCTAAGCTTTTGGGAGATGCAGGCTTTTGTAAAAACAATTTTCTGTGATTCAGTCAAGCGGAGCGCCGCTTTTGTTTTTTCCATCATCAGCGATTCCTCCGGGGTAAAGAATGGATGATTATTGCTTTCAAGAGTGGCTTTCCAGTGAGAAAAGGCCTTTTGCCATTCAGGATTGCTGTTAATTCTCAATAATACAATACGGTGGGGCGGAAGCTTTTTAAAAGCTGTTTCCAGGGCAGAGGCAAGCTCTGCGCTTAAGGAGTCATTGATCGTAAGACATAAAGAGCCCTCGTCAAAGGGATGACGGTAAAGAATATCCGGAAAATACCAATTTGTTTTCCCAGCCTTTATAATCGACACCTGATTGACGAGGGTCCAGTTTTGTATGTTTTGATCGTTAATGAGCAGGTAAAAATGTTTCATGTCAGCCTCCTTTGAGATTATTTTACCTCAAAGAGGGCAGTTTGTCATCTGCGGTTACTTTCAATCATATGTTTGACCACTAAAACAGGATGATGAAGAAGCATTCTGGGTCCTGAAAAGCGCATAACCTCCTGTACCCGCTTTCGCATCGCTGGTTTGTAGCAGTGAACCGGACAATGACTGCAAAATGACTTTGAATCCTGAAAAGGACATCGTTCCAGGCGGCCCAGCGCGTAATCGAGAAGTGCCTGGCAGTCAGGACACAGTGCTTTGTGATGGTGTTTTTTTGAGCAATAGAGGCGGATCATTTCTTCAACAATACGCTGTTCAGATTTTACACATGCCATCAGGAGAGCCTCCCATTTTCTATCGAATAATCAAGATCAGTGATACCCATGGTGGAACGCCTGTGAGAAACCAGTACAACCGTATGATCAGCGGCATGCTCCCGGATGGATTTCAAAATAATCCCTTCATTCAGGCTGTCCAGATTACTGGTCGGCTCATCCAGCAGGATAAAGGGCGCCTGGTGCAAAAAGGCACGGGCCAGCCCAATACGCTGGCGCTCTCCCCCTGACAGGGACTCACCAAGTTCGCCTACCGGCGTATCGTAGCCTTTTGGAAGCTGGGAAATAAAGTCATGAATAGAGGCTTTTTTGGCGGCTTCGGCGACTTCTTTATCACTGGCGTTTAAACGTGCAATACGGATATTTGCTCCAATGGTATCATTAAAGAGGTAAGTGCTTTGAGTGACATAGCTTTCATTTTCACGCAGACTATGTGTATTGACTTCGCGGATATCATGACCAGACAACTGGAGACTGCCAGACTGGCGGTCCCAGAAGCGCATGAGCAGTTTAAGTAAGGTAGACTTCCCTGAACCGCTCTTTCCATGAATGCCGATAACTTTGGAGTCTGGAAAATCCATGGTAATCTTGTCAAGGATTGTTTCGGCGTCGTAGGAAAAGGACAGGTCTTTACATGCCCCTCCGTCAAACGTGATGTCTGCGCCGTTTTCTACGACCCGGACAACCGGGCTCTCATCCAGAATATCCAGCACCCGTTCCCCGGCGGCAAAGGTTTGAAGCAGATTGTTTGAAAGACTGCTGAGCGCTGCGGTTGGACCAAAGGAGCTAAACAAAGCAATAACCGGAATTAATACGCCCTCAAAGCCAAGAAGCCCCTGGCGCATTAATAGAATAGACGTAAAGAGCATTGCAAGATCAAAAAACAAAATAGCTGTATTGGTGACAGCGGCAGACAAACCCTCCTGGCTTTTCAGCGCTTTTTGCTGAATATCGAGCTCATCGGACTGACGTGTGATTTCAGTTAGGCGTGAAGGTCCGGAATGGTACTGGATACATTCTTTTAAACCGCGCAGGCTGTCCAGAAAATAAGTATTAAGCGCACCAAAAAGTCTGCGATAGCTTCTTCCTTTTTCTGAGCCCAGGTGAGAGGCGGCCGCGGGAATGACGAACCCGACGCAAAGGTAAGCAATGGCCGCGATGAGGCCAAGCAAAGGGTGGAAGTGCCCAATAAAGATGACCATAATTAAGGAGGTGATTATGGCAATGGCAATCGGAGCAATAGTGTGCGCATAAAATACCTCAAGAAGCTCGATGTCACCGGTAATAACTGCGATCAAATTGCCTTTATCGCGTCCTTCCAGCTTTGCAGGGGAGAGCTTGCGTATGGCTTTAAAGACCTTGTCACGGATAATAGCAAGAAGCTTAAAGGCAATATAGTGGCCGCTGGCCTGCTCAATGTAATGAAGGATGCCGCGCATAAGTCCCAGAATCAGGATGATGATAAAAAGCAGCCCCAAATCGAATTTTATAATATCTAAAACAGAGAGAATGCCATAACCACCCAAAATGGTAATAAAGATCGCGCATAAATAGCCTGCGATTCCCATAAGAATGGTAAGCAGCATGATGTGAATTAATGGTTTAACCAGCCCGATAAGCCGTGCCATGATTGAGATGGGATTTCTGCGCATAAACGGGTTTCTCCTTTCCATAGTTTTCAAGGGATGTCTGAGTAAAGCAGAGATCAGCATAATAGCTGCTGTTTTCCAGAAGTTCAGGGTGTGTTCCAGACGCGATGATACGTCCTTTATATAAAACATAAATCTGATCAGCTGAACGCACATTGGCCAGCCGGTGGGAAATCAGTATAACGGTTTTGGTATGGGCCAGAGCTTCGATAACGGACATGATTTGTTCCTCGCTTTCCGCGTCTATATTGGAAGTTGCCTCATCGAAAATATAGATTTCGGAGTTGTGGAGCAGCGCTCTGGCAAGGGCGAGCCGCTGACTTTGTCCGCCGGAGAGGTTTGAGCCGTTCTCCAGTATACAGGTATCCAGCCCCTGCTGCTCCATAAGAAAATCATAAAGGCAAACGCGTTTAAGCGTATTATACAGCACTTCATCACTGGCGGTTGGCTGAGCGATCAAAAGATTATCCCGAACGCTTCCCTTGAAGATCATACTGTTATGGCTAATGAGGGTGATGTTTTCCATAATGCTGGCTTCAGACAGGGATTTTAGATTTTGCTGTCCAATGCAGATATCCCCGCTGTAACTCTGATGAGCGCCCATAATCAGCGAAGCAATGGTACTTTTGCCACTACCAGATTCTCCGACAATGGATATAAATTTCCCCTTTGGAATGCTCAAAGAGACGTCTTCCAGGACAGGGCGTTCGGCGTCGTAAGAAAACGCGATATGACGCAGATGAATATCCGCATTTTGGGGATCAACGATGCCGTCAGCTTGAGCAGGTTCTTCAAGGTTAAGCAATCGGAAAATTTTATCCGATGCGGCCATTCCGTTCATTGCGATGTGGAAAAAAGAACCCAGCAGGCGCAGTGGAATAAAAAACTCTGCAGAAAGCATAATCAACGCAAAGGTACCGCCAAAAGAGATATTTCCTTTCATAAATTCTGTGATCGCTAAAATAATACCAATGGCAGCGCCGCCATATGCAATAATGTCCATGACGGTTACGGAGTTTAACTGCATGGTGAGAACCTTCATGGTGATTTTTCGGAATTTTTCAGATTGAGCATTCATTTCTTCATTTTTATACTGGTCGGCTTCGTAAATTTTAAGGGTTGTTAATCCCTGAAGATTTTCCAGAAAGCTGTCACCCAATTCTGTATAGGTACTCCAATATTTTGAAAGAAGTCTTTTGGCAATTTTCTGTACAGCCACGATTGAAACAGGGATAAGCGGTACACAAATCAGAAGAATCAGCGCTGTTTTCAGATTAATAAAAGACAAAACAGCAAAAAGCGTTATGGGGGCAAGAAGACTATAAAACAGCTGGGGAAGATATTTACCAAAATAAATATCTAATTGTTCAACGCCTTCTACGGAAACCTGGACCACCTCAGCCGTCGAGATTCTTTCGTTGTAGCTTATGCCCAGGCGTAGCAGTTTTTTATATATTTTTTCACGCAGTGTTTTTTTGACACCAGAGGAGGCCGCATAGGACATTTTTGATGCCATGAGAGTAGCGGCAAAACGCACAATCAGAGCGATGAAAATGATTATCAGAGAGCCGGATATCTCAATGCTTTCAATACCACCCGTTAAAATGTTCTGTAGTAACCAGGCGATAGTAAAAATAATTGTCATATTTGCCAAAAGGCAAACCCAGTTAAAAAAAACATTTAAGAAAATATACCGGTTAGCCTTGCCCATCATTTGTGTCAGGCGTTTATCAATCATTCTGGACCTCCCGGATCGTTTTAATCCTGAAAATAAAATAGTAATATTTAAAGATTATTACCGCAATGATAAGAATGCGCGCATAAATAACATCTACCAGACAAAATGCAAGAATCAGCATCGCAGACGCAAAGGATAAAAGAGAAATCTTAGTTTTTAAAGTCATGGAGCGTTCCTTAACAAAGCTGTCCAAATGCTTTTGATAAATGCGGGTGCTTAGAAACCAATCATTAAACCGCTTACTGCCACGTGCGAAGCAATAGCTTGCGACAAGAAGAAAAGGGGTGGTTGGGAGCACCGGCAATATAACGCCGATAGCCCCAAGACCAAAAAATAAAAAACCAATAATAAGGTACAGTGTTTTCATAAAATTCCTTTCAGATAATCAATCACACAGGCGCCTTTAAACAGGGCCGCATACTGGCCGCACTGATAAACATTGTAGAAAAATTGTGTAAAAAAGCAGAGGTAGCCGGTGGAATAAATCCGACCAGTCCGCCCGCCAGCAGAAGGCTGTTAAATCCAATAATAATATAAAAATTTTTCTGAATACGTTCCAGTAGAGACTGGCTAAGGCGCCGCAGAGTAATCAGCTCTCTGAGATCTGTGCTGAGTAAAGTGATATCTGCAACCTCACGGGCAATGTCCGAAGAATCTTTCATGGAAACAGAGACATTTGCGGCCGCCAAAGCTGGTGAGTCGTTAATACCATCTCCTACCATGATAACCTTGTGACCATCTTCCTTTAAACCTTTGATGACCGAGGCTTTATCTTCCGGTAATATTTGAGCCTGATACTCAGTAATGCCAAGCTGGGCTGAGACATCCCGGGCGGCTTCGTCACTGTCGCCAGTAAGCATAATAATTTTATCTATGCCTGATTTACGGAGTGCCTGTATTGTCTCAGCAGCTTCGGGCCGGAGTGGATCATCAATACAAATCATACCGGCCAATGCGTCACCCAGAGCCAGAAAAATCGTCGATTTGCCATGCCATTTTTCCAGGATAATGGACTTTTGTTCAGGTGTTACAGGGATCCCTTCATCTTCCACAATGAAATGGTAGCTGCCAATCAGCGCTTTTTTATTGTGAAGCTTTGAACGTATCCCATGTGCGACAATATACTCTACTTCAGCATGTTCTTCGCGGTGCTTTAAATTTTCCTCCTCTGCTTTACGAACAATGGCGTGGGCAACACTGTGGGGAAAATGTTCTTCAAGACATGCAGAAGTTCGCAGAACTTCGGTCCTGTCGTATGGTGGAAAGGGAATGACTTCACCAACACTGGGGGAAGCAACCGTAAGTGTACCTGTTTTGTCAAAAACAATGGTGTCGGCCTGAGCATAGGACTCAAGGAATTTTCCGCCTTTTATGACGATTTTATGGTTAGCCGCTTCATGCATGGCAGAGATAACAGAGATCGGGGTCGCAAGCTTAATGGCGCAGGAGTAATCAACCAGCAGGACAGAGGCGGCTTTTGTTGCGTTTCTGGTGAACAAAAACGCCAAACCAGAGGCTAAAAAACTAAAGGGTACAATCGAATCTGCTAATTTTTCAGCACGACTTTGGACATCAGCCTTCAGGCTTTCTGACTGGTCAATGAGCTCAATAATTTTGTTCATACGGGTTCCATTTCCAATGGCACGAACCTTTATAACAATGCTGCCGTCTTCAATGACAGTTCCGGCATAAACAGAATCATCTTCTTTTTTTAAGACGGATTGGGATTCGCCGGTCATGCAGGCCTCATTAATATAGGCTTCACCTTTACAGATGCTGCCATCTACGGGGATAGTACCGCTGGTACGAACGATAATAATATCGTTTTCTTCGAGCTGGCCGATTGGTGTGCTGATAAATTCACCTGAGTGGTCTTGTTTCCACACAGTATCAACATTGACAGACAAACTGCCTGCCAAAGCCAGCTTGGTTTTTTTTCTGGTATAGTCTTCCAGTAAATCTGAGAGCGAAAGAAGAAACATAATAGAGCTGGCGGTTCCATAATCTCCCTGCATTAAAGAAACCCCAATGGAAGACGCGTCTAAAACATCAACATTAACATGGAAATTAAGCAAACTTTTTATACCGCGTAAGACATAGGGGACAGCGCGTAACAAAGTGATCGCATGGCGCACGGGAGAAGGAAGAAACCCTCGAAAAAGAAAGCGGCGTACAATCTTAAATGCAAGCGCATATTGAAAATCCGCGTCAACTTCAGTGGTGGTGTCTCTTTCGGATTGAGGTATGACAGGAAGCTTTGCCGGCACCAGAGCGTCAATAAAATCTAGAAGCAGGGAGCGAGAGTCATCGACATAAAAAATTAAAAGGCTTCCGTTAACACTGGAAGCCTTTGCGTCGGTAACTATGGTTTGCGCCATCAAAACAGAAGTTATACTGTAGCCTTCATCAGGGGAAAAAGCATTACGTCCGCAACGCAGACGAATGCGTCCGGGCAGATCGTGAACGATGGTGTATTTCATAGTTTGGATACCTCTTATTCTCCAGCAGATTCAGCTTTTTTTGACTCAAGCTTTGCTTCATAACAGAGGTCAACAGCATCTTCTTTAATATTTTCGTACATCACTTTGGCATCATCCTGTAATTTCATGCCAGAAGCTAATGTGTTTACAAAAAACTTATGGGCGCACTTACTCTTTAATGCCTTCACCCCCAAAGTAGCGGCGGCAATGCCACCAATAAAAAAAGTTAACTTGTCATTCTCTAAAATATTTTTCACTATCAATACTCCTTTAATTAGTTCTTTCTATTTTTGTTTTACGATCTGCACATAATTAGAATAGGCTAACAGTTGCGCAAAAAAATAAAACTACTCAACAATAATGCTTTCAGCATCCGCCTTTCTGAGGGAAAGCTCATAGCCGCGTACGGTTACTTCAATAGGATCGCCTAAGGGAGCAACTTTTCGGACAAAAATATCCACGCCTTTTGTAATGCCCATATCCATAATACGGCGCTTGATTGGTCCTTTGTTTTCAATTTTAACAACCTTTACTGTCTGACCACATGGAGTGGCTTTTAAAGTTTTCATATTCATATCTCCTTATTCGTTGATCATTATACGGTTGGCCATAGATTTATCGATAGCAACGCGTGTATCTTTAACATTGATGATCATGTTGCCGCCTAATTGTGAAACAACAGTGACATTATCACCAATAACAAATCCCAAGCTATTCAAGAAACGTTTTGTTTCTTCTTTACCATTGATTTTCATTATTCTAACGGGTTCTCCCATACGGGCCATGCTTAACGGCATCATTCATACCTCCTAATTCAGTTAGATGTTCATAAGAGTGTTAGTCGAATCTCATATCTTGCTTAAAGTTTAACCTTTTGTGATAATATTGTCAAGAAAAATTTGGCGATTGATTCAATTTTATTTAGGAAAATGGAGCAGTATTAATTAATTTATAATGATTCTTATTTACGGGAAGGGTATTGACAGAATAAAAAGCACATGCTAAGATGTTTCCAGTTAGTTAGCTAGCTCTAACAATTACTTCGAAGTTAACATGAAACTACTGAACATGTAAAAGGGGAAATAAGACAAATGCTAAATGATTTTGATAAATTACTGGGCTTTCATTGTGCCCCAACCCTAATGGGAATAAAAGAAGCAAACCTTATTTGCTGTGCCAAGAAGCAGTTTGCAGATATTTCGGTTTTACTGTCAGAATATAATGCTTTTATGAATTATAAAGACTTATATCTTGAACCGTTATGGGAAACAGAACGGCGTATATTGATCCTGGTTTATCAAAAGAAAAGGCTTATGAAAAGTCTTAAAGACCCAAAAGTGATAGAATTTTTAAATAAATATGGTTATCAAGAGAAGATGAGCTTTAATGAACTGCTGGACAATCTTAAAAGAAATGTAAGTGCAGCGGGAGATTTTCCACATGAAATTGGCGTTTTTTTAGGATATCCCATAGAAGATGTTGAGGGATTTATTCTCAATAAAGGAAAAAATTGCCAGGCGTGTGGTTGTTGGAAGGTATATTCAGACGTTGAGAACAAATTAAAGCTTTTTGAAAAATATACCAAATGCCGTGATGTAGTTTGCAGCTACATTAATCGCGGAACGTCAATCAGACAATTGTTTCAGACTGGTTGAAAAATGATTAAAGGAGAAAAATAATGGATAAAATTGCAGTTGTTTATTGGAGCGGTACAGGAAATACTGAGTTGATGGCGAATCGCATTGCGGACGGAATTGAAAAGGGCGGAAAAACCGCAGAGACATTTTTTGTAACAGATTTTAGTAAAGATAAAATTGCTGATTATGATCATATTGTCTTTGGATGTCCGTCTATGGGGGCAGAGGTGCTTGAAGAAGGCGACTTTGATCCGTTTTTTACTGATATTGAAGGAAGCTTGAGGGATAAAAAAGTAGCTTTATTTGGCTCTTATGGCTGGGGAGATGGCGAATGGATGAGAGATTGGGAAGACCGTGTCCGTGAGGCCGGTGCAGTGCTTTACGACGAAGGCTTGACGATTCAGGAAACGCCGGATAGTGACGGAGAGGAAGAGTGTGTTGATTTCGGGAAAGGATTTGCACAGTTTTAATTTTACAGGCCGGTAGACTCCGGCCTTTTATCATTTATTTTGAAAGGACATAATATGAGAGCAGCAATCAATAAACAAATGCTATTTAAGAAATGCAGAACATTGTTGTTGGAAATGCTTGGAACAGAAAGAGGCGGCCAGGTTTACAGCACTTTTAAGCTGGGCTATGATGCTTTACTGTTAGAAGAATTACCGGAAAGTGAAAAGGCTGAGCTGCCACAAATGCGGGAGATTGTATTGCGTACCATCGCGCTATACCACGCATTGCTTGAAATAAAGATATCATGGCAGCAGACTGAAGAAATATTGAAAACACTTATGAAGGTGTACGTGGACTTACTTGCCGGGGAATTAGAGAGGTTATCATCTACCCCGTTTTTCTTTGCAAACTATCGAAAAAAAGTGACAACAGAGTACACTCATTATTTTTCTGATAAAAAATGGGATATTGATTTGATTGAAAACACACGCCGTAAGCTGAGCTTTGATATTAAGGCCTGCCTGTTTTTTGATGTCCTAAAAGAGAATAATTGCATTATACTGGCGCCTTTGTTCTGTGAATTTGAAAAAAATATTTTTCAGGGAATGGAGGATAAGGTTGAATTTAGCAGACCGAGTTACAAAGGTCAGGGAGATGATTACTGCGAATTAAGCTTCTATAAGCTTTAAATAAAAAAAGCCTGTCAGAATAGCCTGCAGGCTGTTAAATGAACAATGAATGCTAGCATTCATTAATTCAAGAGAGGTTTGTTGGATGTGTTGGGAAAGGGGCCTGCCTGCCCTTGGCAGACCCCGAAAGAAGGAGTATCATTTCCCGAAACACTTTTGAAGAAATTAATAAGTTAGTCTTAGCAGCTTTCGAAAGTGGATTAAACAATTCATTGGTATTTGAACGAAGTTGATTGTTAAAAGGATTTGTCTTAATAGGAATACATCTCGCATGTTACGGTGAGTGATTATCGCTGTGCTTCGATAATCTTCATCTGATTGGCTGCATTAATCAGAGAGAGTGTGTTGTTGTTCAGTTTAGCTGCTTAAGTTAAGTTAAACTAACTTATGAAATAAGTATACAACAAAGAAAAAGAGCTGTCAAGTATAAAACATAAAAAAATTATTTTTATTTTATTACTAAATGAAATTTCTTCGTATAAACTATTGCTTCCTTTATCAAAGACTGTAACTCTATAGGATTTATACATTTAAATATGAATTAAGTGATCGTCAGAAAAGAACTTAAAAAAGGTTCAAAAGACAAGCTTTTGCTAAGATTAGTTGTTGTTATCGCGAGAATCAAATGGTACAATTACTGTATTGGAAATGATATTCCATTAGTAATTAAAGAAAGCAGGGTGAAGTATGGCCGAAAAATTAACAACTAAAGGGAAAAAGACCCGAGAGAATATAATGAATACTGCAAAAAAGCTGTTTTATGAACGCGGTTATACCAATACAGGGATCCAGGATATTGCTGAAGAGGCCGGTGTTAAGCTTGGCACAATGACTTACTATTTCAAAAAAAAGACAGATTTAGTCGGCGAGATTTACAATACATATTTTATGGGCCTTTATAATTCTATTAGCGAGACATTAGGACAGGAAGCAACCTTATTTACAAAGTATTGTTTTACGTTGATATGCTTTTTTGACGATATTCTTAAGGATTCAAAAAATGCGCGGTTTTATTATGAGATATTGGAAAAAAACGCCAGCCGTAAAGAACGTCTTTATTTAATTAAAACATTTAATCGATCATGTCTTGATTTTTTCAATAAATCTTATGAAAAAGATGATCTGGATGCTTATGCTATTACAAATTATGGCGCGCAAAAAGAAATATACATGGATTATTATGACCGGGAGCTTCCTTTTGACGCACATAAGGTTGTAGAGTATCTGGTACGCAATACATTTCGTATTTTAGCTATTGATAAAGAAACACTCGACAATACGATTGAGCAGGCTTTTCGCTTTTCTGAAAGTGGCCAGCTGTCAGAAATCCGTTTTCTGATTTAAGTATAAAGATAATAAAGTTGTTTTTAAGGAGATGAAATGATCGAGGCAGTCATTTTTGATATGGACGGAGTTATTATTGATTCTGAGACAGATTATCAACAAATTGAACTGGACATGTATGCCGAAATGGGCTTGGACATGTCTGAAGAGGACGCGGTAAAAAGCATGGGCAGAGTAACCGTTGACTGGTGGCGGGAGCTGAAGGAACGGTTTGGTTTTGCGCAGAGCGCGGAGGAGCTTGCAGAATACGAAAACAAGCTTTATCTGGATTTTTTGTTCAGTGATGAACAGCAGAAAACCATGATGGAAGGCGTGGATGTTTTCCTGAAGACCCTGAAGGATAAAGGATATCGTCTGGCGATCGCATCTTCCTCGACAGTTCCCGCGATTAACCGTGTGCTGGAGCTATTTGGTTTGGAGCAGGTGTTTGACGTGAGGGTATCAGGCGATCATGTTGCTATCGGGAAGCCAGCGCCGGATATTTTTTTACGTGCTGCAGAACTATTGAACGTTGAGCCAGAAAAATGTATGGTCATTGAGGACTCGGGCAGCGGTATTCTTGCAGCAAAACGGGCCGGGATGAAATGTACGGCGTATCTTAGTGCGCCGGACGGGCAGGTTGACTACCGGCTGGCAGATTATCAAGTCGCGCATTTTGACCGCTTTTTTGAAACCGTAACGGTTATGGATTAACTTAATTAAAACTTTAGGTACAGAAGCCCTGTCTTGACACCTCGTCGGGATAGGGCTATAATTATGTCTGTAAAGTTAGGTTAATGCTAACTAATTAATCTTGGTAAAAGGTGGACAAAATGACATGTAAAAGACATGAGCTCTATCAAGCATACATGAAGCTTTTAGAAGTAGGAAGCCAGTGTAGTGAGACCATCAGCCACGAGTGTCAGGCGAAAGCATTGACCCGTAAGCAGGTTTATTATTTACGGATCATTGATGAAAATAATGATATGACCTTTAGTAAACTGGCTGATTTTACATCAAATTCCAAGCCAACCATAACAGAAGTGATCAATAAGTTTATTTCCTGGGATTGTGTTTACAAAGAAAAATCGGATAAAGATAGAAGGGTGTGCTATATCCACCTGACACCTAAAGGAAAACGCATTGCTCGGGCAGAGGAAATGACGCAGCTTCGTCTGATTGAACGGATTGAAGCTTGTCTGGATGAGTCGGAAATTAATACGCTTATCAACCTGTTGAATAAACTAAATTGAGATGATGGTTTTAAATAAAACTGAGGAGGACATTTATGAATTTAGAAATGAAGCATACAGCAATCATTCCCATTACTGAGACGGTTATCTATCCTGGTGTAGCAAGCCGTATTTTTGTAAATGAGGTGATTGGCCAGAATATAAAAAAATTGATCGTTCGGAATGACACGTTAGCTGTCGGTGTAACGACAAAAGATTATCATGCATACGACCTTCTGACGGGAGAATCTTTTTATTCCGTTGGAGTGCTTATGAATTTTGACAACATTCAGCGGGCAGACAACGGCTATATTATTGATATTAATACGTTGGGAAGGGTTCGTATCAGCAATATCGTCAATGACGGTGAGGGCCTCGTAGGCGATTACTATGAGCTTGAGGATATTCACGATCTGGATGAAACCGAACAGACGGAAATGATTGAATATATCAAGGGGATCATGGGAGACATCGGCCGTAATTTCAAAGGAGCAGATTATTTTGTCAAGCTGCTTGAGGGATTTCATTCGATTGAAGAGGTAATCGGCTATACGGTTCCTATGATGGGAATTCCGATTTCCAGCAAACAGGAGCTTTTGGAGATTGATTCAGAAAAAGAGCGGGCGCTTAAGTTTATTGATTATGTTATCCGTGAAAAAGATTCTGTTCATCTCCAGCTGGAGATCAGCAAAAAATACTCTAAACAAAAGGATAAAGCTTATCGTGAAGCCATGCTTAGAGAGCAGCTGAAAAATATTCGGGCAGAGCTGGGTGAGATGGATATTGAAGAGGAAGAAGATGCGGACTACAGAAAACGCATTGAAGAGTCCGATATGCCTGAAAAAGTCCGGAAAGTGGCCATGAAAGAGCTTAAAAAGCTGGAGGCTGCTGCCCAGGGAAGTGCTGAGATCAACGTCATCCAGAATTATCTGGATCTGCTGCTGGAACTGCCATGGCACAGCGAAATTAAGGAAATTGATATTGATAAAGCCAGAAAAGTGCTTGATTCGCACCATTATGGTATCGACGATGTAAAAAAACGTATAATCGAGCATTTAGCAGTTATGAAGCTGAAGGAAGATAAACAGGGTTCTATTCTCCTGTTAGCGGGACCTCCGGGAACAGGCAAGACAAGCCTCGGCAAGAGCATTGCCGAAGCGTTGGACCGTGAATATGTACGTGTCAGCCTTGGCGGCGTCCGGGATGAATCCGAAATCCGCGGCCATCGCCGAACCTATGTTGGCGCGCTGCCGGGCCGCGTTATTAAGGGAATCAACGACGCCGGGACCATGAATCCGGTTTTCATCCTTGACGAAATTGATAAGCTGGGAATTTCAAATCAGGGTGACCCATCAGCGGCACTTTTGGAAGTTTTAGATCCAGAACAGAACAACACCTTTGCGGACCACTATCTGGAGGTTCCTTATGATTTATCAGACGTCTTCTTCATTGCGACCGCTAATGATTTAAGCACCATTCCGGCACCGCTTTTAGACAGAGCTGAAATCATCGAGCTTTCAAGCTATACAAACCGTGAAAAACTGCACATTGCCAAGGATCATCTGATTCCGAAAGTATTAGACGACCATGGTCTTAGCGCAAGTCAGCTGACTATCAGCGATGAAGCGCTGCTCCAGATCATTGAAGACTATACCGCAGAAGCGGGCGTCCGAGGACTGACCAAGCAACTGGCAAAAATTGCCCGTGTGGCAACGGAACGGATTGTTTCCGGAACCTGCGAGGAGCTGGCAGTCACAAAAGACAATTTACGAGAAGTTCTTGGCAATAAAACAAGACGGCACGAAAAGGCTGGTGAAAACAATAAACCAGGGGTCGTAACCGGTATGGCATGGACAGCTGTTGGCGGCGAAATCCTTTTTACCGAAGCCACTATTATGCCAGGGAACGGCAAATTGACCTTAACGGGACAGCTGGGTGATGTTATGAAGGAAAGTGCGACCATTGCCATGAGCCTGATCCGCTCCCGTCTTGGCGGCGAAGACACTGGGTTCAACTATTTTTCCTATGACACACATATCCACGTGCCTTCAGGCGCGACACCAAAGGATGGACCGAGTGCCGGCGTAACATTAACAACCGCCCTGGCATCTCTGGTGCTTGGGAAGCCAGTAGACAGCAAGCTGTCCATGACTGGTGAAATTACCCTGAGCGGTCAGGTGCTGCCAGTTGGTGGAATTAAGGAAAAGGTTATTGCGGCCCATCGAAGCGGTATTGAAAAAGTGCTGCTGCCAAAAGAAAATCAAAAAGATATCGAGGATATTCCTGAAGAAGTGCGAAATGAATTAACTTTCGTCTTTGTTGACACCATAGAGGATGTGCTGAAAGAAGCCCTTGGTGTTGATTTGCCGGAATGCGATTTGAAATTTGACGTTTTGCTGAACAAACCGGAAGAGAAGGATCATACGCCTTCGATGATTCTGTAAGAACGAACTGGACCAGGGCTCAGGCCTTGGTCCTTTTTTAATGATGAAATTTTATATGATGTTGACGGGATTTTTCCTTCTAAAAGATGAGGTGAAAGGTTAAAATAGACCAATATTCTATCTGGAAGCTTTACGTTAATGAATAAATACCAGGAGGCTAACATGGAAGTTTTTGAACTAAACACAAAGGTCATCAGTGGTGTTGACTGCCTTGAATATTTTAACCAATACAAAAAACAAGGGATTTTCATTGTCTGTGACAAATTTCTGGCAGAAAATCAGTCGATAATTAAGATTTTGAAAGAGATAGATGATTCAAATAAAGTTGAATTGTTTACCGATGTTGTGCCAGATCCACCGCTCGAAGAGGTCGCGGCTGGTATGAAACGGCTCATGGCCAGCAGCTTTGATGTAATTGTGGCGTTTGGCGGCGGATCGGCCATTGATGCGGCAAAAGCCATCCTGTTCTTTACTGCCAGGCAAACAGGCAAGGTTTTTGAATTTATTGCAATCCCAACCACGAGCGGCACCGGTTCTGACGCGACAGCCGCCACGGTTATTACCGATTTACAGGCAAAAGTAAAGCATCTTTTTGCAGACCCAATGATGCTGCCGGCTGTGGCGCTTTTAAACCCGGATTTCACAAGAAGCGTGCCCAAACCAATCGTAGCCAATACAGGTATCGATGTAATGACACATGCGCTGGAGGCCTACGTTGCCCAGGGAAGAGATAATTTCTCGGATTGCTTTGCGGAAAAATCAGTTCAGATCATCACACAGTCGTTGTTAATCACGTACAATGATCCAGATAATACCTATCACCGTGAACAGATGCAGGTAGCTTCAACCATGGCTGGTATGGCATTTAACAAGGCTGGACTCGGTATTAACCACGGTATTGCCCATAATCTGGGCGGTATGTTTCATATTCCACATGGGCTGGCCAATGCAATTTTGCTGCCGCATGTCGTTGCCTTTAACAGCCGTGATGAGCAATGCCTAAGCCGTTATGCCCAACTGGCAAAGGTTACGGGGATCGCGTTGTTTACAGATACGGCCCGAATCGCTGTGGATAAGCTTATCGCCTATATCCGGGATATTATGGAGAAAATGGCGATGCCAACCTCTCTGATTGCCTGGGGGATGGACCGGAATGAATTTGAGTCCGGAAAACGACAGTTAGCTGAGAATGCACTGGTCGATACCTGTACCCAGACAACCCCGCTTATGCCCACGGTCGATGAAGTGCTGGAAATTCTTAATAATATCTCTAAATAAATTATGACACGCACAAGCCGGGCTTTAAACGCCCGGTTTTTTGTGCTCTGACAGCAGAAAACAGAAAAAAAGAAAAACTGTAATCCTTGCCAGAATGTCGGGGCTGTGCTATACTAAAAACGATGGAATACCCTAACAGAGAAGGTGTAGCAGCCTGATTTGAAAGGAAGATGAAATCAAAAAAACACATGCTGTGCATGGGTTCCTTTTAGGTTGCATACTTCCTGCCTTGGCTGGAAGTTTTTTTGATTTAATGGGTATACATTCAAAATAACGTTTAAAGGAGTTTTGAAATGAAGAAGAAAAAATGGCTTGCGGTTGTCGGATGCTTTCTGGCAGTGGTTTTAATGAGTGCTGGCTGCTCAACCAAACAGGTTGAGGAAGAGCCAAAGCCCGAACCACAAACGGTAAAAATCGCAGCATTATCCGGCCCGACCGGAATGGGAATGGCGGAGATGATCGCCGAAGGTGTGCAGCTGGGTGAACAGGTGAATCCTGAATGGACTATTGCGACAGCGCCCGACCAGGTTACAGCCGGGATTATCAACGGTGACTACCAGATCGCAGCGGTGCCAACCAATCTGGCGGCGACGCTCTACAACAAAACAGAAGGTAAGGTCATACTAGGCGCTGTTAACACTTTGGGAACTTTATCCATTGTGGCGGATCAAAATGAAAATATCAGCTCGATAGCTGATCTTAGGGGTAAAACTCTTTATGCAACCGGACAGGGCTCTACGCCTGAGTATGTCCTGAATTATCTACTGGACAAAAATGGTTTGACACCGGGGAGTGATGTAACCATTGAATGGTTCGGTGAACACAGTGAAGCCGCCGCTAAGCTTGCGTCGGGAGAAGGATCCATTGCCATGCTGCCACAGCCCTTTGCCACAGCAACGCTTGCCAAAAACCAGAACCTCAAGATTGCTGTTGATATGACGGACGCGTGGGAAAAAGCAACGGATGGAACAAAACTGGAGATGGGCTGCGTGGTTGTGAACAGGGAATGGGCTGAAAAGAACCCAACCGTTGTTAGAAAGTTTATGGAAGCATACAAAACTTCGGTTGAGACCATTAATGTTGCCGACGAGCGGGCCGCAAACGACGTTGTAGAAGCCGGAATTATGGATAATCAGCAAATGGCTCAGAAAGCCATCCCGAATTGCAGCATTGTCTTTATTACGCCGTCTGACGCAAAAAGCGACCTGCAAAAATACTTTGACGTTTTGGTTTCTTTTGAACCAAAATCGGTAGGAGGAAAGGTACCGGGTGAAGATTTTTACGGGCTCACATATTAAAAAAGTACCGCCAGGGGTTTTGAAGCTCCTGGCAATCCTTTTTTGGATTGGAATCTGGCAGCTTGGGGCCAGCATGGTGGGAAACAGCCTTGTTCTGCCGTCGCCGTGGGTAACGCTTGCCGGTGTGGCGGCGGTGGTTGGCGAGAATGGATTTTTCAAGGACCTCGGGATGACACTGGTCCGGGTTTTTGGAGGCATTGCCATATCTGTGGCGCTTGGTATGGCAGTGGGGATGCTCAGCGGGCTTAATCGCGTTCTCTATGAGCTGATGCTTCCTTTTGTTACAGTTGTGCGGACTCTGCCGGTCGTATCGGTCAGTATCTTGATTAACCTTTGGATTCAGTCGGGCTGGGTGCCGCTGATGGTCACTTTTTTAGTTTGCTTTCCGATTACCTGGACAAACGTGGTGGAGGGCATCCAGAATACCAGCAGCAATCTGCTGGAGATGGCCGCGCTCTACCATGTGCCCTTTAACCGGGTTCTTAAAGATATTTATCTGCCAACGTTAAAGCCTTATTTTGCATCTGCATTAATGAATGTTATCGGGATGGGCTGGCGTTCGACAGTTACCTCTGAGGTTTTAGCCAATGCGCTCCCGTCGGTTGGAATGAATTTGTACTACGCTAAGGTATATCTGGAGACAGAAACGCTGTTTTCCTGGACTTTAATTGTGGTAATCTGCAGCTTTACGCTTGAAAAGCTGACGGTTTGGTTTTTGAGAAAAATAAAGGCCGGTGATGACTATGGATATTAAGATAAAAAGTTTGGAAAAAGCTTATGGAAATGAAGTGATTTATCACGATTTCAGCATTGTTTTTCCTGAGAATAAGATCACCGGTATTATGGGGCCATCCGGCAGTGGGAAAACGACACTTTTAAATCTGCTGGCTGGTGTCACAGCACCGGACAGTGGTATGATTGAAGGGGTGGAGGACGGAAAAATTTCCTATATTTTTCAGGAGGACCGTCTCCTGCCCTGGCGAACAGTAAAGCAAAATCTGCTTTTTGTTCTGGACAAAGAAAAGGAGGCTGTAGTGGCGTCAATCCTTGAGATGGTAGGACTGGCGGACTACGCTGATTATTATCCCAAGGCTCTGAGCGGCGGCATGCGGCAGCGTGTTTCCATTGCCAGGGCTTTTTGTTATCCTTCGACTCTGCTGCTGATGGATGAGCCTTTCAGCAGTTTGGATTTTGAACTTAAGGACCGCCTGACTGAAGATTTCAAGCGCCTTTGGCAGCTCGACCCTAAAACAGTTATCTATGTAAGCCACAACCGGGATGAGCTCACAAAGATTTGCGATTCGATCTACAGGCTAAAAGAAAAACCTGTGAAGCTTGAGAAAATTACATAATATCAAAGGGAAAAGTGTTATAATTAAAAGAAAACAGGATTAACAGGAGGATCACTATGGATTTTGGCGATTATAATGTATATCATATTTTTACAATGGGCTTTGCCGGTGCAGAGGAATATCAGGATCAGTGCGCACAGACCGAGCACCGTCTGGGAAAAATTGAGAACCTCCTGGGGTATTTGAAAAAACTGGGTATGAATACCATCTTGCTTGGCCCTTTGTTCAGTTCGGTATCTCACGGATATGATACAACGGATTACTATACTGTTGACAGACGTTTAGGAACAAACGGGGATTTAACGACGCTTGTGGAGAGACTGCACAATAATGGTTTTAAGGTGGTGCTGGACTGTGTGTTTAATCATGTTGGAAGAGATTTTTTCGCCTTTCAGGATATGAAGCAAAATCGGGAAAATTCGCGCTATAAGGACTGGTTTCTGGGTGTTAACTTTTGGGGAAACAACAGCTTTAATGATGGCCTCAGCTATGAGAACTGGGCCGGTCATGACAATCTTGTCAAGCTGAACCTTTATAATCCTGAGGTAAAGGACTATTTGAAAGAGGTTATGCATTTTTGGATCGACACCTTCCATATTGACGGTGCCCGAATGGATGCCGCCAATGTCATGAACACTGAATTTTTAAGAGAGCTCAGTGATTATTCCAAAAGTTTAAAGCAGGATTTTTGGTTTGTGGGCGAGAGTGTCCATGGTGATTACAATGTGCTGGTGCAGCAGGGCCATCTGGACTCTGTCACCAATTATGAGGATTATAAAGGGCTTTATTCCAGTCTTAACACAAAAAACTATTTTGAGATTTCATTTTCGCTGAACCGTCTTTTTGGAGATTACGGTATTTATAAAAATTTCTATACCTTTAATTTTGTAGATAACCATGATGTAGACAGGGTCGCATCGACCCTGTCCTGTGAAGCGTGGCTGTATCCACTCTACCTTATGCTTTATACGATGCCAGGTATCCCCTCCATTTATTATGGGAGTGAACAGGGAGCTAAGGGCATGAAGGGCAATGGGACAGACGCGCCGCTCAGGCCAAGCTACGAAAGCATGCATTTTGACGAGCATTGTGATCTATATCAGAAAATCTGCCGTATGGCAGCGGTGCGAAAGGCATCGAGGGCGCTGCGCTACGGCGATTATAAAGAGCTGTTTGTAAAGTCACAGCAGATGGGGTTTGTAAGAAGCTTTGAAAATGAACGGGTTTACGTGTTGTTTAACAGTGAGGAAGCGCCTGTCAGCGTCGAACACAATGAGCTGAGAGGAAAATTTAGAGATCTGTATCACGACGAAATTGTGGAATGTGACGGTTATGTAGAAATCCCCGGAGTTTCTGGCCGTGTTTTGGCCGATGCGGGCTGTGGCCTTGTCATTGAGGAAGCTGTGGAACAGCTGGCGGATAAGATTTTGCAGGAAACAGAAGCAGAGAGTACCAGCGGAGTGGCGGAATATGACCAGAACGCGAAGAAGCCCGAAGGGCTGACAATGCAGGATATTATGGCAAAAGCCATAGAAGAGGCTGAGAAGGGCATTACAGAGGGCGAGGTTCCTGTCGGCGCGGTTATGATGCGGGAGGGGGCGATTATCGCAGCCGCTCATAACCAGAAGGAAACCCTGCAGGATCCAACTGCCCATGCCGAAATGCTGGTAATCCGTGCTGCCGCCCAGAAGCTTGGGCGCTGGCGGCTGGATGACTGCGAGCTCTATGTCACAGCAGAACCGTGCCCCATGTGTATGGGGGCGGTGATCCAGAGCAGAATCAGGAAACTGGTTTATGGAACATGGGAGACCCGATTCGGCGGGGTTGAGACCACAGTCGAGCTTGGAAAGCACCCCATGCTCTCAAATGCAACTGAAATCTATTCCGGCATCTGTGAAGAAAAATGCCAGGAGCTGTTGGAGCGGTTTTTTCAAAATAACCGGTAAATGAATTAAAGCATTGCAGAGTGGATGCGGGCAAATCAAATCCATTCTGTGGTGCTTTTAAGATTTAGGACTCTAAAGTGTCAAAATAAAAATAATTTGACAGGGGTAAGCGGTTTCAGGCTGTTAAAATTAAAACAAGTAAAAATAAGTGTTGACAAAGGTTTTAGAAACAGATATAATCTTTTCAACATCAAAAATATCTAACAGCTATGACCAAGAGAAAGATACCGTAGGTCTTTATTTCAGAGAGTTGGCGAATGGTGTGATGCCGACAATAAAGGGGTATGTAATACTCACTTGCGAGCTGCTGACCTGAAAGTTTACCAAACTAGTAGGGGAAGCCGTTATCCTAACATTTAGGAGTGTCAGCGTTAAATGACTAGGGTTAAGAAAAGCGATGCGCAATTCCGACCTGAGGAGGAAACGGCCGTGAGGCTGTTTTAAAGAAGAGTGGTACCGTGGATATGTATATATTATCCGCCTCTTTTTATACAATGACAGAATTGTATACAAGAGGCGGTTTTTTTATATAAAAAATTATTTTTAAGAGTTTTATTAGGAGGAACTAAAAAAATGGCAACATTATTTTATGACAAAGATTGTAATTTAGGTTTATTAGATGGTAAGAAAGTAGCTGTTATTGGCTATGGCAGCCAGGGCCATGCCCATGCTTTAAATATGAAGGAATCCGGAGTGGACGTACGCATCGGTTTATATGAAGGCAGTAAATCCTGGCCAAAGGCAGAAGCAGCAGGCTTGACAGTCAAAACAGTTGCCGAAGCTGTAAAAGAATCGGATGTTATCATGGTATTACTTCCAGATGAAAAACAGGCGCAGATTTATGCAACCGAAATTGAACCGAATCTGGAAGATGGCAACTATCTGGCGTTTGCTCATGGTTTTAACATCCATTTCAAACAGATTGTTCCACCGGCAGGCGTAAATGTATTTATGATTGCTCCAAAGGCTCCTGGCCATACTGTAAGAAGCCAGTTTGAAAAGGGCGAAGGTGTTCCAATGCTGATTGCCGTTGAGCAGGATCCATCTGGCAATACACACGATATTGGCTTAGCTTACGCAAAGGCCATCGGCGGAGCAAGATCCGGCATTTTGGAAACCAGCTTCCGTGAAGAAACCGAAACGGACTTATTCGGTGAACAGGCTGTTTTATGCGGTGGTGTGACCGCTTTAATGAAAGCAGGCTTTGAAGTATTGGTAGAAGCCGGCTACGAACCGGAAAGCGCTTACTTTGAATGTATCAATGAAATGAAACTGATCGTTGACCTGATCTTCAAGGGCGGCTTCTCCATGATGCGTTACTCCATCTCTGATACAGCTGAGTATGGCGACTATGTAACAGGATCAAAGATTATCACCGAAGATACCAAAGAAGCCATGCGAGAAGTGTTAAGAGATATTCAGGAAGGTACTTTTGCTAAAAACTGGTTACTTGAAAATAAATGCGGCAGACCATATTTCAACGCTAAGAGACGCATCGAATCTGAACAGCAGCTTGAAAAGGTTGGTGCGGAATTAAGAAAAATGATGACCTGGGCTGACTGATTGTCCAGTTAACGCTTATTCACCAAGAAGGCAGAAGGTTATCCTTTTGCCTTCTTTCATAAAATAAACCAATTGCTAAAGTCCCTTCATGATGGAGTGTAGAAAGAGGAAGAACAATGTCCGAAAAAATAATTTTATTCGATTCTACCCTTAGGGATGGAGCCCAGGCAGAAGGAATATCTTTTTCTGTAGAGGATAAAATCCGGGTACTGGAAACGCTGGACCGGGTAGGGATTGATATCATCGAAGCGGGAAATCCCGGATCAAATCCGAAGGATATCGATTTTTTTGAGCGCGTAAAGGATATCGAGCTGAAGCATTCAAAGCTTTGCGCATTTGGCAGCACGAGAAGAAGCAGCATTGATGTGGAAGACGATACAAACCTGCAGGCGATTATCCAGGCAGATACGCCGGCGGTTGCCATTTTTGGCAAAGCATGGCCCTTTCATATTACAGAAATCATCAAAACAACCCTGGATGAAAATCTTGCAATGGTTGAGGATACAATGGTTTTTCTAAAAGCCAACGGTAAGGCTGTAACCTTTGACGCAGAGCATTTTTTCGATGGCTATAAAATGGACCCGGTTTATGCCATTGAAGTTTTAAAAGCAGCGCAGCGCGGTGGAGCGGAATGTGTCGCACTCTGCGATACCAACGGCGGAACCCTCCCCATGGAAATCATGGAGATCGTAAAGCATGTCGTCAGTGAGGTGGACATAGCGGTTGGCATTCACTGCCATAATGACAGTGGTCTGGGCGTGGCAAACAGTATTATGGCGGTACAGGCCGGAGCAAGACAGGTGCAGGGAACCTTTTTAGGCTATGGAGAACGGTGTGGAAACGCCAATCTCTCCTCGATTATTCCAAATCTTCAGCTAAAGCTGGGTTATGACTGTCTGAGTCTAGAGTCTATGGAAAAGCTGACCAGCTCGGCCATTCGCATAGCGGAAATTTCGAATTATGTTTTATCCGGAAGAGAGCCCTTTGTGGGCAAAAGCGCTTTTGCCCACAAAGGTGGCATGCATATTGACGCAGTACTTAAAGCGCCAACCTCTTTTGAACATATTCCGCCGGAATCTGTCGGGAACCAGCGACGCATTCTCATGTCCGAGGTTGCCGGGCGCAGTACCATTATCCAGCTGATCAATGAGATTGATCCGAACCTGACAAAAAAATCAGAGGAAACCACGCGGGTGATGGATAAAATCAAAGAGCTCGAATACCAGGGCTATCAGTTTGAAGGCGCCGAAAGCAGCATCAAGCTTTTGATCCGTAAAGAGCTCGGGAAATACCGTCCGTTTTTTCAGATTGAAGACTTTAAAACCATTGGTGAAAAACCCGTCGAGGGCCGCGCTCTCAGCGCATCCGCCGTTGTAAAGGTCAATGTCGAAGGACAGTCCGAGATCAACGCTGCAGAAGGTGACGGTCCTGTAAATGCTTTGGATAAAGCGCTCAGAAAAGCTCTGGAGGTCTTTTACCCCAAGATTAAAGAGGTTCGCCTGACAGACTTTAAGGTCCGCGTGATTGATAAAGGCGCGACGGCTTCTAAGGTCCGGGTGTTAATTGAAAGTACCGACGGTGAGGATATCTGGACCAACGTGGGTGTTTCCACCGACGTGATTGAGGCCAGCCTTATCGCGTTAATCGATTCGATTGAGTATAAGCTTCTCAACGATATGGAAAGAAAATTGAAAGAGTTTAAATTTATATAAAACGAAGAAGGAGTGTGATCATTTTGGGTATGACAATGACTCAGAAAATATTGGCGGCACATGCCGGTCTGGAATCCGTAAAACCGGGTGATTTGATCATGGCAGACCTGGACCTGGTGTTGGGGAACGACATTACCTCACCGGTAGCCATCAATGTTTTTAAAAATATTAACAAGGAAACGGTTTTTGATAAGGATAAGGTCGCTCTGGTTCCAGACCATTTTGCGCCAAACAAGGATATTAAGGCTGCTGAGCAGTGCAAGCAGGTTCGCTGCTTCGCCTGTGAACAGGATGTCACCAACTACTTTGAAATCGGTGAGATGGGCGTAGAACACGCACTGCTGCCGGAAAAAGGACTGGTGGTTGCTGGCGACGTGGTGATCGGGGCAGATTCCCATACCTGTACCTATGGCGCTTTGGGCGCCTTCTCGACTGGTGTTGGCTCGACGGATATGGCAGTTGGTATGGCGACAGGCAAAGCATGGTTTAAAGTGCCGCCTGCAATCAAGTTTAATCTGACCGGCGCTTTTAAAGAAGGCGTTTCAGGGAAAGACCTGATTCTTCACATTATCGGTATGATCGGTGTGGACGGAGCACTTTATAAATCAATGGAATTTGCGGGAGAGGGCGTATCAAATCTGACCATGGATGACCGCTTTACCATTGCGAATATGGCCATTGAAGCCGGGGGCAAGAATGGCATTTTCCCGGTTGACGATAAAACCATCGAATACATGAAGGCCCATTCTACCAAGGAATACAAAACCTTTGAAGCCGACGCGGATGCCGAATATGACACGGTATACGACATTAATCTGGCAGAGATCAAATCCACAGTGGCTTTCCCGCATTTGCCGGAAAACACGAAAACCGTTGACGAAATCACCGAACCGGTTAAGATTGACCAGGTCGTTATTGGTTCCTGTACCAATGGCCGCTTTTCGGATTTTAAAAAAGCCGCGGATCTGATGCGCGGTAAGCATGTTGCCAAGGGAATCCGTGTTTTGATTATTCCGGCAACTCAGCAGATTTATCTGGATTGTATGGAAGCAGGTTATTTGAAAGACTTTATTGAAGCTGGCGCGACGGTTAGCACCCCAACCTGCGGACCATGTCTGGGCGGACATATGGGGATTCTGGCAGCGGGTGAGCGTTGTGTTTCCACAACAAACCGTAACTTTGTCGGACGTATGGGCCACGTGGATTCAGAAGTCTATCTGGCAAGCCCAGAGGTTGCAGCAGCGTCTGCCATCTTAGGCCGTATTGCCGGACCGGAAGAATTATAAGAAGGAGGAACGCACAATGAAAGCAAAAGGAAAAGTATTTAAATATGGCAACAATGTTGACACCGACGTTATTATACCGGCAAGATACCTGAACACCAGCGATCCTCTTGAATTAGCAGAGCACTGTATGGAGGATATTGACAAGGATTTTGTCAAACGCGTGGAAGATGGTGATATCATCGTCGCGGATGATAATTTTGGCTGCGGCTCCTCGAGAGAGCATGCCCCCATCGCAATCAAGGCCTCAGGTGTATCCTGCGTCATTGCCAATAGCTTTGCGCGTATTTTTTACCGCAATGCCATCAATATCGGACTGCCGATTCTGGAATGTCCGGAAGCGGTAGCGGCCATCGAAGCAGGCGACGAAGTAGAAGTGGATTTTGACTCTGGCGTTATCACTGACGTGACCAAAGGACAGAGCTTCCAGGGACAGGCTTTCCCCGAATTTATGCAGAAATTAATCGCGGCGGGCGGTCTGGTAAATTACGTCAACGAAAATCTCATTTAGTTTCATCACGACAGGCTGGAGCTTTCAAAGCGCTCAGCCTGTTCTTTGAAAATTTTGAGCAGATACGAAGGAGAAAAACCAATGAATTTTAAAATAGCAGTTATTAAAGGGGACGGAATTGGTCCTGAAATCGTAGAAGCCAGCATGAAGGTGCTGGACAAAATCGGTGAAAAATACAGCCACACTTTTGATTATACGGAAGTTCTGGCAGGAGGAGCGGCCATTGATGCCTGCGACACACCGCTGCCGCAGGAAACAGTGGACATCTGTAAAGCCAGCGACGCTGTACTGTTAGGCGCGCTCGGCGGTCCTAAATGGGACAACCTGCCAGGGGATAAACGTCCGGAGGCCGGCCTTTTAGGAATCCGCAAGGCGTTGGGTTTGTTTGCAAATTTACGGCCCGCCATGCTTTTTGAGGAGCTGAGAGACGCTTCTCCATTGAAATCTGAAATTATTGGCGATGGTCTGGACGTTCTGGTGGTGCGTGAGCTGACAGGTGACGTCTATTTTGGAGAAAAGAAAAAAGACGGCGATTTTGGGGCTTCGGACTTAATGAATTACACGCGTCCAGAGGTGGAAAGAATTGCCCGCGTGGCCTTTGACAGTGCGAGAAAACGCGGCGGAAAAGTGACCAGCGTGGATAAGGCAAATGTCCTTGAAACCTCTCGCTTCTGGCGTTCGGTTGTCCTCGAAATTGCCAAGGAATACCCGGACGTTGAGCTGGACCACTTATATGTTGATAATGCGGCGATGCAGCTTGTTATCAACCCGCATCAGTTTGATGTCATTTTAACTGGAAATCTTTTTGGGGATATTTTATCTGATGAAGCCAGCATGCTTACCGGTTCTATCGGTATGCTGCCCTCTGCCAGCCTTGGCGAAGGCAAGTTTGGTATGTATGAGCCGATCCACGGCTCTGCGCCTGATATTGCAGGCCAGGATAAGGCTAACCCGATCGCCACAGTGCTGTCTGTTGCGATGATGCTGCGCTATTCCTTAGGACTTGCGGACGAAGCGAATAATATCGAAGAAGCGGTGAAAAAAACGCTTGCCCAGGGGTACCGCACTGGTGATATTGCCAGTGAAAATACCAATGTAATTGGTTGTGTGGAAATGGGCGAAAAAATTATTTCTAATTTATAATCGATAAGGAGAAAAATTATGCGTAGTGATTCCGTAAAATCAGGAATGCAGAATGTGCCGAAACGGGCGCTTCTGAGAGCGCTTGGTTTGACAGAAGAAGAAATGACAAGACCTTTAGTCGGTGTTGTCAATTCTTTTAACGAAGTGGTCCCGGGTCATATGAATCTCGATAAAATTACAGAAGCGGTAAAGGCCGGTGTACGTCTGGCCGGCGGGGTTCCTTTGGAATTTCCGGCCATCGCTGTTTGTGACGGGATCGCCATGGGCCATCAGGGTATGAAGTATTCCCTGGTTACCCGTGACTTGATCGCCGACTCAACCGAAGCCATGGCGATGGCCCACGCCTTTGATGCCATGGTTATGATTCCGAACTGTGATAAGAACGTACCAGGCCTCTTGATGGCCGCTGCCCGCCTTAATCTTCCGACGATTTTTGTGAGCGGGGGTCCAATGCTGGCTGGACGTGTGGGAGATCTGAGAACAAGCTTTTCCAGTATGTCTGAAGCTGTCGGATCATATACGGCTGGAAAAATGTCCAAGGAAACCCTGGAAGAATATGAATGTAACACCTGCCCGACCTGCGGCTCCTGCTCTGGGATGTACACCGCCAACAGTATGAATTGCCTGACCGAGGTTTTAGGAATGGGTCTGCGTGGCAATGGGACAGTTCCGGCTGTTTATTCCGAGCGTCTGCGCCTGGCCAAGCGTGCGGGTATGCAGGTTATGAAGCTGCTCGAAAAAGACATCCGTCCAAAGGATATTATGACAGAGGATGCGTTCAGAAATGCTCTGACAATGGATATGGCGTTGGGATGCAGTACGAATTCGATGCTTCACCTGCCAGCGGTCGCCCATGAATGTGGCGTAGACCTGAATCTGGAAATTGCCAATGAGATTAGCGAAAAAACCCCGAACCTGTGCCATCTGGCGCCAGCAGGCCATACTTATGTCGAAGATCTGAACGCTGCCGGTGGAATCTATGCGGTTATGGGTGAAATTAATAAGCTCAGCCTTTTAAAAACAGATTTAATGACGGTTACAGGCAAAACTGTAGGCGAAAATATCGAGGGTGTTCAGAACCTGAATCCTGAGGTGATCCGTCCAGTGGAGAACCCTTACAGCAAAACAGGCGGAATTGCTGTGCTGAAGGGCAGCCTGGCGCCGGACACCTGTGTGGTTAAGCAGTCTGCCGTTGTGCCGGAAATGCTTAAGCACGAGGGGCCTGCCAGAGTGTTTGAAAGCGAGGAGGCGGCCCAGGAAGCCATCAATAATGACCAGATTAATGCTGGCGATGTCGTGGTTATCCGCTATGAAGGACCAAAGGGCGGCCCGGGCATGCGGGAAATGCTGAATCCGACCTCGGCGATTATGGGAAGAGGGCTCGGCAGCTCGGTTGCGCTGATCACTGATGGCCGTTTCAGCGGCGCCACCAGAGGCGCCTGCGTCGGCCATGTTTCCCCCGAAGCTGCTGCCGGTGGACCAATCGCGTTTGTAGAGGAAGGCGACATCATCGCCATTGATATTCCAAACCGCAGCATCGAGCTGAAGGTCAGCGAGGAAGAACTGGCTAAGCGCAAGGAATGCTGGACACCAAAAGAACCGGATATTAAAACCGGATATCTGGCCCGTTACGCAAAGCTCGTTTCTTCTGCAAATAAGGGAGCCATTTTAGAATAGTCAAGTTAGCACCTGCTGTGAAAATCATACTGCCGGTATTGCTTGCCGGCAGTATGATGAATTTATAGCGGCTGTTAACGAGAGAATAGAGGAGAGAACTATGAAAAAAGCAGAAAAATTATTAGGATCAGAGATTGTCGTGCGCTGTCTCGAGGAACTGGGGGTTGAACACGTTTTCTCTTTTCCGGGCGGCGTTGTCATTCCACTTTTTGATGCTTTCTACCGGATGGATCATACGATTACCCAGATAGAACCTTGTCATGAGCAAAATGGCGTGCATGCTGCTGATGGCTATGCGCGTGTCAGCGGGAAAGTGGGCGTGGCGATTACCACATCCGGTCCGGGAGCCACCAACGCCATCACCGGGATCGCCAATGCTTATCTGGACTCTGTGCCATTGGTGGTTTTTACCGGGCAGGTAGCCCAGTCGCTTTTGGGAAAGGATTCCTTCCAGGAAATTGATATTGTCAGTGTGACGATGCAGATTACAAAGCACAGCTTCCAGGTAAGGGACGTCTCGATGCTGGCGCCTTCTATCTATGAGGCGTTTAATATCGCCTCCACAGGCCGGCCGGGCCCTGTTGTCATTGACATTCCCAAAGACATTTTTATGACCGAAACAGAATATGTGCCTCTGAGTGATGAACGGAAGCCAGTTAATTATTTTCCAACGCCGAGCCGTGACGCGCTGGTTCGCTCCGCTGAGTTTATTAATCGCGCAGAGCGTCCCATGATCTACGCCGGCGGCGGTGTCTTAAAATCCGGCGCGAGTGAGGAGCTGGTCGCTTTTGCCGAAAAAGCAGGAATTCCAGTCGCCAATTCTTTGATGGGTCTGGGCTGTATCCCGAGAGATAATCCGCTTTCTCTGGGCTTTGTCGGGATGCATGGTTCTCAGGAGTGTAATCTGGCGGTCATTAATTGCGATACCCTGATCGCCATCGGGGCCCGTTTCAGCGACCGGGTTACCGGAAATATCAACGAATTCATGCGGGATAAAAAGATTATCCATATTGATATCGACCCGACAGAATTTGAAAAGAATATTCAGGTTAATGTGCATATCCAGGCAAACATTAAGGATGTACTGCCGGCGCTTTCCAAGCTGGTAGAGGAAAAGAAACACCCGGAATGGTATAAACAGATTGCGGAATGGCCGCTGCCTGAACCTCCGAAGGATGCGTACAATCCTAAGAATATGCTGGAGCACATCAACGATGTCTTTGATGATGCCTATGTTGTAACAGAGGTAGGCCAGCATCAGATGTGGGTAGGCCAGTATTGGCGGTTTAAGTTCCCGGGCCAGTACGTCACCTCTGGTGGACTTGGGACCATGGGCTTTGGCTTAGGTGCTGCGGTAGGCGTCCAGCTTGCCAAACCGGATAAGGATGTGATTCTGGTTGCCGGTGATGGCAGCTTCCGCATGAACTGTCAGGAGCTGATCACGGTGAAGCGCTATAATCTGCCCATCAAGATATTCCTGTTTGATAACCAGACGCTCGGTATGGTTCGCCAGTGGCAGAAGCTTTTTAATGAAAAGCGCTATGCCGAGACAGATTTAGACCAGGGCACAACGGATTATTTAAAACTGGCGGCTGCCAGCGGTATCAAGGGCTTTGAGGTTAATAGCCTTGAGGAGCTGGATGACGCGCTTGAAAAGATCAAAGACATGAAAGAGCCAGTACTTGTCCACTGTAATATTTCCAAGGAAGAGGGTGTATACCCTATGGTTCCTGCGGGAAAACCGATTGACGAAATTTACTATGAATAAACATAAGTAGCCTCATGCTTGAATGAGGCTCTTTTTTTGCGTGGAAAACCATGAGAATATTTCGTTAATTGTTTATAAAAAGTAAGAATGGGTATATAATGGAATTGACAAAGGTTGTTTTTTAAATTAAAATTATTCTAAAATGTTTTATAATTGAGAGTAGAAAATTAAAAGAAAGTGGTGAAAACTTTGAAAAAATGGAGATGCACAGTCTGCGGTTATATTCATGAAGGGGATACACCGCCGGAAGAATGCCCGATTTGCGGTGTGGGGCCGGACAAATTTGAATTAGTTGAGGAAGAAAAGCCTAAGAGATGGCGTTGTACGGTTTGCAATTACATTCATGAGGGCGATACACCGCCGGAGAAATGCCCAATCTGTGGTGTGGGTCCAGATAAGTTTGTGCTGGTGGAGGACGAGCCAGAGGATGGTCTTTCTAAAGAAGAAAAAGATATGCTGCAGGGCCTGCTGTTTAATTTGAGCTATGGCTTGTACATCATCTCATCCAAGGAGGGCGACAAAATTAACGGTATGACCTCCAACAGCTTTATCCAGATTACCGATACGCCGCTGCGCGGCAGTGTCTGCATTAATAAAGGAACCCGCACAGCTGAAATGATCGAAAAATCCGGCGTGTTTGGCGTTTCAGTCCTTGGCCAGAATAACCATGACCTGGTAACACATTTTGGTTTTCAGAGTGGACACACCGTAGACAAGTTTAAGAATGTATCTTACATCACAGGTGAAAAAACAGGTTGTCCTGGCCTGCCGGGTACCCTTTGCTTTATCGAGCTGGAGGTTGAAAAAGTGGTTGATCTCGGCACGCACAATATGTTTATCGGTAAGGTAGTTGGCGGTGAGGCTTTTCATAAAGCAGAACCGATGACCTACGCCTATTACCGGGCGACGCGCTAAAATAATTATAAATCCGCCATGCTGGCGGATTTTTTTTATTGACATTAAACCAGTTTAAATTTATAATTAGTTTCGTATGAAACTAATCGTTGGATATTTTTAACAAGAGAGGAGAGAGTATGTCGGAAGAAATGATTGAAAATCGGGACAGCTCGTATTTTGCGACTGAGCGTATTGGAAAGCTCATCGCCAAATTTGCGGTTCCCTGTGTTGTGTCAATGCTGGTAAATGCCCTTTATAATATTGTCGATCAGATATTTATCGGCCAGGGCGTGGGATATCTCGGGAATGCTGCTACAAATGTGGCCTTTCCCCTGGTGACTATTTCTTTGGCCATTGCGCTGCTCATCGGCGATGGCTGCGCGGCTTATTTCAGCTTAAAGCTGGGTCAGGGAAAAAATGAGGAGGCAGCCAGAGGTGTTGGCAATGCGATCTCAATGCTGACCTTGGCGGGAATTCTTTTTTTTGTGTTTGGGATGCTTTTATTAAAGCCGATGCTTCATTTGTTCGGTGCAACGGAAACTGTTTTTCCTTATGCTGAAGCTTATACACGCATTATTATTATCGGGCTTCCTTTTGTGCTGGTCGGTGCGGGGTTGAACTCTGTCGTTCGGGCAGACGGAAGTCCGCGGTTTTCCATGATCGCGATGATTGTGGGGGCGGTTATTAATACCATTCTGGACCCGATCTTTATTTTTATTTTTGGATGGGGTGTAGCGGGCGCCGCCTTTGCGACGATTCTGGGCCAGATCGCTACCTTTGTTATTACCATGTTTTATCTGGTGCGTTTCAAGAACATTACCTTAAAAAAGGAGTACTTGAAACTAAAGGGGAAAATCTGCAAAATGGTCTGCTCGCTCGGGATCTCGAGCTGTGTTAACCAGCTGGCCGTCACAGTGGTGGTGATTGTCACCAACAATGTGTTGGCGTACTATGGCGCAATGTCACCATATGGGGCTGAGATTCCTTTATCGGCCATTGGAATTGTTATGAAGGTAAACCAGATACTGATGTCAATTCTTATTGGTATCGGCGTGGGTTCACAGCCGATCATCGGTTATAATTATGGCGCACAGAATTATGAACGGGTGAAAAAAACCTTTTTTATGTCGGCGGGAATTGCCACGGTGTTCGCCTGTATCGGTTTTGTTTTATTTCAATTCTGCACACAGGGGATCGTTAATATCTTTGGGCAGGAGGACGCACTGTACAATGATTTTGCCCTCAGGACCTTCCGCGTGTTTCTGGCAGTTTGTTTTCTGAATGGTTTTCAGATGGTGACCTCGATATTTTTCCAGGCCATCGGCAAGCCGCTAAAGGCTACTTTGATTTCACTTTCAAGGCAGATTCTTTTCCTTTTGCCGTTGTTTGTTATTCTTCCTGCGTTTACAGGTGTCACCGGCGCTTTATACGCTGGTCCGATTGCGGATGCTATGGCTTTTCTACTTGCTTTGGTTTTGGTTATGTTTGAAATGAAACACTTGAATTTATTGGTAAAAACAGGTAAACTAGAGTTAGAAACCAATGAATAAAGGGGGAAGCAAACATGAGTGAACGTATTATTATAACCATTGCCCGCCAGTTTGGCAGCGGTGGAAGAAACATTGGAAAGAAGCTGGCAAAGGCACTGGATATTCCGTTTTACGATCAGGAGCTTATTGACGAGGGCGCTAAGGAAAGCGGGATTAATCCGGAAATGGTTAAGGACCTGGAAGAAACACCGACCAATTCTTTGTTGTACTCCATTGCGACCAGCTCATTCTTTGGTGCAGGACATTTTTCACCAACGGTTGAGCTGCCAATGACCGACCGTTTGTTTTTAGCCCAGTCTGACGTTATCCGGAAATTTGCCGCCGAAGGCTCCTGCGTGATTGTGGGGCGCTGTGCCAACTATGTTCTCAGGGATGACGAGGATACGGTGGATGTTTTTATTCACCGTGATTTTGAAGAGCGCGTGAATCAGGTATCTAAAATTTATGATTTGAATTTGAAAAAGTCAGAGGAAACCGTTAAGAAGATTGATAAAAGGCGGAGTAATTATTACAGCTATTATTCAGACAAAAAATGGGGTCAGGCCGATAATTATGACCTGTGCCTGAACAGCGGTGCTTTAGGCGAAGACAGCTGTGTGGATATTATCAAAGCCTTCATTGAAAAACGGAATATACGTAAAAGAGCAAGAGGTTAAAAACCTTTGCGCCCATTGGATTTTCCAATGGGCTTTTTTATTTTTTGGGTATAAAGGAAATATGGAGTCAAAACAAAAAAAGCTTTTATGAAAACGTGACATTTTAGAGCCTTAACCTGATCGTAATACGCCCTTAACATGGGTTCGCTATAATGAAGGAGTCCTGAAGAGAAAAATAAGAGCGTGATCAGACGAAGCGGGGCAGTCTTAAGGCAAAAAACACGTTATGACTGGCTGGAATATAAACGGTGCGATTTAACCTGATTTTAACATTGGTTTAACATTCTTTGCACGAATCTGGCGGCTTTCTTTGATATGATTACCATAATGTTAAATTTAGGTTAATCGTGAAGGAGAATGAATAATGAAAAAATCTTTGTCTTGGACGGCGGCATTGATGGTTTTAATCCTGCTGGCTTTTGCACTTTCCGGCTGCGGCAATGAGGAAACGCCCGTCGGTTTAAGTGAAATTTCGGGAGAAATTAATGGCGGTGGTTCCACCTCTGTTCAAAAAATTATCGACGCCGAAGGCGCGGAGTTTGGGGCCCTGCATCCAGCGGTAAAGTTTACCTACAGTGGGACAGGCTCATCCGACGGCATCAAAAACGCGGCGAATGGAACCTATTCCTTCGGCTGTGCCTCCAGAGAGCTCAAGGCGCCTGAACAGGAAGGCCTGACAGAGCTGATATTTGCCTATGACGGAATTGCGGTGATTGTCAATGATAAGAATCCTGTGGAAAACCTGACAAAGGATCAGATTAAAGGTATCTATACCGGGAAGATTACCAACTGGAAGGAAGTTGGCGGCGCGGACCGCCCCATCGCGGTGGTATCGAGAGAGGACGGCGCCGGAACGCGGACAGCGGTTGAAGAGCTTTTAGATTTTACGGAACAGCTGAAGCCCAGCGCTACGGTTAAGGAGGGCAACGGAAATGTCCAGTCTACGGTCGCGGCCAACCCCAATGCCATCGGCTATGTTTCCATCACCTTTGTTGACCGTTCGGTTAAGCCCCTGATGGTGGATGATGTGGAGGCAACCATGGACAATGTGTTAAATAAAAGCTATGGTCTGTCACGGCCATTTCTGGCGCTTTATAATGAAAAAAACATCACTCCACAGACCAGGGCCTTTCTCGACTTTATCATGACAGATGAAGGACAGACCATTGTGGAAAAAAATGGCGGAATCAGCGTGAGGTAGCATTCTGCTTTTTAAATAAAATTCTTTAAAGAAAGTGAGATCATTTACTTGGAAGAAAAGAAACAAACCAAAGTAGGCGAGAAAGTTGTTGAAAAGATTTTTTTACTTTGCGCCCTTGTATCGATCATCAGCGTCGTTACCATTACCATTTACGTATTTGTCAACGGGCTGCAGCCTTTTGTGAACGGCTCATACTCCTTCTGGAAGTTCATTTCCGGCACAGAATGGCGGCCCGGGTCCGATATGTATGGTGTTTTTTACATGATCGTCGGTTCAATTTACGCCACCTTGGGAGCCATTGTCATTGGCGTGCCTATCGCGCTGTTAACGGCGGTATTTATCTCTGAGCTGGCAGGTACGCGGATTGGAAAAATCGTCCGTTTCGCGGTTGAGCTGCTGGCCGGAATTCCCTCCGTGCTGTATGGTGTTTTTGGGCTTGGGATCATTGTCCCCTATGTGTTAAAAGTTTCTCCCATGGCTCAGGGTGAATCGCTCCTGGCGACGATCATTGTTTTAGCGGTCATGATCCTGCCAACCGTGGTCAGTATCTCCGAAACCTCCATATCCGCGGTTCCCGAAGCGTACCGTGAGGGTTCTTTGGCCCTTGGCGCGTCCAAGATTCAGACAATCTTCAAGGTGATTATCCCGGCGGCTAAATCGGGGATTATCACAGGCATTATTCTGGGGATCGGGCGGGCCATTGGGGAAACCATGGCAGTTATGCTGGTATGTGGTAACCCCATTGCGGGCATACCGACCAGCATTTTTGACCAGATAAGGCCGTTAACCACGAACATCGCCCTTGAGATGGGCTACGCCTCCGGTGTGCATCAGCAGCTTCTGTTCTCAACCGGTGTGGTTCTGTTTGTATTTATTATGATCATCAATTTTATTGTGAATAAATTTGTCGAATCGAAAATTGGAGGCTGAGGACCATGAGCAGAAAAGTAAAAGACAATTGCGTAAAAGGAATTATCTACGCGGCCACAGCCATTACACTGGGTATTTTGCTCTTTATTATTGGTTTTATCTTTGTCAAGGGAATCGGTATGGTGGACTGGAACTTTATCACCCGCGATTTTAACGATAAGGTGGGCTACCAGATAGCGGAAAAGAAAGAAGTGCCGCTCTCGATTAATAAGGCGGATCTTTTGGCAAAATCGGATTACTATAAAAAATATGAAACACCGGACGGCGAGCCGCTCTATATCGAGTCTCTGGGAGCCGCCATTATGAAGGTTGATTATTCAAAGCGAAACGACCAGCATAAGCAGGTGATTTTCAGTTATATTGAAAAAGACTCAAGCCTCAATACCACGAAGGACACCACCGGAAAGGGCACATCGGTTAAGACCGACTATGTGCTTGAAAGTGTGGACGGCACCGATGTGGAGGAGCTGTCGCTTCAGGAAATCGCCCAGCTGGTTGATGATGGCGGCAGTACGGTCAAGCTGAAGGTGGTCAATCCGGGGGGCGGTATTTTCAGCAATATTATCACGACATTGTACATGGTGTTTCTGTCGTTGATCATTGCGCTGCCGATTGGTATTTTGGCGGCCATTTACATGACCGAATACGCCAAGCCCGGACGGCTGGTCAATGCGATTCGGTTTGCGACCGAATGCCTGTCGGGGATTCCATCCATTATTTTCGGCCTCTTCGGCATGGCGTTTTTCGTGGTCGCCCTGAAATTTCAGATATCCTTACTGTCGGGGAGCTTAACGGTGGCAATCATTCTGCTTCCTGTAATCATACGAAGCACAGAGGAAGCGCTTAAAACTGTTCCGGTCAGCTACCGCGAGGGCTCGCTGGCTCTGGGAGCGACCAAGCTGCAGACGGTGTTCAGGGTGGTGCTGCCATCCGCAGTTCCCGGCATTGTCACCGCGGTGCTCCTGAGTATTGGCCGTGTGATCGGCGAATCTGCAGCGCTGCTGCTTACCGCCGGCACGGTTGCACAGATTCCGGGAACCCTGTTTTCACCGGGAAGCACATTGACGGTTCAGGCCTACTATGTGGCGAAAGAAGAAGGAAATATCGAACTGGCCTGCGCCATTGGTATTATCATTGTGTTGATTGTCATTGTATTGAATATTTTATCAAGACTGGCAGCGGACAAGCTGGATGTTGCCCATAAAAAATAGACGAGGTTAAAATGGATAAGAAGAAAAAATTTGATGTGAAGGATCTGGATTTGTACTATGGTGATTTTCAGGCCTTGAAAAAAATCAATATTGATATTTATGAAAATGAAGTAACCGCTTTTATTGGTCCGTCGGGCTGTGGCAAATCCACGTTTTTGCGCTGCCTGAACCGCATGAACGACCTTATCGATTCGGTTCGTATTGAGGGGACGCTGAATTTTGACGGCAAAAATATCTATGAAAAGAACACCGATGTCATTCAGCTCAGAACAAAGGTGGGCATGGTTTTTCAAAAGCCCAACCCGTTTCCGATGAGTATCTATGATAATATTGCCTATGGCCCGAAATGCCAGGGCTTGAAAGATAAGAAAAAACTTGATAAAATTGTACACGACAGTCTGGTGGCCGCGGCTCTGTGGGACGAGGTGAGCGACCGGCTTAACAAGTCTGCCTTGGGCCTTTCCGGCGGACAGCAGCAGCGTCTGTGTATCGCCCGGACCATTGCCATGCAGCCGGAGGTTATTTTGATGGATGAGCCTACCTCGGCCCTGGACCCGATCGCGACTTCAAAGATTGAAGACCTGATGGAGGAGCTTAAAAAGGAATATACCATCATCATCGTCACACACTCCATGCAGCAGGCCGCCAGAATTTCGGACAGAACGGCGTTCTTTCTGATGGGAGAAATTATTGAATATAATGAAACGAATACCATTTTCATGAATCCGGAAGATAAACGGACTGAAGATTATATTACCGGACGATTCGGTTGATAAAGGAGCAAACCATGAGAGAAGTTTACAATGAAGAATTAAAAACCATAAAAAATGAAATTCTATTAATGTCTTCCCAGGCAGAACGAATGCTGTCGGACTCGATTACAGCGCTGGAAGAACAGAATGTCAAGCTGGCCAGAAGCGTGATCAGCCGGGATGATATTGTGGATTTAAAGGAAATCCAGCTCCAGCAGATTGTCAGCGAGGTGATCGCAAGACAGCAGCCGGTCGCCGGAGATTTAAGAAGGCTTTCCTCCACCTATAAAATTATTACAAACCTTGAAAGAATCGCTGATCTGGCGGTAAATATCTGCCAGAAGGTGATCTGCCTGCGCAAGGAAGAATACTATAAAAAGCTCGATAATATTCCACAGATGGCAAAAATGGTCGAAGATCAGCTGAAAATGTGTATCCAGGCTTATATTGATGAGGATATCAGCAGAATGGACGATGTGATCCGTTATGAGGATGAGATCGACCGTCTGAACAATACGCTGCACAGCGATTGTATTGCAGAGATTAACAAAAATCCGGAAATGGCGCTTCAGGCCATGAGCTTTTCCTTTATCGGAAGCCATTTGGAAAGAATTGGCGATCATGCCACCAATATTTTTGAGACTGTGTATTTTATCGTTACCGGAAATTATATGGATTTTAATGACTTAAACACCCTTCCTGAGGACGAATAAGCCTCAGGCTTTGCTAAGACCATAAGACCAGTGCCGCTTCCCGCGCTGGTCTTTTTCTTATTTATGCAAAATAATCAAAGAATCTTGACGTGGAGAATCGCGCCTGATATAATGAGTTATAGTCTATACTGATTTTAATTTAATAATGTTTTTAATACATAAAAAGGGCAAATCTGCTGAAAGGCAGAGACGCAAAACTAAAGGGCCTAAAACCGCTAAGCGGTAACGGCAGCCAGCTGCTATGGAAATCCATCATTACAGATGGCTCTTGAATGGCTGCGCCTTTTTGCAGCCATTTTTTATTTAAAAAAACAGTGTTTGATGAAAGATCATTTATTTAGAAAATGAAAGGAAAAAGAACATGAAAAAATGGTTAGCTTGTTTTATGTCAGTTGTGATGCTGTTTGCGAGCTTTCCGGTATCCATTCTCGCAGAGGAAGCCACACAGGAAGCCCCGGCTGAAATAACTGAGAATGATATCGTGACAGAAAATCGGGAAGAAGACGGGCCGGAAGAGGACGCAGGGTCTGCTTTTTCTGCGGATGCTGAAGTTTTGGAGCCTCTGGCGGAAAGCGAAGAGGATACTGCGATCCGCGCTGGCGGGCCTGCAGAGCTTGTGGGGAATATAGAGGTGGAAATACACTTTGCCCAGCCAAGAACAAAGCTGCTTGAGACCGCAGTCCTGACGCTGACATCCGAAGATGGCACGGCAAAGGAAATTTCGCTGAAAGATATTGTGAATGAAAAAACCTCGACTGATTTTGGCGGCCGAAATATTCAATATAAGACATTGCTTTTTGACAAGGCTGCCGACAACGGGGACAGCAGCAATGTTTTTTATGATGCGCAGAATCCGGACGCGAGGGTTTATTTTGCCAATGTCAATTTTTATCATCTGCCCGTTGGTGATTATTCGTTAACCTTTTCGGATAAGGGTATGGTATCAGCCCAGGCTCAGGTAAGTCTTCAGGGGAGTTCTAAGCGCGTCGAATTTATGGGCGGCGCTATTTTAACCGGAGATGTAGACCAAAACGGTACCATCGACGATGCCGACTACGATGCTGTGTTGGGAAAGCTGGGCTCTTCCGAAAAAGATTATGATTTGAACGGAGACGGAAGTGTCGATATTGTCGATCTGGTCTACCTGCAGGAAAATATGGGCGCGGCCTATGATCCTGAGAAGGTACAAATCAGCGATACGTCTCCGATTGTAGATCCGGGAAATGTGGTGGTTGAAAAAAACGAAGCAAACCCTGTCACAGTAAAAAGCGGCGATATTGCCCAGCTTTTCAGCACAGCTTCCGACCAGGCGGCTTCAGTCCAGTTTGCCAAAGAAAATGAAGGTGTGATTTCTGAGGATGAACCGCTGGAGATTCCACTTGTCATGCAGGAACCAGTTGTGGCGACAGAGCTGCGGATTGCTCCCAGCGAGCTTGGCCTTGAAAACGCCCCGAAAAAGGGCAGGATTGAAATTATCGACGACCAGGGGACGGAAGCGCTTTATGATTTTGACCTCCAGGACAAGGTGGATTATCTCTTTTTAACGGATGAAGCTTCCCCATCGACCATTGTCATTAACCTGAATAAACAGGTCGCCATCAAAAAGGTTACCATCTTTGTGACAGAGACCAACAGGGCGAGCAGCAATCTGGTGGAAATTTCAAAGGTCGAGTTTTTAAATAATACCAAAGATAAAATTGTCGAGCAGGTCACGAGCATACCCACAAATGTCAGGGTGGCTTCTGGCAATGAAAGCCTGACGGTCAGCTGGGAGGCGCAGGCCAATGTGACCGGCTATGAAGTGAAGATGAGCTTCATAAACCCCAAAACCGGTAAAAATGAAACCACATTGACTCCGGTGGACGGAACCTCTCTGACTGTCAGCGATTTAATCAATTTTGTGGCATATACTATTTCGGTCCAGTCGGTTAACCGCTCTGAAAGTGGAAACTGGGAAAGTGGTTTCAGCGCGCCGGTTATCGGAACGCCTATGCCAACCTCAGTGCCTGAAAGACCAGAGGGTATAACCCTGAAGGGCGGGTACCGCCAAATCACGGTCAACTGGGAAAAACAGAAGAATTCTACGGGCTACAATGTCTATTACCGTGAAAAAGGACAAGGGGAATACACAAAGGCCGGGGATTTAAGCGGCACCAGCTACGTGATTGAGAATCTTAAGGACCAGTCGGAATATGAGGTTTACCTGACCGGTTATAACGCCATCGGCGAGGGCGCGAAATCACCGGTATATACCTGCGCCACCGAATCCATTGAACCGCCGGTTACCTCAAACTATAAACTGATCAACCGGGCCGGGGAGGTAAATCAGCCGACTGCCCATATTAAGGACGTCACCTATCCTTATTTAAAAGAGAGTGATTACGAAAAGGCTTTCGATAAATTTGATATTGTGGATAATGATTACACCTCATACTGGAACTATGGTGGCTGGAATGCCGGCGGCTGGTCGGGCACGCTTCAGGCGCCTGTCGTCGAATTTGACCAGACCTATGAGATGAATGATATTGTGCTGGTGCGCGGCGAGGGCGAACCGAGTACATACAACGCTTATATGAAAATCCGCTGGTGGGATGAAAACGGACAGGTCTATAATCTGAATATTGGCAATGACTTTGCGGTTCAGTCCAAGAAAAGCACGAATGGCAAGGAATATTACCGTATCCGTCTGAATGAAAAAATCAAGCCTGCTAAAATTCAGATTAATCCGGCGCTTTACTGGGCCGGCGCACCCAACGCGCGCTGCCGGATTTCGGAAATAAAATTTTATGAGTACGACAGTCTGGCAGATGAGACCAGCGCCCTGTTTATGGACGATCTGCATGTGGAACTGAAAGACAGCGTGACCATGGCGTATGTGGATAAGCTCATTGAGCGCGCCAATACACCAGACCCAGTCAGCGGTGAGTTCCATCCGGATAAGGATTCCATTCTTTCTGAACTGACGCTGGCAAAAGCTATTTTGAGTGAAACGAATATTGACGATACGGTTCTGGTGGACCAGAACGTATCAAACGCCAAAAATGGAAACCTGGGCTTTGCAATGGCCCTGAATGACTTCCAGCCTCTGGGTCTGGCGGCCAGAGCGGGAGACACCATCAATGTCTATGTGGGGACAGAGGGAAATGTCCTGCCGCAGCTTGTTTATACCCAGTATCACCCGGATGTTAAAACAGGGTGGAGCAAAACCGTTAGCCTGAAGAAGGGCAAGAATGAAATTACCCTCGACCAGATCGGCGGGGAAGACAGCGAACGCGGTGGCGCGCTGTATATCCGTTATCCCAATGCCAGCCCGTCCGGTAGGGACATCAAGGTGAGAGTAGCGGGCGCCACAAAGGTTCCCTGCTTAAATCTGACGGGTGTTACAGATGAAAATGAAGCAAAAGACGCGATTCAGTCCTATGTTAAGGAGCTGAAGGACTTTGTTGCCAGGGTACCGGAGCTGTACGCAGGCGAGGACTCGAAATACCAATGGGATAAAAAGTCCAGTGTCTATAATAGTACAGACATTATGACAGACCAGATGCTGTTGTCCGTGCCGGCGACAGCTGTGCTGGAGGCCCTATCCGGTTCCGAAAGCGAACAGATTGAGCAGCTCTATCAGAACAGCCTGGCCATGGAGCAGCTGATGGACATCACTTATCAGTCCAAGGGGCTGTCCCGAGACGCGAAAGACGCAAAGGACAAATGGCCTGGTTCCAGAATTAACATTCGTTATACCCGCATGTTTACCGGTGCTTTTATGTACGCGACCGGCCAGCATATCGGTATTGAGTATGGCTCTGTCGGCGGCATGACCCACGGGGAGCCGCATACAAAACAGGCCGACGGAACCATGAGCGGCGGAAAGCTTTATGGCTGGGGCATCGCCCATGAAATCGGGCATGTGACCGATGAGGGAGATATGGTATACGGCGAGACCTCCAATAATATTCTGTCTCAGCTGGTTAAAACCTTTGATGAAAAAGAAGCCGCACGTGCGGACTATCCCGCGATATATCAAAAGGTTACATCCGGTACAAAGGGCTACGCGAGCAATGTCTTCACACAGCTTGGCATGTTCTGGCAGCTGCATCTGGCTTACGACGATACCTATAACAATCTCGATGATTCCAACAGCTTCTATGGCCGCATGTACCAGAATTACCGGAGAAACACGGTAAAGACAGACAAGGATAACCTGTTAATCCGGATGGCGAGCGATACAGCGCAGAAGGATTTGACCGCCTACTTTGAAAAATGGGGCTTGACGCCAAACGATGAAACCATCGCCTATGTGAGCAAATACCCCAAAGAGGAGCGGGCCATCTACTATCTGAACGATAACGCAAGACATAAACGCATTGAAAAAGCGCCGGCAATGGACAAGAATACCAAGGTCGAAGCCACGCTGAACCATAGCGTGGAAAATGGAAAGGATCCAAAACAGGTTACCTTTAATTTAGGCGTAAACAAAAATCCCGAAACGATTTTAGGCTATGAAATTATCCGAAACGGTGAGGCGGTTGGCTTTACAACCGACACTACCTACACAGATGTGGTATCCTCCGTGAACAACCGCGTGCTGAGATATGAGGTGGTCGCCTATGACAATTACCTGAACAAAACCGAGGCCCTGGCCTTGGAACCGATCAAAATCCAGCACGATGGCAGCATTGCCAAAACAAAATGGACCATGGATACAGATATGACCTCGGAAGGGGATACTTACATTGAGGACTGTACAGGCTCAGGCTTAAACCATCCGGCCCTGGCCAGTCTTTATGACGATGATTACAGCAACCTTTATCAGGGAGTAAAAGGCACCGGCAATGCACAGATTACCATTAATCTGCATGAAAATATGCCCGTTGTCGGGTTTAAATACACAGCGGCTGTCGAGGACGGAGCCCTTGTGGAAAATACCATTAAAGGCTACACCATCCAGGTAAGCGAGGATGGCTCCAACTGGCAGGATGCCGCGAAGGGGAGCTTCGTGCTAACGGCTGAAAACCGCGAAGCGAAGGTTTACTTTAACGAAAAAGACCAGGAAGGTGCGAATCAGCTGATTACCTACCGCGCAGAATATATGCGTATCATCGCAAATGGCGCGTCTGGCATAAGCGCGGCAGAATTTGACATTATCGGACCGCCGGGAGATAACGTAGAGCTTGAACAGAGTGGCATAGGACTGTTGGAGGCGGATTTCGTCTATGATCCGGCTCAGCCCGCCATCAAAGCAGGCTCGCTCATCTTTACCGGCAGCTACCGCGGTCATCCGGGCTTTAACGCCATACTGCTGAAGGATCAGGACGGCAACAACGTTGTCGGCAAAAATAATAAAGCCGCAAGTATCTTTATGGCAAACATACCGGGAAACGGCAATGTCGGCGAAATCAGCCAGGGTAACTGGATTTACTGGATTGACAAGGACCAGCTGGATATGAAAAAGCTCCCCAAAACCGTCAGGGTTGAGCTGTACCGCGTCAACAATATGGAAACCAACGAAGGCCAGCGGCTGACAAGCGACACCTTTGCTGTGGCATTACCCGACAGCCTGCCGAGTATCAGGCTGACCGATGGACAGATACCAGAGAAATAGGAGAGCAGGAATGAAGAAAAATAAAAAACTGAGAAAATTAGGGTTAAGCTGCCTGGCAGCCCTTATGATAATCCTTTTTTCAATGCCGGTCATGGCAGCGGACAACAGCCCTGAGCTGCTGGTCACAAAGGGAGAAAATGCCAATGAAGTGAATCTTTCTCTGACGAATTTTGGGGATAAAGCCATTAAAGGCTTTTCCCTTGCGTTAAAGATAACTGGCGGAGATGCGGCTTTTACCGGAGCCATTGAGGCGGGGAGCGCTTTGAACACAGAAGATACCCGTGTAAAACTACGGACAGAGAACGATGGCAGAGAAGCCACGCTGGTGGTTACCAGAAATGGACAGCTGCCGACCGGCCGTATTGATATCGGCACCCTGAAGGTTAAGGGAAAAAGCGGCGAAAAGTACAGGATTGAGGCCAGCGGCCTTGAGATGGTAAGTGTCGATGATTATCAGAAGGATACAGTCGAAATGGTGGAAATGGATAAAAACTCTGAGGATGGCCTGGTCATTGAGCGTCAGGACACAGAAGATCCCGATAAAAAACCGGATGCCACGCCAGAGACTCCGGAAGTAACCCCGGGTGAAGTGGATTCGGCTCATCCGGAAAATCCGGACGGTTCGTCACCTGCCAGGCCTTACGGTCTGGCAAACCCCTCCACCGGCGTCATCACAGACCCGAACGCCGCGGCATTTGTGTCGGCGGGCATACTTATTGTGATGCTGGCCGGTATGGCGGCTTTTAAACGCAAAAGGTTCTTATAAAAAAACAGAAACAAAAATCCCGCTGACAAACGCAGCGGGATTTTTGTTTTTTTTGAGAAATTGATTAATCTTTTCAGGCATTAAAGCTAGAAAAAGGGAGGACGGTATTAATAAATAATACACTGTATTTTAATAAATATTGGGAACAGTTTAGTTTGTTTGGGGAAAGGGGTGTTACACACCACCCCTTTTGGCGTTTAAAATGGCAGATTTTAATCCCAAACAAGTGTCAAATATTGAGCGATGATTAAATTGTTGGAGATGTAGTTTCTGTGTTCATTGAAGTCCAACCATGTACGGGAAGGAGGAGAAATAAAAAATCCTTCTCCGGGTGCGAAGAAGGATAAAAAATACTAACACGGTACATGATAGCTCTTAAACCCTCTAAATCGGAGGTAATTAAGAATAAACTCCTATATAGGTCTTCTGGCTCGGCAATATCATTCCGTTTCCCTTCCCATCCGGCAGGACAGTGGATTGAAACGGGCATTTTGCCTTACAGCTGCGATTACAGCAAAGGATTTTCACCTTTTTCCCTTGAACATAGGATCATTCAATATTTAACTAAGGTTATAATACACCAGATATGGTGGTTTGTCAAGGGTGAAAACGAAAGAATGCTACAATATTAAAAAAAGGCTAAAAAGTAACGGGCACTGCGGCCCAGTGTATGACCCTTTTTCCAGATAAAGGCGATCTGGGTCTTTAACGCTTTTGCCTCAATGTTTTTGCAGATGGTATTGGCCGAGGTGATGATCCGGCTGGCAGAGCTGGGGATAATGGCGACGCCAATGCCTGCATTGGCCCACATGAGGGAGGTCCGGGCGTCATCGTTTTTGCAGATGGCCCTGGGGGTCAGGCCCGCCGCGTCAAAGGTCCCCTCAATCAGCGTTTCAAATCGGCGGTAGTAGATGAGTGGTTTTTGGGCCAGGGCCTGAAGCGTGACCGTGTCAGAGTGAATATCCTCAAAAAAGGCCGGACTACCCACAGCGACCATGGGCTCAGATTCCATAAAATGCGTTTCAAAGCCTTCCGAGTGGAAGGGCGTGCGGACAATACCAAGCTCGATAACGCCGGCGTTTAAAAGGTCGATGACCTGGAAGGTAGTGCCCTCATGGAGCTCAAAGCGGATATGCGGGTGCAGCGCATGAAAGGCCGGCAGAGCCTCAGATAAAATGATGGCGCCGGACGAGGAGATGGTGCCAAGGGTAAGCGTACCCTCCAGACCATCGTGAATATCATGGAGTTCCTGGATGGTCTGGTCTGCCAGGGTGAGCAGGGTGCAGGCCTTTTCATACAGCGCTCTGCCCGCCGCGTTCAGCGTGATTTTACGGGCGCCCCGCTCCATCAGCTTAATGCCGAGCTCAGTTTCCAGCTGTTTGATCTGCTGGCTGAGCGGAGGCTGGGAAAGGTTCAGTTTTTTAGCGGCGGCGGAGATTGTCCCCTCCTCCACCACGGTTTTAAAATAAAGCAGCTGTTTAAGATCCATGGCCGCACCTTTCTATCTGTTTTTTATATAGAAGCTATACAAACTAAATATTATTCATATGGTTATTTTTATGATATCATAGCCATAATGAGACGTAAAGACAGGAGAACAAAAATGTTAGAACTCGCGCGTTATCTTAAGCATTTTAAAAAAGAAATGATCCTCGGTCCATTTTTCAAGCTGACCGAAGCGGTTTTTGAGCTGATTGTCCCGCTGGTAATGGCCAGTATTATTGACGTGGGAATAAAAAACGGCGACACTCAGTATGTTTACCGGATGGGCGGCCTGATGGTAGCGCTGGGCGCATTGGGGCTGTGCTTTGCCCTGACCGCCCAGTATTTTGCCGCCAGGGCCTCCCAGGGAACCGGTACTTTGATGCGCCGTGATTTTTTTGCGCACATTAACCGGCTTTCCTATGCCGAGCTTGACAAAATTGGCACGCCATCCCTCATTACCCGGATTACCAATGACATTGACCAGCTGCAGGTAGCGGTCGCCATGACCATCCGGCTTTTGCTGCGGGTTCCCTTTCTAATTATCGGCGCGACCATCATGGCCATGACCATTGATTTAAAGCTGTCGGTTATTTTTTTGGTGGCGGCGCCGCTCATCGCGCTGACCATCTATTTTGTCATGAGCCGCGCCGTGCCGGTCTATAAAAAAATACAGGCTAGACTTGACGGTATCTCGCTCATTACCCGTGAGAACCTGGACGGGGTGCGGGTCATCCGGGCCTTTTCCCGGCAGGACAGCGAAACCGCCCGCTTTGCGTGGGCCAATGAAAATCTGATGAAGGCATCGCTGAAGGCCGGGCGCATTTCCTCTCTGCTCAATCCGCTCACCTACGCGATTGTCAACATCGCCATTCTTTTTATCCTGTGGTTCGGCGGTGTCCGGGTCAACGCCGGCGATCTGAGCCAGGGCGAGGTGATCGCCTTTGTCAATTATATGACCCAGATTTTACTGGCGTTGATTGTCGCGGCCAACCTGGTGGTGATCTTTACCAAGGCGGCGGCCAGCGCGGCCAGGATCAACGCCGTTTTTGACACCAAACCCTCCGTTACGCCGGGGGCTGCACTCACGGATCCGATGTCCGCCGATATCGGTGAGGCGATCCGCTTTCAGGATGTCTCCTTCTCCTATAATCAGAATAACGAGTATGCCCTGAAAAATCTGAGCTTTTCCATCAATAAGGGCGAGACCATTGGGATTATCGGCGGGACAGGAGCCGGTAAAACCACGCTGGTCAATCTGATTCCCCGCTTTTATGACGCGACTGTGGGTCGCGTTGATGTGGCGGGACTTGATGTGCGGGAATACCCTTTGGGGCAGCTCCGGTCTCAAATCAGCATTGTGCCTCAAAAGGCGGTTCTCTTTACCGGGACGATTCGTGAAAATATGAAATGGGGAAATCCCCGGGCGAATGATGAAGAAATCGAACAGGCGCTGGAGATTGCTCAGGCTGCCGAGATTATCAAAAAAATGCCAAAGGGTCTGGATTCTGAAATATACCAGGGCGGCAAGAACCTCTCCGGGGGACAGAAGCAGCGCCTGACCATCGCCCGGGCGCTGGTCAGACAGCCCGAGATTCTGATTTTGGATGACAGCGCCAGTGCCCTTGATTTTGCCACAGATGCGGCGCTTAGAAAGGCCCTCCGACAGAAAACCGGAGAGATGACCGTACTGATGGTGTCACAGCGGGTGACAACCGTAAAAAACGCGGACCGGATCATTGTGCTGGACCAGGGAAAAATGGCGGGCTTCGGTTCCCACGAGGTGCTTTTCGAGACCTGTGACATTTACCATGAAATCTGTCTGTCACAGCTGAGCAGCCAGGAGGTAAACCAATGAAAGAAAAAAACAGAATACCGGTCATTCCAAGACTGTGGGCCTACGCAAAGCCCTATGGCGTCTTTCTTTTTCTCGGTCTTGTCTGCGCGGTGATCAGCATTGCGCTGTCTTTGTGGATGCCGGTTTTAATCGGCCATGGGGTCGATTATATCGTTGGACCAGGACAGGTGGATTTTTCGGGGGTTATGCGCTATATAACAATCCTGGGGATCAATATCGGTGTCACAGTCATTTTTCAATACCTGATGAGCCTGTGCACCAATCAGATCACCTACAAGACAATCCAGGATATCCGGAAGGATGCCTTTGAAAAATTTAACACCGTCCCGCTTAAATACATCGACAGTCATTCGCACGGCGATCTGATGAGCCGTTTTGTCAATGATATCGAGCTGATCTCAAACGGCCTGCTCCAGGGCCTGACACAGCTTTTTACCGGCGTAGTGACGATTCTGGGGACGCTGGGCTTTATGCTGTCGATCAATCTGCGCATTACAGCTGTGGTGGTATTGGTCACGCCTTTATCCATCTTTGTGGCAGGGATCATCGCCCGGCTTTCCTATAACAAATTCAGGGAGCAATCCGTTGTGCGGGGCGATCTAAGCGGCTTTGTGGAAGAAATGGTCGGCAATCAGAAGGTGGTCACAGCTTTCAGCCATGAGGCAGCTGCCGAACAGCAGTTTGAGGCCATTAACCAGCGTTTGTACCGCTGCGGTGTCCGTGCGCAGTTTTATTCTTCGCTGACCAATCCCTCCACACGTTTTGTCAACGCCATGGTTTATGCTGCTGTGGGCATAACCGGGGCGCTTTCAGTTATACGCGGGGGCCTGAGTGTGGGGCAGCTCTCAAGCTTTCTGGCCTATGCCAACCAATATACCAAGCCCTTTAATGAGGTGACTGGCGTGCTGACAGAAATCCAGACAGCCTTCGCCTCAGCCAGGAGGGTCTTTGCTCTGCTGGACGAGCCGCCAGAGCCCAGCGACGCGGCGCTTCCGGCGCTGCCGCCGGCAGAAGGTGCGGTGTGCGCAGCGCATGTGGATTTTTCATACCAGCCGGATACACGTCTGATTAAGGATTTGAACCTTAATGCCAAGCCTGGGCAGCGCATTGCGCTGGTAGGGCCGACGGGCTGCGGAAAAACCACGATCATCAACCTGCTCATGCGCTTCTACGATGTAAACCGGGGCTGCATTGCGGTGGATGAGCACCCGATAAAAGACGTGACCCGCAGCAGCCTCAGGGGGCAGTACGGCATGGTGCTTCAGGATACCTGGCTGTTTTCTGGAACGATTCGGGAAAACATCGCCTATGGCCGGCCAGACGCCAGTGATGATGAGATCCTTGAGGCCGCCCGAAAGGCCTATGCGGACAGCTTTATCAGGCAGCTCGAAAAGGGCTATGATACGCAGGTCACCGAAGGGGGGGACAACCTCTCCCAGGGGCAGCGGCAGCTTTTGTGTATCGCCAGGGTGATGCTCACCAGGCCTCCGATGCTGATCCTTGACGAGGCGACCAGCAGCATTGACACGCGGACCGAGGTCCGTATCCAAAACGCCTTTAATGCGATGATGAAGGGCAGAACCAGCTTTGTGGTCGCCCACCGGCTGTCCACCATCCGCGAGGCGGATATCATTCTGGTTATGGACCAGGGGCGGATCGTGGAGCAGGGCACCCACACGTCGCTTTTGGCCCAGGGCGGCTTTTATACAAGACTTTACAACAGCCAGTTTGAGGGAAACGAATAAAAAGCATTTGCTTTGACAGGCGGCGAAAACAGGTATCTAAAACAACGGGTTTGTGGTAAAATAATCTGGAACAATTCAAGGAGGCGTTAAATCAATATGAACGAAAAAGCAAAGGTCTATTTTACAAATTTCAGAGCGAATCCTAAAATGAATCTGCTGCAAAAGCTCAGAAAGCTGATTGTGGCGGCAGGGATGACTGACATTGATTTTGAAAATAAATTTACAGCCATTAAAATTCATTTCGGGGAACCTGGAAACATTGCCTATCTCCGTCCAAACTTTTCAAAGGTCGTTGTGGATTTGATCAGGGAGGAAGGGGGCAAGCCCTTTTTGACAGACTGCAATACCCTGTATGTGGGCCGCCGGAAGGACGCCCTGGAGCATCTCGACGCAGCATACGAAAACGGCTATAATCCCTTTACAACAGGATGCCAGCTGATCATCGCCGATGGCCTTAAGGGAACGGACGAAGTGGAGGTACCGGTTAATGGCGCGTATATCAAGGAGGCCAAAATCGGACGGGCCATCATGGACGCGGACATTTTTATTACGTTGAGCCATTTTAAAGGGCACGAAAATACCGGATTTGGCGGCGCCCTTAAAAACATTGGGATGGGCTGCGGCTCCAGACGCGGAAAAATGGAAATGCACAATGCCGGTAAGCCCCATGTCATCGAAAAGAAATGTCGTGACTGTAAGGTCTGTAAGGATATCTGCGCCATGGACGCTATCTCTTATCCAGAAAAAGCCGTGATTGATCACGAAAAATGTGTGGGCTGCGGACGCTGTATCGGGATATGCCCCTTTGATGCCATCACTACGCCCAACGATGAAAGCTTCGATGTGCTCAATAAAAAAATGGCCGAATACAGCCTGGCGGTTGTAAAGGGCCGGCCGAATTTTCATATCAGCCTGGTCATGGATGTTTCGCCATTTTGCGACTGTCACGCCGAAAATGATCTGCCCATCATACAGGATGTTGGCATGTTTGCCTCTTACGATCCGGTAGCACTCGACATGGCGTGCGCCGATGCCTGTAATCAGGCGCCCATTATTCCCGGCAGCTATCTGGCTGACCAGATCCATAAAAATCATGTCCACGATCCCGAGGACCACGACCGTTTTACCTGCACCCATCCCGAAACCGACTGGCGGGTATGCCTTGAGCACGCGGAAAAAATTGGACTTGGAACCAGAACCTATGAATTGATTGAAATAAAATAGTGGGAAAAACGGCCTGAGGGATCAGGTCGTTTTTGATTTTAAAAGACATTTTTCTTGTTTTTACAGGAAGGATGTCTTTTTTTATTCGATAAAAACAATTAATTTACAAAAAAATATCGAAATGAAAGCAAAAGCGCAAAAAAATATTGCGTTTTTCAAAAGAACAACTTAGCCTGTAAAGGTTTTAAGATCCAACAAACAAAAAATTGCGCGCAATTTTTTATGTAAAAAAGACAATAAAAAATGATAAAGATATATTTATTTTATCTATAAAAGAATAAAAGATATTTAAAAAGGCTTTCATATAAATTTTCGTAAAAAAACAAAAAATATTTTTGGCATAAAATTTGCAAATATTAATTTCAAGCCAATCTATGCGAGAGGAGGGCAACCAAACATTAAAGAGGCTGTAAGCTCGCGGTAAATATGTATTTTTATAATGATCCAAGGGGGAAAAAATGAAAAAATTTGATTTTAAACGAGCAATTCAATTTATCTGTCTGTGCGGTGCCAGCATTATTTATTATGTGCCCTATATGAAAGCAAGCTTTTACGATGCTCTGATTCAGGCCTTTAATGTGACCAATGTGGAGCTTGGAATTATGACAAGCGCCTATACGACCATGACAATCGCCACCTATTTTTTAGGGGGACTGGTAGCGGACAAGTTTTCGGCGAGAAAACTGCTGGCCTTTTCCTATGTGGCCTCAGGGCTTTTGTGCGTGGCATTTGGTACGATACCGGATTACCGGGTCGCGGTCGTGCTTTTCGCCATCCTGGGCGTTACGACAACCTTAACCTTCTGGTCCGCTTTAATTAAGGCGATCCGGATTTTTGCCAGACCGGGAGAGGAAGGAAAGGCCCAGGGGGATGTCGAAGGGACAAGAAGTATTTTGGCGGCTGTTCTGGGAACCATTGCCATTTTTATTTTCAGCCAGTTTTCCAATATTGTTACGGGCATGCAGGTCGTTATTTTTATCTTTGGCGGGGCCTGTATCCTGATCGGGATTCTCATTTGGATTTTCTTTGAAAGGGATGAACCGAACAGGGATAAAAGCCTCGGCATTGGGAAGATCCTGTTAACCTGCCTCAAAAATCCAAACGTGTGGCTGATGTCCTTCATCGTTTTTGGCGCATTTATTTCCTGTACGACAACACCCTATATGACGCCATACGGCACGCAGATGTTTGGCCTTTCCATAACTCTGGGAGCGATCCTGGGCATGTTCAGGGATTATATGCAGCCCATCGGCGCTTTGATCTCGGGGAATGTCAGCAACAAAACCGGGATTTCAAAGCTGCTGATTATCGTCACCGCACTGCTGGCGGTTATTAATATCTTTATCGCGATTATTCCGCAGCAGGACTCACTGGTTATCCTGGTATTCATTGGCACCGCGCTGGGCTATATTATCCTGGGGGCTGCCAGAGGAATCTATTTTGCAACCCTGCCGGAGGCGGATATTCCAATGTACATGTCCGGCACAGTGATCGGGATTATCTCTACCATTGGCTTTTTACCGGACAGCTTTATGCCGATTATTATCGGCAGCTGGCTGGACACCTACCCGCCGGAGCTGGCGTACCGCTTTATTTTTATAGCAGCAGCGGCCGGGGCCGTATTTGCGTGCATTATCTCCATTATTTTCCATAGACGGAACAAAGAAACCATTGCAAAGCTGGCGGTGATACAAAAAGAAGGCAAAATTGCGGATAAAAAGAATGCGGAGGAAGCCGTGTAAAAACGGAAAAGAGGTTAATCGTGAAAGCTTATGAAAAGTATATTTCAAAAGAATCAGTTAAAAAAATTCATGAAAACACATTGAGAATTTTGTCGGAGATTGGTGTCAATTTTGAAAATACACGCGCGCTGGAGGTCTTTAAAAAACACGGTGCAAAAGTAGAGGGCAATACGGTCTTTATTAATGAAAAAATGCTAGACGCGGCGCTGAAAACAGCGCCTCAGAAATTTACGATTTATTCCAACTCCTATAAGGATAGGGATATCGGCGGGGGCAGTATGATGAAAATTGCGCTGGCCTCCAATATCTATATTCAGGATGGGGACAAAATCCGCAAGACGACAAACGAGGACAATCTCAATCAGTTTAAAATGGGCGTCATGAGCCCGTTTATCGACTCCGCCGTGCTGAACCAGTTTCCGGACACCCATAAATTCACGGCGGAAGAAAAGGTGTTCGGCGTCTATGCCATGGATTTAAAATATTCGGGAAAAAGCCATATAAACGCCAATGAAATGACATTAGGGCTGGAGCCGGAGCTCGTCTACAATTTGACGCGTAAGGGCATACAGCTGATCAAGGAATTTGAGGGCATCAGGGACCGGTACGTATGCTACCGAAGCTTAAACGTGCTGTCACCCTTAACCTATGACAGCGCGCCGATCGAAAAAATCTTTGCCGCCTGTGATGAAAATCAGCCTTTGATTTTATCACCCTGCGCAATGCCGGTGTTGACCGGGCCGCCCTCGGTGGCAGGTATTCTTTCAATGAACAATGCGGAAATACTGGCCGGGCTGGTGCTCATCCAGCTGATACGGCCCGGAATCGGCTTTGTCTATGGCAATACGTCGGGCTCCTCCGATTTGAAGACACTTCAGCTGACAATCGGTACACCCGAGACAGCCTTGATTGCCTACGGAACCGCCGCTCTGGCAGATTACTACGGCCTGCCATTCAGAACAGGCGGCTCGCTGTCGGACGCCAAGGATTTAGACGGGCAGGCTGGTGCGGAAAGCATGATGCTGTTAAAGGCAACCGTGGATATCCGGCCCGATGTAATTTACCATACGCTGGGAACAATGGGCACCTTTAATGTGCTGAGCCTTGAAAAGTTCATCATGGATGAGGAAATTATCGGCATGCTTGAGCGCGAACGGAGCGGTATTGACTGCTCCGAGGAAAAATTATGCTTTGATGCCATCAGGCGGGTTGGCCCAAGAGGGACCTTTCTGAAGGGAAAAACGCCTAAAATGTATCGAGAGGAATTTTACAGGGCAGCTTTATTTAACAAAGAGGACCCCAACCAGTGGCAGAACGAAGGGCGCGTCAGCATTAAGGAAAGGGCAGGGGCAGAGGTGAAGAAACGTCTGGAAGCCTATGAGGCGCCAAAGCGAACAAAAGACCAGTGCAAGCTATTGGACGCGTTTATCCCGAAAATTTACCGAGAAGGGATCTAGTCAGATGAAAGCCTATGAAAAGTATATTAAGAAGGAAGAAATTGAGACCATACATGAAAAAAGTCTGCATATCTTAAAACATACTGGAATCAAATTTGAGCATCCGGAAGCGCTGGATATTTTTAAAAGAAACGGTGCATCGGTTGAGAATGATACAGTCTATCTGGACGAAAAAATGGTACAAAACGCATTAGAAACAGTACCAGAGAGCTTTACACGGTTTTCGTTAAAGGGAAGCTACGAGGTGGGGCATGGCTCCAGGATTATGCGTCCAGCTGACGGAGCCATCTATTTATCCGAAAACGGCCGCATCCGCAAGATGACAAACGGTGATATTATCAGACAGTTTAAACTGGGTGAGACGAGCAGGGTGGTCAACAGCAACGATGTCAATGGTTTTTTAGAAACAGCGCATTTTAGCAGGGCGCAGAAGATCTTTTCAAATATTGCGATGGCTTTAAAGTACAGCCACACAGCACCTGTGGCCCTTATGCCCAGAACCTTTGCACTTTCCGGGAAAGAGAGCGTGCGGGAAGTCTTTGCCGAGGGAATCCGGCTGGTCAAGCGCTTTGAGGGTGTGGAGGATGATGAAAAATATGTGATCTCCTACGGCGTGAACACCCTGTCCCCGTTATGCTATGACCATGACCCGATCGAGCGCATTTTGGCACATTGCGACGAAAACCAGCCACTTTGGATCAGCCCATGCGGAATGGCGCTCCTGACAGCACCTCCGTCAATCGCGGGAATGATGGCCATGACCAATGCCGAAACGCTGGCGGGGATTGTCCTGACACAGCTTTGCCGGCCAGGGCTGCCAGTCGTCTATGGCAACACCTCGGCAGGCACAAATCTGAGAACCCTGCAGCTGAGCATTGGAGCGCCCGAATCTGCGCTGATCTGTTACGCGACAGCGGGCCTGGCAGACCTTTACCACATGCCCTTCCGGACAGGCGGCGCACTGAGCGACGCAAAGGATTTCGATATTCAGGCCGGCATTGAATCCCAAATGCTCACCTTTGCAACCCTGGACTGCGGCGCCGACCTGATTGCGCACGCCTGCGGTATTATGGGCTCCTTCAATGTCATCAGCTTTGAGAAGTATATCATCGATGAGGAGATAACCGCCATGTGTGACCGCCTGATAAAGGGGATTAACTGCGACGAAAGCCGTTTTTGCATTAAGGAGATTGAAGAAACCGGAGCACGGGGCACTTTTTTAAAGGGCAGAACGCCAAAGATGTACCGGGAAGAGTTCTACCTTCCTGAATTTTTGAATAAGGAAGACCCCAACCAGTGGATGAACAGGGGAGCACCAAGTATTGATGCGCTTTGCCGGGAGGAGGTGGACCGCCGCATCGCGTCTTATGAGGCGCCGGAGATTACAAAGGAACAGGATGCTCTGCTCAGGCCCTATATTCCGGTTGAATATAGGGAAAACATATAGGTAAAGCAGTAATTCTTAACGAAAAAGGCTGTTGTTTTGCCATACCGGTATTTTAGGTTAAAATACCATCACCAAAAATCAAGAGGTGCTTTATGAAAAATGGGAAAACAGATAAAAAACTAATGCCGGCAGAATGCCTTGAAAAAATTGAGGATTTCTGCGTGCTGGTGGTCGATAAAAACAAAAAAATTATTGCTTATTCAAAGGGCTGTGAGCGCATTGAGGAAATGAAAAGAGAGGATGCCATCGGCAAAAGTCCAAATGAAATCTATGAGCCGAATGACCCGGATAAAACCATCAGCCGGAGTGATGAAAACCGCTCTTTGCTCCTGAATACCCTGAAAGACGGCCGCTGCTATAAAGATACTTTCTCTTACTATAAAACCCAGAATGGCAAGGAGTGCACCGTGCTTTTCAACTCTTTTCCTGTTTTTGATGAAAATGGAAATATTGAAATGAGTGTGGGCACGTACCGCGAAATATCGGAGTATTTTAATTTAATTGACACGATCAATAAAAAAAATCACGATAGCGGCACATTGAGCGCCGCGAAGCTGCACAATAACACGCAGTATACCTTTGAGGATATTATCGGGGAAAGCAATGAGATGAAGCAGTGTATCGAAAAGGCCAAGCTGGCCGGAATAACGGATGTCCCCATCATGATATCCGGAGCCACAGGAACGGGAAAAGAGGTTTTTGCTCAGAGTATTCATAACATCAGTGATCAGAAAAAGAATCATTTTGTGGCTGTTAATTGCAGCGCAATTCCGGAAAACCTGTTGGAGAGCACGCTGTTTGGCGTGAGAAGCGGCTCCTTTACCGGGGCAAAGGAGCGAAAGGGCCTTTTTGAGGAGGCCGAAGGCGGGACGCTTTTTCTGGACGAGCTGAACTCGATGAATATCAGCATTCAATCCAAGCTGCTGAGGGTGCTGGAGGAAAAAAGATTTAGAAGGGTTGGCGGGAATAAGGAGATTTTTGAGGATGTCCGTATCATCGCGGCGATTAATCAGGATCCCCTCGAGGCCATCCAGGATAACCGCCTGCGGTCAGACCTTTACTACCGTCTCAGTGTTTTTAATATCCAACTGCCGCCATTAAAAAATCGAAAGGAGGATATCATTGCGCTCTCAAACCATTATATTTCTGAGGTGGCGGGATTTTTGGGAAAAAAGGTCAACAGCCTGTCCAAGACAAGCCGGAAAATCCTGCTGAAGCATGACTGGCCGGGAAATATAAGAGAGCTGCGGCACGTTATTACACAAAGCCTGTACTTGGCAGGGACGGACTGCTACGCCCTGGAAAGCTCATGTCTGCCCGAATACCTGCTGGACCGCTACAGGCAGATAGACGAAAAACAAACAGAATGCCTGAACCTGGGCGGCAATAAAAATCTCAGGGAGATGGTCGATAATTTTGAAAAGGAAACGATTATAAAGGCGTTAAAGCAGAATAATCATAACATTACCCAGGCGGCAAGGCTCTTGAATATTTCAAGACAGAATTTACAAAATAAAATGAGAAAATATAAAATATCGGGATAATTATCCAGACAGGAGAAATCAAAATGAAAAGCTATGAACGTTTTATATCCAAAGAAGAAATTGAAAAAATCCACGAATATTCCTTGAAAATTTTATCCGAAATCGGTATGCGCTTTGAGCATGAGGGAGCTCTGGAGGTTTTTAAAAAACACGGCGCCCGTGTGGAGGGGCAGACTGTTTTTATGGATGAAAAAATGGTGACGGAAGCCCTCAAATATGCGAAACGGAGCTTTACGGTAAAATCCTGCAAGGGTGATCTGGAAATTGGCAGCGGTAAACAGTATAACGGCGCCATCGGCGGGAATGTGTACTGTCACCACCCAGACGGTGTTATCCGGAAAATGAGCAATGAGGATACTTTAAACCAGTTTAAGCTTGAGGATACCAGCGAGATGCTGGATTTTGGGACCATCAATTATTTTCAGGACTACTCCAAGGGTTTTACTTTAGAGCAGAAAATATTCAGTAACATTGCGCTGATTTTAAAATACGGACATAAGCCGCTTTTCCTGACCACCGCCAATACCTTTGCGCTGTCGGATAAAAAAGAAATTAAAAAGGCTTTTGAAAAGAGCGTCCAGCTCCTGAACGATTTTGAAGGAAATGACGCAGTGCACAATGTTTATATTTTAAATACCCTGTCGCCGCTTACCATGGATCACGATCCCTTAGAACGGGTATTTGTTCTCTGCGAAGCAAACCAGGGCATTATGTTCGCGCCCTGCGCCATGCCGCTCATGACCGCGCCCCCTTCCATCGCTTCGATGGTGGCCATGACAAACGCCGAGGTACTGGGCGGCTATGTGCTGGCAAAATTATTAAATCCAGAGGTGCCGGTGGTCTACGGCAACACCTCAGGCGCCACCGATATGCGGACGGTTCAGCTTTCAATCGGGGCGCCCGAATGTGCGCTGGTCGTTTACGCAACAGCTGGCCTGGCAGACTACTATGGCCTGCCGTTCAGAACCGGCGGCTCGCTCAGTGACGCAAAAGACGCCGACATTCAGGCCGGGGCCGAATCCATGATGATGATCACGGCCACCCAGGATGTCAACGCCGATATTGTTCTGCACGCCTGCGGCTGCATGGGTTCATTTAACGTGACCGATTTTCGCAAGTTTGTCATTGATGAAGAAATCCAGAGAATGAACCAGCGGCTCTTTGCGGGAATTGACTGCAGCGATGAAAAATTCTGTATGGATACCCTTAAAAAGGTTGGGCCAAGGGGCGCCTTCCTGACAGGCCGCACGCCAAAAATGTACCGCGAAGAGGTCTATCTCGCCAAATACTTCAATAAGGATGACCCGAACCAGTGGCAGAATAAAGGGAGCGTCAGTGTGGTTGATATCGCACAGCGGGAAGTTGAAAAACGCCTGGCTGCCTACAGCGTTCCAGAAATCACAAAAGAGCAGAATGAGCTGCTTCAGCCTTATCTGCCCGATGCCTATAAGGAAATGATCTAAAGTGGGGCGTAAGAAAACAGCAATGAAATCCTATGAAAAGTATATTTCAAAACAGGCGGTCGAGAAAATTCACGAGCAGACACTGCGTATCCTCAATGAGGTTGGCGTAAAGTTTGAAAATCAGGAGGCCTTGGAGGTTTTTAAAAACCACGGGGTCCGAGTGGAAAACGATACGGTGTTTATTGATGAAAAAACACTGATGGATGCCCTGAAAATAATTCCGTCCCAGTTTATTCTTTCTTCCTTTAAGGGGGATCTGGTAATCGGAGGGGAGCACACGGTTTTCAGGCCGCTTGGCAGCAATATTTATATTCAGACGGGAAAAGAAATAAGAAAAATGGATAACCGGGATATTCTTGACCAGTTTAAGCTGGCGGATACCAGCCCTGTGATCACAGGCTCCCATATTAACCTGCTGGCTGAGACCCAAAATTTTACGCCAGAGCAAAAGGTTTTTGCAAACATGGCGCTGCAGATGAAATATGCCAACAAGCCAACCGTGACCCTTTATCCCAACACCCTGGCGTCTGGAAAAGAAAGCCATCTGAGAACACTGTTTAAGGAAACGATTGAAATCGTCAACCGCTTTGAGGGGAATGACAAATACCATATTTTGCCAATGCTTAATTCTCTGTCGCCCCTTACCTTTGACAATGCGCCCGTCGAAAAGTTGTTTGCGACCTGCGAGGCGAACCAGCCACTGTGGATCGTGCCCTGTGCCATGCCCCTGATGACCGCACCGCCGTCTGTGGCCTCGATGATGGCCATGACAAACGCCGAACAGCTGGCGGGCATCGTGCTGGCCCAGCTTTTGCGGCCGGGTATACCGGTCATTTACGGGAACACCTCGGCCTCCACCAATATGCACACCATTCAGCTGAGCATTGGATCGCCCGAAACCGCCCTTGTCTGCTATGTAACGGCGGGGCTGGCAGACTATTATCATCTGCCCTTCAGAACGGGCGGCGGCCTCAGCGATGCCAAGGATTTCGACGCCCAGTCCGGTATCGAGAGCATGATGATGCTCTACGCGAGCTTAGACTGCGGCTCCAACTTTATCGAGCATGCCTGCGGAACCCTGGGCACCTTTAATGTCATAAATTTTGAAAAGTTTTTGATGGATGAAGAGATCATACAGATGGTCGGGCATCTGCTAAAAGGCGTAAACTGCTCAGAAGAGCGCTTCTGCTTTGAGGAAATTAAGAGTACAGGCGCCAGAGGGACGTTCTTAAAAGGCCGGACACCGAAAATGTACCGGGAAGAATTCTACCAGTCAAAATACATGAATAAGGAAGACCCAAACCAATGGCAAAACAGCGGATCAAAATCTTTAAGGGTGACCATGGAGCCCGCTGTCAAAAAGCGGCTGGAGAGCTACCAGCCACCGCAGATTTCACAGGATCGTTTATCTGTCATTGAGCCATATATTCCTGAATGCTACAAGGCGGGTATATAAATTTGTAAAGCAGAGACAGAAAGCGTCTCTGCTTTTTTACGGAACAGGAGAAAAATCATTATGGATAAAAAAAATCAACTGTCAAAAATGGTCAACTGGCATGTACTGTTGATTTCCGGAGCTGCGCTTATTTTCTTCGTGGCCTTTGCCTGCGTCGCGCCGGATATCTTTTCAAGCACTGCCAATGCCGCCCTTGCTTTTGTGCTCAAAAATTTCACGTGGTTTATTACCATTACAGCCTTTTCGGCCATTATATTCTGCCTGTGGGCTGGTTTTAGTAAATATGGAAAAATACGGCTGGGCGGCCCGGAGGCAGAGCCGAAAATGAATAAATTCGTCTGGTTTGCGGTCGCGCTGACCTCGGGAATCGCAGTGGGGATTAATTACTACGGCGTCTATGAGCCGATCCAGTTTATATACAATCCACCACCGTTTCTGGGCGCTGCGCCTTTGTCCAGCACCGCCATTTTGGGCTCGTTAAAATACACCTTCCTGCACTGGTGCATTCATCCCTACTCGATATATACAGCCGCAGGACTGTGCGTTGTCTTTCTGATCTATAACAGCAGGAAAGACTACCGGGTTTGCACTGCGTTGTACCCCCTGGCGGGCGATAAAATATACGGAATGGCCGGAAATGTGGTGGATGCCCTTGTTATTTTTGCGATTATCGGGGGCATCGCAACCTCTCTCGGATTCGCCACACTTCAGATCGCCCGGGGCTTGGATATCATTATGGGATTTACAAGTAATCTGTACAGCTGGGTGATAATCATCGCTGTGATCACCGTGTTCTATACTTTATCCAGTATCTCCGGCCTGCATAAGGGCATTACCTATATCAGCAATCTGAACACGCTGCTTTACTTTTTTGTCCTGGTTTTCGCCTTTATAGCCGTGGATCCCGTGGGCGTAATGGAATTAACCATCACAGCCATCGGCCAGTATTTTAATGATTTTGTAAATCTGTCCCTGTTTCTTGACCCCATTGAGAAAACAGGGTGGATCGGGGCCAACAATGTGTTCTTTAACACCTGGTGGATGGTTTTTGCGCCTTTGATCGGTCTGTTTTTAGTCAAGCTGGCCTATGGGCGCACCATACGTGAATTTGTGGTCGTCAACCTCATTGCGCCAGTGGTGTTTTCCTTTGCCTGGTTTGGTATTTTTGGCGGCGGCAGCATTATACTTGAAAAGTTTTACGGCGCCAATATCGGTGAGCTCATCGAGCAGACCGGGTCAGACATGGCCCTGTACGCTTTCTTTAAGCAGCTGCCGTGGAACGCGGTCATGAATGTGGTGGCCCTTGTCATTGTAATACTATCCTTTGTCACTTTGGCGGAATCTATGACCATGTCCATCTCCGCCATGTCGATGCGCCAGTTTAAGGACGCGACCGGGGAGGCCTCGCCGCCCCGCAGTATCAGTATCTTCTGGGGGAGCATCATGGCGGTAACCGCCGCGGTTCTGCTGGTCACGGGAGGGACAGTGGCCTTGCAGACAGCCTCCATTGTATGCGGTCTGCCCATTGCGGTTTTAATGGTGTTTATGATGGCTTCTTATTGCCGCACCATGAAGCACCTGTGTTTATACGATGAATACAGTAAAGGAAATCTGGAGGTTTATAAAAAAGAGGCACGATAATCTTTGATTTTACAGAAAAGATAAATCTTTCTTTAAAGCTTTCATGCTAAAATAGAATCATCAAAAAAAGGAGACCCCCGGCCACTTTGGCGCTGACCGGGGATTTGAGAGGAGTAAAAAATTAATTTATATAAAAGGAGACCGGTGTGGTTTCCCTGCCAGAAAGATATATACCCGTGATTTTTTAAAACTAACATAAAAGGAGAAAAAAAGAATGACAATTTTTGATGATTTGGGAAAAACCCTGAACGATGTGGCCGCCGCGACCGCGGACATGCTGGGTGACCTGGCTGAAACCGCCAAGGTGAAAACCACCATCGTATCCGAAAAGCACGAGATGGAAACGCTTTTGGCCGAGCTGGGCAGAACCGTGTATGATGCCCGGAAGGATAACCTGGCAGAAGACAGCGACGACCCTTCCGATGTGCTGTGCCGCAAAATTTTAGAAAAAGAAGAAAAGATTGCAGAGCTTGAAGCCAGGGAAGAAGAAATGAAAGCTAAAGAAGAAGCAAAGGAAGAAGCCGGGAAAGCCGCCGAAGATACAGAAGAAGAAGCCGTTTCCGACGCGGAAGTAACCGAGGAAGAGGAAACCGAAGATAAAGACGGTTCAAAAGACGAATAAGAAAAAGCGCAGGCATCAGACCTGCGCTTTTGTGATTTTTTGATAGTAGACCATGCCGGCAGCCAGAAAGACCAGACAGATGGCAATGTACAGAATAAACAATGGGCTCTGCAGACCACCCGAGAAGATGATCAGAGAACCAACCGCTGCCAGAACCGGGCACAGAATACCTCTGAAAGCCCCAATCTGCCGTTTCTGGCCCAGTTTAAACACCTGGTAGTACAGGGGAAGGTAAAGCAGGTAAGAGACCACAATGGCGATTTCTGACACATCGGAGTTGGTCAGCAGTCCAAAGCGCTGGGTGAAGTAGTGGACCACAAACCAGCAGGCGACAATCAGGTAAGAGGCAATGGTCGAGTTGAGCGGAAAATCCGACTTTGGCGTCAGGGCTTTCAGCTTATCCGCCCCGGGAATCATTTTCTGAAGCGCCAGGGAATAGGGCATCTGAGAAATCCCCATGACCAGGCCATTTAAGCCGCCGAGCACAGAGATTAAAACAAAGAAGCCGATCAGCTTGGCGCCAAAGGGGCCAAAGACCATGGCGGCCGCCTTGTCCAGATGCGCGTCGCCCAGCTGCATGATGGCCGGCGCGCCCAGCAGGTTGGTGACCCCTACAAAGTAGAGGATATACATGAGCAGGATGAACAGCGGGCTGATCACCAGCGCGATGGGCAGGTTCCGCCGGCTGTTTTTGATCTCATGGGCCACCGAGGTGGAGATGATCCATCCGTCAAAGGAGAAAGCCACTGACGGGATGGCCATAATCCAGGAGGCGTGAAGCATTCCGGTGGCCGGGGCCGGCATGGCGACTGCGGCTGTTTCCGTATTGCCATGAAGCAGGCCCGCCACCGCAATGATCAGCAGGGGAATCAGCTTGATGATGGTCGCGGCGTTCTGGAAAAGGCCGGCAAGCCTGGCTGAAAGCATATTCATGAGGTATAAGCCTGTCAGCAGGCCGAAGCCTACCAGGCACTGAAGCTCCAGAGAGGCATTGATGCCCATGAAAATACAAAAGTAAATGCCCGAAACCCAGGATAACACTACGGTGATGGTTGGCAGATAGACAAAGGTTTGAAACCAGCCGTAGGCTGATCCGGCCATGGGGCTGATGAAAACCCGGGCATAGGTGAGTACGCCGCCGGGCTCGTCGGTCCGGGAGGCCAGCTCCGCGACGGTCAGGCTCCCAAAGATAATGCTGACCGCCGCAAAGCAGAAAATGATCACACCCAGAACAACATTGCCGCCAGTGGCAATTAATATATTATCGCTTTTAAAAAAAATACCGGAACCGATGACGATTCCGATAATCATGGCAATGGCTGTAAACAGTCCATAACGTTTTTTGATTGTGTCTGTTGTCATGGTAACAGACCTCCTGTCCTATTTAGTCCCGAAGAGGCGGTCTCCCGCATCGCCAAGGCCTGGAACAATATAGGAATGCTCGTTCAGTCCCTCGTCGATACAAGCACAATAAATAGGTACCTCGGGGTGTTTTGCTTGTACTGCCTTTATACCCTCCGGAGAAGCTAAAATAACAACCAACTTAATATTTTTGCAACCCGCATCCTTTAAAATGTCAATGGTGTGAACCGAAGAAACACCAGTGGCCAGCATGGGATCCGTGATAATGGCCTCACGCTCCGCGATGTCTGTGGGCAGCTTGCGGTAGTATTCCACCGCCTCCAGGGTTTCGGGATCGCGGAATAAACCGATATGGCCGATCTTGGCATTGGGGATAACATGGGTAAAGCCCTCAACCATACCTAGGCCCGCGCGCAGAATCGGCACGATGACCACATCCTTATCCGCCAGCACCTGCTTGGTGGTTTTGCAGATCGGCGTTTGGATCTCAATATCCTTGAGGGGAAAGCTTCTGGTGACCTCATAGGCCATGAGGGTGGCCAGCTCCTTTACCAGCTCTCTGAAATCCTTGGGGGGTGTGTCCTCCATGCGCAGCAGAGTCAGCTTATGGGTGACCAGTGGATGGTCGATGGTAGTTACTTCATTCATAAAAAAACTCCTTTGTCTTGTTTGCTAAACATTATCATACATTAAAAAAAGCTGAAAGGCCATTGTTTTTTACTTTTAATTCTTGACACTTCGCCAGAATAAGGTAAAATGGTAAAGAAAAGGACCGATATTATCAAAGCTTGAATAAAAATAGCGAATCAGGATATAAACATAAGAAACGGAAGGAAGTTTGATTATGAAAGAAATTAGATTATATACCTGGCCCCACTGTCCATTTTGCAATAACGCAAAGCGATTGTTAGACCAAAAGGGGCTGGCCTATAAGGATGTTGATATTTATGGCAACAATGAGATGAAGCAGGCGCTGGCCGAAAAGACCGGACAGTACACGGTTCCCTTTATTTTTGTCGACGAAAAGTTTATTGGTGGTTATACCGAGCTGGCCGAGCTTGATAATAAGGGCGATTTTGATAAAATGCTCGCATAAGCGGGATAAGATAAATAATTAAAAGGAAGAAGAGGAAGTATGGCATTTTCGTTTAAAGTAGTAGAAGAAGTTGGAGTGTTATCCGAAGGAGCAAACGGCTGGCAGAAGGAATTAAACCTGGTCAGCTGGAACGACCGCGAACCCAAATACGATATTCGTGAATGGGACGCAAACCATGAAAAAATGCGCAAAGGCGTCACCCTGACCATCGATGAGGTGGTAGAGCTGCGCAACATTTTGAATGAATTAGAACTTTAATTTTATTAGAAAAACGAATAAAAAAAGAAAAAACGGACTCGAGAGGGTCCGTTTTTTATGTTGCTTTTAGGTAGAAAAGGTTCGTGGACTGTTGGTAGTCTGCGAACTTTTTTTGATTTTTCATTTAAGAAAATGATTTGTTTTTCAACTGCGTGATTTATTATAACATTCCCTCATGAAAAATGCACCCCTTTTTTGAAAAATTTAAATAATTTTCTTTAAAATCACTTTTATGTTTATATTTTAACGATAAACCATTATTTTCTTTATTTTTTGTTTTTTTGCAGACTGGTCAAAATCTGGTCAGTTTTCTTCTATATATAATAAGGTAAAATCTGCATTTCTAAAATTTCAAATTAAAAAAATATTTTTTCCAATCTGGTCAACGATCTGGTCAGAACTTTTCATAATGTACATATATGCGCTCTTTCCGGGATTTTATTCGCAGACTACCAACAGTCCACGAATAAAAGTGAGGTCAGTTATGAGTGCGGGATACGCTATCACGACGTACAAAATACAGCTGAATTACAAGCATTTAGACTGGTTTAAACAAACCCAGGCCCTCTTTGACAACGTCCTGGCGTTCTACTATCAGCTTCTCGAGAAACAGCCCGAAGCCCTCAGCCTCACCAACCAGAATTTACTGCGTCATTTAGAACTGCAGACCATAAAACAGCGGGACGGCACTTTGCCAAAAACGCCGCTGCCCTTTGAGAAAATCCCCCTGTACTTCCGGCGCGCGGCCATCAATGCCGCCATCAGCATGTACCGGAGTTACACAAGCAAGCTCAGGGACTGGGAAGCGGGTCAAGAAAAACAAATGGAGAATGAAGAATTGAGAGTTGAGAATTCAGGAACAGAATCGCAAAGCGATTCTGGATTGAATCAAATCGGCAAAGCCGATTTGTTCCAATATTCTCCATTGTCCATTCTCAATTCTCCATTGAAAAAAGGCCGGCCTTCCAGGCCGCGACGTCTCCACATGTCCATGCTCTACTACAAAGGCATGTACAAAGACTTTGACGAAAAAAGCATCATGCTCAAGCTCTACACCGGCAAAGCCTGGGCCTGGGTCAAACACCGGTATACCGGCAGACCCTTTCCAGAAAACGCCGAGCGCATGAGCCCGACCATTGTCACCAAAAAGAAAAAAGTCATGCTCCACATCCCCGTTAAAGAGATCGTGGAAGACAGCCGGACCGCCAAAGAGCGTGTGCAGCAAAACGAAAAGTTTGTCGCCGTGGCCTTAACCGGTTCCGACACCCTCGCGGTTTGTACTACCATTCAAGCAGACGGTCGTGCCACCGCCCCATATTTCATCAAGGGCGGAAAAGAACTGGCCCACCGTAGGAAGCTGCTTTTAGGGTATACCAAACGCGGCATTGCCGGGAACAACGCCCCCAGGCTTATGACACAGCCTATAGGGAACGACGCCCTCGTCGTTCCGCAAGAGCATCGGCCAAACAAAAAATACTACGAAAAAATCACCCGCGTCACCGACCATTACGCCCATGAGGTATCGAGGGAAATCGTCGATTACGCCATCAAACAGGGCGCAAAACTCATCGTCCTGCCCGAGCTCAAAGAAAGCTTCGACCAGGCGAAAAAGCCCTATCTGGGCAAAAGTCCCTACGACTTTATTGGAAGGCGCATCGCCCGCTACGTTCAGTATAAAGCCTGGCAGAAAGGCCTGGTCGCCATGACCAGTAAGCCCTACTACGCCAGTACCCGGTGTTACTACTGCGGCGCATCCATTGCCAAGCACAACACCGAGTACCAGAACCCCAGCCCCAATTTCTACGGCGGCAAGAACTTTGTCTGTAAAGAAGGCCACAAGGGGAGTACAGCGCTGAACAGTGCTAGGAATCTGGGAAAAGGGTTTTATGAGCGGTTTTATACGGGTGTGGCTTGATAGAAAGAATAAGAAAGTAATTGTAAATATATTATCTAAATCCTGTGGAGAAATCCATAGGTGTACTTTTCGTCTATAGGGCCAAGAGTACAGGCTTAGCACCGCCTGTTTTTATTTCGCGTCGCATTGTGGTTGTTTTTTCCTTATATATTAAAGAAAGCAACCGCAATGCGATGAAAGTAGAGATTAAAGGATCATTTTTGATCATGAGTGCTACGAGTTTTAAATTATTAATGAATTGTAGGGAACGCTGCCCTCGGCGTTCCGCAAAAAGGAACTACCATGGAAAAACAAGAAAAAATCTATCTCGCCTCTCCCCACATGGGTGGCGAGGAAATGAAATACATACAGGAAGCATTTGACACCAACTGGATCGCCCCCCTGGGCAAAAATGTCAACCAGTTCGAAAAAGAAATGGCAGATTATGTGGGACTTAAAGCAGGAGCAGCCTTATCCGCCGGAACAGCCGCCCTGCACCTCGGCTTAAAAGCACTGGGAGTAGGGGAAGAAGATGTAGTCTTCTGCTCCAGTCTGACCTTCTCAGCCAGCGCCAACCCCATTATCTACCTGGGCGCAAAGCCCGTTTTTATTGACAGCGAACCCGAAACCTGGAATATGAGCCCAGTAGCCTTAGAAAAAGCTTATGAACAATATCCTAATCCCAAAGCCGTGATCATTGTGGATTTATACGGCCAGGCCGCCGATTATGAAAACCTGTCAACCCTCTGTAAAGTCCACCACACACCAATACTGGAAGACGCCGCCGAAGCCTTAGGCGCGACCTATCAAGGACAGAAATGTGGCACCTTTGGAGACTTATCTGTTCTGTCCTTTAATGGTAATAAGATCATCACCACCTCCGGCGGTGGCATGCTCCTCGGCAATGATGAAGCACTCATTCAGAAAGCCCGCTTCTGGTCCACCCAGTCCAGAGAGAATGAGCGGCATTATGAGCACAAAGAGCTGGGCTACAACTACCGCATGAGCAACATCGTTGCTGGTATCGGAAGGGGACAGTTAAAAGTCCTTGACGAACGAATTGCGAAGAAAAAACAAATCTTTGAGACCTACAAAGAAGCTTTTACGAGCATTGATGCTATCGAAATGATGCCAGTTTCCGATAAAGGCAAACCCAATTACTGGCTCAGCTGCATGACTTTAAAAGAAGGCAGTGCAGTTAAGCCGTTAGATATCATGCTGGCTCTGGAAAAAGAAAACATTGAGTCCCGGCCTGTCTGGAAGCCCATGCACCTGCAGCCTTACTTCAAAGTCTTTGATTTCTTCAGCCATTGTGACCCGGAGAATGAAGGCAGTGTGGCAGAAGATATCTTTAACCGGGGAATCTGCCTGCCGAGCGATACCAAAATGGCCGAGGCAGACCAGCAGCGCATTATCAAAATTGTCAAAAAATTGTTTTAGTTTATAGCAAGCGTGTAGGGAACGACGCCCTCGTCGTTCCGATGAAACACAGAGGTTCAAAATGATCTATCAGAAATACATCAAACGCATACTCGACATCACCCTGTCCGGTGCGGCCATCATCGTGCTGTCACCCGTGATGGGCGTCACCGCCATTCTCGTCAAAAAGAAACTGGGAAGCCCCGTCATCTTCAAACAGAAAAGACCCGGTAAAGACGAAAAAATCTTTACGATGTATAAATTCAGAACCATGACCGATGAGCGGGACGAAAAAGGCGGGTTATTACCCGACAACGTCAGACTGACGAAGTTTGGCAAGATGCTCAGGAGTACTAGCCTTGATGAGCTGCCAGAATTGTTCAATATTTTTAAAGGGGATATGAGTGTTGTGGGTCCACGACCGCAACTTATAAAAGACCTTGTATTCATGACGCCAGAGCAAAGAAAGAGACAAACCGTCTTACCAGGCTTAACCGGCTGGGCTCAAATTAATGGTCGTAATGATGTGACATGGGAAGATAAGTTTAAATATGATTTAGAGTACCTTGAAAACATGTCTTTCTTTATGGATTGTAAAATCATTATGAAAACAATTTTAAAAGTTTTTGTAAAAGAAGGAATTAATACTGAAGGAATGGATACTGCAGAAGATTTAGGCGATTATCTTTTAAGAGAGAAAAAAATTAATATATCGATTTATAATCGTCTAATAAAGAAAAGCAAAGAAATGGTTCTATAATAATGGAAAAAAACATTTGGATTTTTAATCAACATAATATGCCACCAGAATATGGGCATTTAAATCGACACTATAATTTTGCAAAATACTTAAAAAAGAGGGGATATAATCCAGTAGTTTTTGTTGGCAGTAGTTTACACAATACAGATATGCAAATAGTAGAAAATGGGAAAGTATGTACAGAGTATAAACACTGCGATTTTCCATATGTTTTTGTACGAACATGCCATTATCATGGAAGTATGAAAAAAAGAATCATATCGATGATTCAATATTATCATCGATTATTCAAAGCGACCAAAAACTATGAGAAGCCCGATGTAATTATTGGGTCCTCAGCACATCCTTTGGCAGCACTTGCAGCAATAAAACTATCAAGAAAATATCAGTGTAAAAACATTGTAGAAATAAGAGATTTATGGCCAGAATCTTTGGTTGAATATGGAATTATAAAAAGAAATGGACTTTTATCTAAAATTTTATATATTTGTGAAAAATATCTTTATAAAAAAGCTGACCAACTAGTCTTTACCATGGAAGGTGGAAAAGACTATATTGCTAATCAAGGCTGGCAAGATGATATAGATCTTTTAAAGGTGCATCATATCAATAACGGAATTGATTTAGAAGAATATGAATACAACAAAAGATATGTTATTTATCATGATGCTGATTTGGAGGATACTGGTACTTTTAAGGTTGTGTATATTGGATCAATCCGCAAAGTTAATAATATCGGAATGATCGTAGATGCAGCAAAAGTTCTGAAAAATAAGAGTTCCAAAAATATCAGAATTTTGATTTATGGAGACGGTAATGAGCGTGAAGCGCTGAAAAAGCGTTGTACTGAAGAAAAAATTGAAAACATTGTGTTTAAGGGGTCTGTTGAGAAAAAGTACATTCCTTATATTTTAAGCAAATGCGATCTAAATCTCATGCATGGTGCATCGATAAAGCTTGCGAAATATGGTATGAGTCTTAATAAATCTTTTGATTATCTCGCCAGCGGTTATCCAATTTTATCCGATATAGACGCTCATTATGACTATATTATAAATAATAATGCGGGAAAAAAAGTTGAGTGCAGTTCTGAAAATATTGCAGAGGGAATTCTCTCTTTTTTAAATTTGTCAAAAGATGAGTATGACAGTATCTGTGAAAACGCAAGGAAAACAGCGTTAAAGTACGATTTTAAATATTTAACGGATCAATTAATCGAAATTATTGAAAAGTAGGAATAGAAATGGAAATTAAACAAGAATTAATAAATAAAATCACAAAGAAGCAAATTAAAGTCGGTGTTATCGGCCTAGGCTACGTAGGCCTCCCCCTGGCCGTTGAAAAAGCTAAAGCTGGCTTTAAAACCATCGGTTTCGATGTTCAGGAAGAAAAAGTAAAAATGGTCAATGAAGGCCACAACTATATTGGTGATGTCATTGACGATGACTTAAAAGAATTAGTCAATACTGGAATGCTTTCTGCAACAACAGATTTTTCTTTCATCAAAGATGCGGATTTTATCGCAATTTGCGTGCCAACGCCGCTGGATGAATACCAGCAACCAGATATCAGCTACGTCAAGGCATCAACCGAAGAGGTTGCTAAATACCTGAAAAAAGGAACTATGGTGGTGTTAGAGTCCACGACCTATCCGGGCACCACGGAAGAACTCATTAAACCCATCCTCGAACAGGGTTCGGGTTTAAAATGCGGCGAGGATTTTTATTTAGGCTTTTCACCAGAACGGGTGGACCCTGGCAATGCGGTATATAAGACAAAAAACACTCCTAAAGTGGTTGGAGGTATTGGAAGAGACGCTACCGAGGTCATTGCGGCCATGTACCGGGCAGTGCTGGACGGCGATGTCTACGAGGTATCTTCACCAGCCATTGCTGAGATGGAAAAAATTCTGGAAAATACTTATCGGAATGTCAATATTGGTTTGATTAACGAACTGGCCATCTTATGTGACCGTATGAAGATTAACATCTGGGAAGTGGTTGACGCGGCTAAGACAAAGCCCTATGGCTTCCAGGCCTTTTATCCTGGCCCCGGCTTAGGTGGGCACTGTATCCCGCTTGATCCTTACTACCTGTCATGGAAGGCTCGAGAGTATGGATTCCATACTTCCATGATTGAAAGCTCCATGATGATCAATGACCGGATGCCAGAATACTGCATTGACCGGGCTTCGCGCATTTTAAACAAAGACAAAAAAGCCCTAAACGGCGCGAAGGTCCTTGCGCTAGGTGTGGCCTATAAACAGGACATTGATGACTACCGGGAGAGCCCAGCGTTGAAGGTCATTGAAAATTTTGAAAAAGTGGGAGCGCAGATTGATTTTTATGATCCTTTTATCCCGGAATATAAGTATAAGAACGAGATACACAAAGGCATTGATAAAATTGATGGGGCTGTTATTAAAAATTATGATTTAGTTGTTATTACAACTGCCCACACAAGTGTTGATTACAATATGGTACAACAAAATGCAAAAGCCATCTTCGACACGAAGAATGCATTAAAACAAATTAAGAATAGAGACAATATTGAGTTGTTGTAAAAAACAGGAGTAACCCAATGAACTACGCACTCATCGGCTGTGGCCGCATCGCGACCAACCATATCAAAGCCGTATTAAATAACAACCTGAATCTCGTGGCCGTCTGTGACGTGATTCCCGAGCACATGGAGAGCCTGCTGGCAAAACATGGACTTGAAAAAGACACTGGCATCGCGCGCTACACCGATTATCAGCAGATGATCGAGGCGCATGACCTCGACTTAATCGGCATTGCCACCGAAAGCGGGCTGCACGAGGAGATTGCCCTGTACTGCATTAATCATGGCATTCACGTCATCATCGAAAAGCCCATGGCCATGAGCATTGCCGGGGCTGATGCCATCATCAGGGCGGCAGCAGAAAACAACGTGAAGGTATCCGCCTGCCACCAGAACCGTTTTAACATCGCTGTACAAAAAATGCGGGGCGCGGTGGAAGAAGGCCGTTTTGGCCGAATCTCCCACGGGTCCATCCATGTGCGCTGGAACCGGAACCAGGATTATTACACCCAGGCACCCTGGCGCGGTACCTGGGCCCAGGATGGGGGCTGTCTGATGAACCAGTGCATCCACGGCATCGACCTGCTGCGCTGGATGATGGGGGATGAGATCGACACGGTTTATGGCGTGACCAGGCAGCAGTTTCATGATTATCTGGAGGCAGAGGATATTGGCATGGCCGTGGTCCAGTTTAAAAACGGCGCTGTGGCCACCATTGAAGGCACCACCAACGTTTACCCCCAGAATCTGGAAGAGACCCTGTATCTTTTTGGGGAGAAGGGCACCGTGAAGCTTGGCGGCAAGTCCACCAACGCCATTGACGTCTGGGATCTGGCCGACGCCGATGATCATGAAAGCACTGAAAACAACGGCTTTCACGAAGCGACAAGTAATGTCTACGGCAACGGGCACACCAGCCTTTACCGGGATGTGATGGAAGCCATCGAGCAGGACCGGGCGCCCTATGTGGATGCCCAGGCCGGCAAAAACGCCCTGGAGCTGGTGCTGGCTGTGTACCGATCCGCGGCAGAGGGAAGGCCGTTGAAGCTGCCCCTTGACGCGTGCTGCAGCACAGACTTTGCAGGAAGGTTTGAACGCTGATGGCCGATTATTTTGTACATGAGAGCAGTTATATCGATGATGAGGTCATCATTGGAAAGGGCACTAAAATCTGGCATTTCTGTCATATTCAAAGCGGGGCTGCCATCGGGGCACACTGTTCTTTTGGGCAGAACGTCAATGTGGCCAGCCATGTAAAAATCGGAAACGGCGTCAAGGTACAGAATAATGTCTCCATCTACGAGGGTGTGGAGCTGGAGGACGCCGTATTCTGCGGTCCTTCTATGGTGTTTACCAACGACCTGACACCGCGGGCCGAGTACCCCAAAGGAAGCGCAGGATATAAAAGAACACTTGTCAGAAAAGGTGCGACCATTGGCGCTAACGCTACCGTTGTCTGCGGCCACACCATTGGCCGTTATGCCCTGATCGCCGCAGGGGCAGTGGTCGCCACTGACGTGCCCGATCACGCCCTGATGGCCGGCGTGCCCGCCAGACAGATCGGCTGGGCCTGTGAATGCGGTGCGGTTTTAGACAAAGCACTCAGCTGTCCAGAATGCGGACGCAGCTATACACAGAACGAAAACGGATTAAGTGAGAAACAGAGGTAACCCATGCAATTCAGAGACCTTAAAACCCAATACCACCACCTGAAAAAAGACATCGACGACGCCATCCAGTCCGTGCTTGACAACACGAATTTTATTTCCGGAGCCCCCGTCACCGAGCTGGAGGAGCAGCTGGCCGAATACGTGGGCGTAAAGCATTGCGAAACCTGCGGCAACGGCACCGACGCGCTATCCCTGGTGCTCATGGCCTGGGGCATTGGCCCGGGTGATGCAGTGTTTGTGCCGGATTTCACCTTTTTTGCCTCCGGAGAGGTCGTTGCCCACCAGGGCGCCACGCCCGTGTTTGTAGACGTAGACGAAGATAGTTTTAACATGGATTCCAAAAGGCTCGAAGAAGCTATTCAGGACGTGCTTGCAGAGGGACAACTGACCCCAAAGGTTATCATTGCCGTCGACCTTTTTGGCCTGCCTGCCGATTATCCCAGGATACAGGCCATTGCGGACAAATATGGCCTCAAGGTGCTGGAGGACGGCGCCCAGGGCTTTGGCGGGGCCATAAAAGGCAGACGGGCCTGCAGCTTTGGGGACGCGGCCACCACCTCCTTTTTCCCGGCCAAGCCCTTAGGCTGCTATGGGGACGGCGGCGCTGTTTTTACCAACGACGCCGAGCTGTCTTCCCTCATCAATTCCTACAAGATTCACGGAAAGGGCAGCTTTAAGTATGACAATGTGCGCATTGGCGTCAACTCCAGACTGGACACCCTCCAGGCTGCCATTCTTCAGGTCAAGCTCAGGGCCTTTGCCGATACTGAGCTGGAGGATGTGAACGCCGTGGCAGCCCAGTACACCCAGGCACTGAGCGGCGTGGTCAAAGCACCAGCTGTTCCCGAGGGCTTTTTATCCAGCTGGGCCCAATACACCATCACCCTGTCATCAGCCAGCCAGCGGGACAGGCTGCAGGCGACGCTTAAGGAGCAGGGGATTCCGACCATGATCTATTATCCCAAGCCCATGCATGAGCAGACCGCTTTCAAAGACACGCCCTTTATTAAAGGCAGCTGTCCGGTGACTGAGCGGCTCTGTGGGCAGGTGCTGGCACTGCCCATGCACCCTTACCTGACAGAAGAAATAATTGATAAGATTGTACGAGCGATACTAAAATGAAATACTTTTTAAGTCGAATTTTTAATCAAAATAGAGATATTCAAAATATAGATGTTGATAAAGACAGAGAGTTTTTAAATAAATTTAGTGAACCACATAGTGATACGCAACGTTCACTTTATCAATATTATTGCCAAAGAAGCTGGCAAAGCAGGAAAATAAAGATTTTTACTGATTTAATCGCGTCTTTGTTATATTTGCCTTTGCTAATAGTTTTGATGACTTTTAGTTTACAAAGAATAAAAATAGTATATGAAAACTCTATTTTTTGGAATAAATTAGGTAGTGACATAGTTCCAGAAACGATTCAAAAGAAGTATGCGCCCGCTTTTATCAACGAAAAAGAAATCGGTTTTTTAAAAAAAGAAGATATATTATATATATTTAATATAATAAAGGAAGTTGGCTTTCATCCAATGTTTCTTATGAAGGTAACATTGCGTATTTCTTTTTACAGAAAATTAATAGAAAAATATAGACCTAATTATATAATAGCTACTGCTGAGTATTCTTATACATCTTCAATTTTAACATATTATTGTGAAAAAAATAAAATTAAACATATAAATATAATGCATGGAGAAAAACTGTATGATATAACAGATTCTTTTTTTAGATTTACTAATTCTTATGTTTGGGATAAGCACTATATAAATCTCTTTATAAAGCTACGAGCTGAAAAAAGTCAATTTATCATTGAATTACCAAAGTTAATGACTTTAAAATCCTTTTCTCCTTCCAAAAATAGAATAGACTATAAGATATATTTAGATAGTATTGATGAAGAACAAATTAAAACTCTTAAAATTATTATCGATAGAATTAATAAAAAGAAATTTTCTATTATAATAAGACCTCATCCTATATATACTAATTTAAAATTGCTTAAAAAATATGTCTCAAATATTTATATAGAAGATTTTAGTGAAATTAGTATAGAAGAGTCGCTATTTACTACCAATAATGTTATAGCTAAATATTCTACAGTATTAAATCAAGCCTATCATTTAAATGTGAATGTAGTGATTGATGATATTTCAAATAAAAAGATTTACCAAGCGCTTAAAGATTTAGACTATATCATGTTGAGATACCCACATAAACTACTTTCAAAAATAATTGGACAGGTATAATATGGATTTATATAATAAAAAGTTTAATATTAAGAAAGTAAGTATTAATTTTAGTTTTTATATGATATGGATAATAAATATCCTGATTTCATTACTTACTTTTCTTGATGAAATGGAGTTAAGGACGATAGTTTTTTACTGTTCTTATATTTTTATTATTTTTGGTTTTTTAAATGTTTTATTAGTGAAGAGAAAGGATAGTATTTCTAAAAAAAAGATACGGATACTTTTATTGATTTTAATCTTCAGTTTTCTTTCTATATTAGTTAGTAAAACGATGCTTAATTTAGAAACGTTAAAGGTCTATTATATATTTTTATCTACTTTGTTATTTTTTTACACCTGTTCAGAAATAGAAATTTCAAAATTAATGGTTTCATTTGTGTTGACTATTAATTTGTTTCTATCATTTTTGTACATTCTGGTGTTTTTATTTCAAAAAAAAATTATTTTTTCTGAGGGCATATTAACATTTAATTGGGGTAATCCAAATACCACTGGTCATTGGATATTTTTAGAAATGATCTACTTAATTTTATTTTATTACTATACTAATAAAAAAAGTTTAAAATTTATTTTAGGATTGTGCTCGATTATTCTATTTTATTTTTTATATTTAACGGATGCAAGAATGTCTATAGTAAGTATTTTGGTTTGTATGTTTTTTGCATTAATTGAAAATAAAATGAAAAATATTAAATTAGGCAATTTATTTGTGACCATATGTATTCTAGCACCATTGATAATTCCGATTTGTTTAGTGCTTATATATAAATTTAATATTTTGGAGAATTTTACTTTCCTAGGAAAATCTATTTTTTCAGGTAGAGAAGTTATATGGAGTGTTCTTTTTGAGAACTCAAAAAAGCATCTACTTTTAGGTAATTATAGCAAAATTATAAGTGAAGTAAACGTTGGGATTTCTAAAATTATTACAAGAGATGTATACTTAAGTTTACATAATAGCTATATGGAAGTAATTGGAAGATATGGATATATTACATTTTTTTTATTTTTAGAATATCTTTTTACAATTGTTATAACTATAAATAATAATTGCACATCAAAGACACAAAAAATAGCGTTGTTAGCTTTTTTAATAGCACTCATCAGCGATACAACTGAATCGACGCTTGTATCTGGAGTGGGGACTGTAACTTTATATATCTCAATAGGAACATTAATCATTTTAGCTCGTTATAAAATTGATAGGAGAAATACATGAAACTTCTTATTTCCGGTGCCGACGGTTTCATCGGCAGCCACCTAACCGAAGCAATACTTGAAGCAGGCTACAACGTCAAAGCCTTCGTCTACTACAATTCATTCAACAACTGGGGATGGCTAGACACCCTTCCCAAAGAAAAGCTCAGTCAAATTGAAATCTTTACCGGAGATATCCGTGACCCTAACGGTGTTCGGACTGCCATGAAAGATGTGGACATGGTTTTTCATTTGGCCGCTTTGATCGCCATTCCATTCAGCTATCATTCACCGGATTCTTACGTGGATACAAATATTAAAGGCACGTTAAATGTTCTTCAGGCAGCAAGGGATTTAGAAACCAGCCGTATTTTGGTTACCTCCACTTCTGAAGTCTATGGAACGGCACAATATGTACCCATTGATGAGCACCATCCATTCCAGGGGCAGTCGCCATATTCAGCGACAAAGATTGGTGCAGATCGTCTTGCTGAAAGTTTCTACCGCAGTTTTGACATGCCGATTTCCATCGTTCGCCCCTTTAATACTTATGGACCAAGACAGTCTGCCAGGGCTGTCATTCCTACGATTATTAGTCAGCTTTTAGCTGGTAAAGAGGAGATTAAATTAGGTTCACTTACACCGACCCGGGATTTCAATTTTGTTAAAGACACAGCCAATGGGTTTATCGAAATCGCTAAATCGGATAAAACAATTGGCGAGGAAATTAATATTGCCACACAACAGGAAATCTCTATTGGTGAGCTGGCACAGGAAATCATCGATCAGATTAATCCAAAGGCTAAAATTATCTGTGAAGAGCAGCGGCTCCGGCCAGAAAAAAGTGAGGTCAACCGTTTGTTAGGTTCTAATGAAAAGATTAAGCGTTTGACAAACTGGAGACCGCAATATACTTTTGAACAGGGAATCCAGGAAACCATTGAGTGGATGAAACAGAACATGGATGCTTATAAGACGGATATTTATAACGTGTAGAAAAGAGGAATACGAATGAAATATTGTAAGAGATGTGTGATGCCGGATACCCGCCCGGGGATTGAGTTCAATGAAGAGGGTATTTGTTCGGCGTGTGTTGCCTATGAAAAAGCAAAAGAAACGGATTGGGAACAACGCTACAAAGACCTAGAAAAATTATGTGACCAATACCGGGGAATGAACGGGTCGTCTTATGACTGTGCTATCGCCGTCAGCGGCGGTAAAGACAGCCATTATCAGGTGCATATTATGAAGGAAGTTATGGGGATGAATCCCATTCTTTTTTCAGTCGAAGATAATTTTAAAATGACAGAGGCCGGAAAGCATAACCTTAAAAATATATCAGAGACATTCGGATGTAATATTATTTCAATAAAACCAGATATAAAAACACAAAAAAAATTAATGCGTAAAACATTTGAGGCCTTTGGAAAACCCACATGGTTCATTGACCGTTTAATTTACACTTACCCACTCATGATGGCCTTAAAATTCAATACACCACTTCTGGTTTATGGAGAAGATGTCAGCTATACATATGGTGGATCGAATGCTGTGGAAACATATTCCGCCAAAAACCAGATTTTTAATGGGGTAGCGTCGGATATGGAACTTGATTTTCTACTGGGTGAAGGCGTTACAGAAAAAGATCTGTCTTTGACGAATCCACCATCTGAAGAGGAGCTTAATAAGCTTGATCCGATTTATTTAAGTTACTTTTTGCCATGGAATAGCTATAAAAACTATGTGTTTGCAAAAAAGCGCGGCTTTCATGATTTAACACATGAATGGGATCGCACGCATCATATTGAAAACTTTGATCAAATTGATTCACCAGCGTATTTAGTTCATTCCTGGTTGAAGTATCCTAAATTTGGACATGCTGCCGCAACAGATTATGGAGCACGATTTATTCGTTATGGAATGATGACGCGAGAAGAAGCGGTTCAGCTGGTGAAAGAGCACGATCATAGTTTAGACTCAAAATCTGTACAGGATTTTTGTGAATTTTTAGGATATACAGAAGATGAATTTTGGACTGTTATTGACAAATTATATAATAAAGAGCTTTTTTATAAAGATGTTTTTGGCCAATGGAAATTAAAAAAGCCGATCTGGGAAGAAAAATGATGAAACCATTTATCCCTCTATCCGTCCCAAACATCAAAGGTAATGAAATCCAATATGTGACCGACGCCCTCGAAAAAGAATGGGTCTCCACGGGCGGGACTTATATCGACCGGTTTGAAAAAGAAATTGCCGTTTATGTGAATGTGGATTCGGCGGTCGCCTGTCAGAGCGGTAGCGCAGGATTACATTTGTCCCTTGTTTTAGCCAATGTGACCCGTGAAGACATGGTCATTGTGCCAACCTTAACCTTTATCGCGGCCGTTAATCCTGTGAAATATTTAGGCGCTGCACCAGTTTTTATGGACTGTGATGGCTCTCTCTGTATGGACATGGATAAGCTTCAGCGCTTTTGCGAAACCGAATGTGAATTGAAAGATGAAAAGCTGATTCATCTTGAGACGCAAAAGCATGTGAAAGCAGCAATTGTGGTTCATGTTTTTGGCAATATGGCCGATATGGAAAAAGCCGTCATGATTGCGGACAAGTACCACCTGATTCTCATTGAAGACGCAACCGAAGCATTAGGGTCATATTATACAAAAGGAGACTTTGCCGGAAGATATGCCGGAACCATTGGCGATATTGGCGTTTATTCCTTTAACGGTAATAAGATCATCACCACCGGAGGCGGAGGGATGATGGTCACCAAAGATCCAGTGTTGAGCCAGAGAGCAAGGTATCTATCAACCCAGGCCAAGGACGATGCCGTTAACTTTATCCACGGCGACGTGGGCTATAATTACCGCATGACCAATCTTCAGGCAGCTGTCGGGGTCGCCCAGCTTGAAAAACTTAATGATTTTATTGCGGTAAAAAAGGCCAACTACCAACGCTATGAAAAAGGCATTCAAACCCTGAATGGGCTTCGGCTGCTGCCTTTTAACCAGGCCATCGAACCCAATTACTGGTTTTACAGCCTATATATTGAAGATTTAGAAAAATATTCAAAAAAGGCAATCATCAAGACACTGTCCGAAAACAATATCCAGTCAAGACCTATCTGGGGCTTGATTCATGAACAGAAGCCCTACCAGAAGGATAGGACTTTCGACATCGAAAAAGCAAAAGATTATCACAGACGTATTGTCAATCTGCCCTGCAGCAGTAACCTGACTGCGGAGGAAGTTGATCGTGTGCTTGAAACCCTCAGTAATATAAAATAACAACGGGAGACCACCATGCATTTTCAGGATCTATTTATTAATGAAAACAAAACCGTTCTCGAGGCCATGAAACAGCTGGACACCGTGAGCAAGGGCATCCTTTATCTGGTGGACGAAAAGAGCCGGCTTCTGGCAGCCCTGACCGATGGGGATCTTCGCAGGCATTTGTTGAAGGGCGGACAGCTGCAGGAGCCCATCAAAGTGATTGCCAATTACAGCCCGAAATATATTTTCCTTGAGGACAGAGAGCAGGCACAGCAGACCATGCGTGAAAAGCATATTCTCTCCATCCCGATTGTGGATCATGAGAAGGTAATTAAGGGAATCTGTTTTTTGAACAATGGAGCGTTGGAGGAGAGACAAAAGCTTAAATTGCCGGTGGTCATGATGGCAGGAGGGAAGGGCACACGGCTGTATCCTTACACCAAGGTTTTGCCCAAGCCCCTCATTCCCATTGGCGATCTGCCCATCGCGGAGCATATCATCAATCGGTTTATGGATTTTGGCTGTGATGCGTTTCATCTGATCGTTAATCATAAAAAGCAGATGATTAAGGCTTACTTTGCCGAAACGGAGATAGCTGGCCAGATTACTTACTATGACGAGACCGAGCCTTTAGGTACAGGCGGGGGTCTTAGCCTGTTAAAGGGAAAAATCCATCAGCCTTTCTTTCTGACAAACTGCGACATTATTGTCAAAGCCGATTACAGTGATATTCTGGATTTTCACAGAAAGAATGGCAATACCATCACCATTGTCTGTGCCTACAAGCATTTCACCATCCCTTATGGTGTTATCACCATGGGGGAAGGCGGCGATATTGCGGATATGACCGAAAAACCTGAGTATTCCTTTTTGACCAATACCGGCTTTTATCTTGTAGAGCCCGAGGTTTTGAATGATATTGAGGAGCATGTCAGCATCGGCTTTCCAGACATTGTTGAGAAACAGCGGGAGCAAGGTAAAAAGGTGGCCATTTATCCCGTGAGTGAAAAATCCTGGATGGATATGGGACAGCTTGAGGAGATGGAAGAAATGCGGAAAGGCTTGGGCGTGTAGCGGATGGAAAAGATACTTTTAATCGGTGCGGGCGGCCATGCCAAAAGCGTAATCGACAGCTTGAAATCCCAGGGAAAATATGAACCGGCAGGTATCATTGATAAAACTGGGGTTGGTGATACGCAGGTTCTCAGCATTCCAATTATTGGGACAGATAAAGATCTGCCGCGCTTTTATGAAAAAGGGATACAGCATGCCTTTGTTACCGTCGGCAGTATTGGCGATACCCGTATACGCCAAAGGCTCTACCAAAAACTGAAAAAAATCGGATTTACCTTGCCCAATATCATCGATCCATCCGCTGTCATCAGTCCTACTGTCAAGCTTTGGGAAAGTATTTTTATTGGAAAAAGTGTTACCGTCAATGCCGGTTCTTCCATAGGTAAGATGGCGATTATCAACACTGGTGCTGTTATTGAGCATGAATGCAGTATCGGTAATTTTTGTCATATCGCTCCGGCAGCGGCCTTATGCGGCAATGTCTCGATAGGAGAAAATACACATATCGGAACTAATGCGACGGTCATACAGGGAATAAAAGTTGGATCAAACGCGTTTGTCGGTGCAGGCAGTGTCGTGCTGAAGGATATTCCGGATAAAGTGCGCGTTGTGGGTGTCCCGGCACGGGAAATCAATTAAAAGGAAGCAATCAAATGAGTGTTTTTATCATCGCCGAAGCAGGCGTCAATCATAATGGTAGTCTAAAACGGGCAAAAGAAATGATCCTTAAAGCCAGAGAATCTGGGGCTGATGCCATCAAGTTTCAGACCTTTAAATCTGAAAGGCTGGTTTCCACATTTGCTGAGAAAGCAGCATATCAGATTAAAAATACTGGTAGTGCCGATGAAAGCCAGCTGGAAATGGTCAAAAAGCTGGAATTAAGCTTTGATGATTTTCGGGAGCTTCAGGCTTTCTCAAAAGAAAAAGGCATTCAGTTTTTGTCCACCCCCTTTGATCTTGAAAGCATTGACTTTTTAAACCAGCTGGATATGCCATTCTGGAAACTGCCGTCAGGCGAAGTTACAAACTATCCCTATCTGGTTAAGATCGCCCAGACCCATAAAGCTATTGTCATGTCCACCGGCATGTGTACCTTGGATGAAATCAGAGAAGCCCTCGCTGTGCTAAGAGAGAACGGTGCGCGTAAAATATCTCTTTTACACTGTAATACCGAGTATCCGACGCCCATGGAGGATGTCAATCTTAAAGCGATGGAAACCTTAAAAAAAGCATTTGGCACACCCATGGGCTATTCCGACCATACAAAAGGCATTGAGGTTCCTATTGCGGCGGTTGCCGTGGGAGCAACGATTATCGAAAAGCATTTTACCTTAGACCGCAGCATGGAAGGACCCGACCACAAAGCCAGCCTGGAACCATCCGAGCTCAAGGCGATGGTTCAGGCTATCCGCAATATCGAAAAAGCCGTTGGAACCGGGGATAAAAAGCCAACACCTTCAGAGATTAAAAATATGGCGATTGCCCGAAAGAGTATTGTCGCCAGCCAGCCCATTAAAAAGGGAGAGGTTTTTACAGAACAAAACATTACCACCAAACGCCCCGGAACTGGCATCAGCGCCATGCGGTGGCGCCAGGTTCTCGGTCAGAAAGCAACACGTGACTTTGCAGAGGATGAGTTGATTGAAGTATGAAAAAAATATGTATTGTTACCGCAACACGGGCAGAGTATGGCCTTTTAAGTCCTATTATCAAAAAATTGGATCAAAATCCCTGTTTTGATGTACGAGTTGTCGCAACAGGGGCCCATCTCTCGCCAGAGTTTGGTTTAACCTACCGTGAAATTGAAAAAGATAAGATTGTCATTGATCAGAAAATCGAGATTCTCATGAGTTCTGACACGCCAGTTTCCATCTCCAAAAGCATGGGTCTGGCCATGATCAGCTTTGCAGAGTATTTTAACCGTACCAATCCTGATATGCTCATTGTTTTAGGTGACCGTTACGAAACCCTAGCTGTTTGCTGTGCCGCCATGAACGCACAGATTCCCATTGCGCATTTATACGGCGGGGAGACAACCGAGGGGGCCATTGATGAGAGCATCCGCCACGCAATCACTAAGATGAGCTATCTGCATTTTACCAGTACTGAGGAATACCGGAGGCGGGTGATTCAATTGGGCGAAGCGCCTGAACGCGTCTTTAAAGTCGGCGCCATGGGAGTCGAAAATATTCTTTCGATAAAGCTGCTCTCAAAAGAAGCGTTGGAGGCGAGTATTGCGTTCAAACTAGATAAGCCCTACGTAGTGATTACCTTCCACCCCGTCACCTTAGAAAAAAACCAGGTTGAACAACAATTTGACGCCCTGTTAAGTGCCTGTGATGCCCATCCGGAGATGCAGTTCATTTTCACCAAAGCTAATTCCGATGCTCATGGAAGAATCATCAACCAGAAGATCGATGACTATGCGTGTAAGCACGAAAATGCCATTGCCTTTGAATCCCTGGGCATGCTCCGTTATCTGAGCGCTTTAAAATACGCACAGATGATCATTGGCAATTCCTCCAGCGGTTTGATTGAGGTCCCCAGCTTTCATATTCCCACCATCAATATCGGTGACCGCCAGAAGGGCAGGATACAGGGAGAAACCGTCATTAACTGTTCGCCTGAAAAAGATGCTGTCCTAAAAGCAATGGATCAGGCGAATGATCCAGCGTTCAGGGAAAGCATACAGGATGCGGTAAACCCTTACGGCGATGGAAAGACCAGTGACAGGATGATTGAAGTGCTCGCTGATTTTTTGATGAATGATCGGATAAATTTGAAAAAGAAGTTTTATGATATAGAGGTTTTGAATGTATAAAGGAAAAAGGATTCTCGCAGTAATACCAGCACGCAGCGGCTCCAAAGGGCTTCCTGATAAAAATATTAAAGAGCTCAACGACAAACCTTTGCTGGCGTATACGATTGAAGCAGCTCAAAAGACAAAAGTAATTGATGAAATTTTTGTATCCACCGATTCAGAAGCGTATAAAGAAATAGCAGAGGCATATGGTGCCAATGTTCCTTTTTTAAGGCACAATACATTAGCGACAGATACGGCCTCCTCTTGGGATGTCGTCAAAGAAGCGGTCATTGAATACGAAAAGCTGGAGCAGAGGTTTGATATTTGTCTGCTTTTGCAGCCAACCTCCCCACTCAGAACAGAAAAAGATATTTTAAACGCACTGGAGATATTTATCAAAAAAGGTGCGAATACAGTAGTGTCGGTATGCGAGACTGATCATTCACCATTATGGGAAAATACACTGCCTGAAGATGGAAATATGAGCAATTTTTTTGATAAAGTCATTACTGGAAAAAGAAGACAGGATTTACCGATTTATTATCGGATCAATGGTGCTGTTTATATTATAAAAAAAAAGCATTTAATGACAAATACTGAAATATACGATGATAAAAGTTTTGCTGTGATTATGGATAAACAGAGCTCGGTCGATATTGATGATCAGTTTGATTTTATGATGGCTGAGATTTTGCTGAGGTTTAAATATGGTAAATGAAAAGAAAAAGGAACCTAAAATTAGTATAATTGTACCAGTGTATAACGTAGAAAAGTATCTATCAAGATGTATAGAATCTTTAATAAATCAAACATTAAGCGATATTGAAATTATTTTAGTGAATGATGCATCACCTGATAATTCACTTAGTATCATGAAAAAATATCAGAAACAAGATCCAAATAGAATTGTAATTATTGACTCAAAAGTAAATAAAAAGCAAGGTGGAGCTAGAAATTTAGGATTAGCAAAAGCTTGTGGAGAATACATTTGCTTTGTCGATAGCGATGATTGGGTTGAAAAAAAACTCTGTGAAAAAGTTTACGAAAGAGCCATTAGTACAAATGCTGAAATTATTTTTTATGATGCATTAGAGACAAAGGATGGAATACAAGGAATATATCTCAAAATGGCCGATGAAAAAAATATGGGGATCATTACCGAAGAAAAAAGAAGGAGACTTATTTTAAATCCAGGTTCATGTTGGGCTAAAGTATATAAAAGATGCTTATTGTTAGATAATGAAATTAAATATCCTGAAAATATTTTTTATGAAGATAATTGTCAAGCCCATATCCCAATGTTGTATGTTAAAAAATGTGATTATATAAAAGAACCCTTATATAATTATTTTCAAGATAATATAAATAGTACAACAAAGAGTGTAGATATTCGAAAAATGAGTGATCGATGTCAATCAGCTATGTTATTCATTCAAGAAGTTCAACACAGAAAATTATATGAAACATATAAAGATGAGATCGATTATGTTTTTTTGAACTATTTTTACTTTACTACAGCTAAGGCTCTAGTGCTTCGATTCAAAAAAGTACCAAAAAAATTTCTAAAAAAATAATATTATATATAAAAAATAATTATTCTGTGTATCAAGAGAATCTATACTTTAAAAATAAAGCAAGAATAAATCAATTATCAGTCAATATATTTTTTTATAATATTACTTTAGCTATTTGTGTTTATAAGCTAATAAGAATTACCATAAAATTAATGAAAAAAATAGGAATAAGAAGGAAAAAAAATTATTCTAGGTTGAGAAATGAATAATAAATTAAAAAACATCGCAAAGAGCTTTTCGTTATCTCTATCAGCTAATATAGTGTCATTATTAATATCGGTATTAACAGTATTAATTGTGCCAAAAGTATTAGATATAACACAGTATAGTTATTGGCAATTATATATTTTTTATTCTGGTTATGTGGCTTTTTTTCATTTTGGATGGGTAGATGGTATATATTTACGTTATGGAGGACAAGAGTATACTAAACTAAAAAAAGAAAGATTTGTAACGCAATTTTGGCTGTTAACAAGTTTTGAGATAATACTATTCTTAATACTAGTTAGTTCTGTCTATTTTTTGATACCTGATAATGAAAAGAGTATAATTTTAATCTTTACTTTCATATCTGGATTTTTATCAATTTTGAAAACCTTTTTTTTGTTTATTTTACAAGCGACATATCTTATTAAGAAATATTCTTTTATTACTATACTTGATAGAATTTTATCCGGAATATTTATAATAATTTTAGTAGTATTAAAAATATCAAGCTATAAGGTATATATAATTATCGATTTGGTTACTAAAGTTATTTCTCTTTTATATGCAATTATAAGTTGTAAGGATATTGTGTTTGGAAAATATGAAAATCTTAGGTCTGGGATAAAAGAGGCTTTTGACAATATAAAAGTTGGTATTAAAATTCTATTAGCTTATATTGCAAGTTCTTTAATAATAGGTATTGTTAGATTTGGCATTGAGCAAAACTGGGATATAGCTACTTTTGGAAAAGTATCAATGACATTAAGTTTATCCAGTTTATTGATGGTATTTATTAATGCCGTAAGTAATATAATGTTTCCACTTTTAAAGCGAGAAAAAAATGAAAGTTTGCCGCTAATATATACAAGAATAAGAACAATTCTAATGCCTATATTATGTGGAACAATGTTGCTTTATTATCCTTTTAAGGTTATTTTGAATATTTGGCTGCCTCAATACTGTGAAAGTATTGAATATATGGCTTTAATGTTTCCTATGTGTATTTTTGAAAGTAAAATGTCATTGCTTGTTAATACATATTTAAAAGCTTTACGTAAAGAAAATACTATTTTTATAGTAAATATAATTTCAGTTATTATGAGTATTTTTGTGACTTTAATTTCAGTATACATATGTAACGATCTTAAACTTACAGTTGTCTCTATTGTTTTGCTCTTGGCATTCAGATGTATTTTTGCAGAACTTCTTCTGGAAAGAAGTTTGAAAATAAAGATAAAAAATGATATAGTTTGTGAGTTTAGCTTAGCAAGTTTGTTTATTATTTTGAATTGGAATGGAGGATCAATAACTTCAGGGGTCATATATTTCGTTGCATTTGTAATCTATGTTTTGTATAAAAAACGACAAATTAGAGATGTATATTTAGAGTGTAGAAAAATACTATAGATATACATTTATGATGTAGTTAAAATTGGATTGATTTAATTAGGTGTAAACAACAACATTATCGCAACAAGACTGGGTGGGTTCAATATCTCGAAACGCCTGTATTTATATCGCATTGGCATTGTCAGCGTTGGCTTTATGCTCATCAATTTGACCTATGATTTTCCGATTCTTCGATGGATCATTATTCTTATATTAGAGTGTGATTTAATTTGTTTTAATAAAAGAATTTTGAAAGAAATAATTCAAAAAGCTCTAAAGGAGAAAAAATGAAAAAAAATTATGCCGTTAGTTACCTTAAATGTATTGCAATTATTTTAGTTTTAATAACTCATAGTATTAGCCCAACAAGCGAACAGAGAATTGGCGGTCCATTTTGGATTGCAATGGCTGTACCAATTTTTTTGATTATCAGTGGATTCAACTTTACGGCATCTTGCGAAAATAAAAAGATTTTTGCAACTCGGGAATGGTTTCGACATAATAATTTATTACCTAAATTAAAACGAATACTTTTACCATATAGTGCTGTTTATGTTCTAGAGATATTCCTTATCTATATTAGTAAGAAATTGGAATTAACGAAAGGAATAATGATTTTTAATTATGTAACCGGTGGATTTGGACCAGGAAGCTATTATATTCCAATTTTGATTCAATTTCTACTTTTATTTCCTTTTATATTAATGGGATTTAAAAGTAAAGCTAAATTGACTTTTAGTATATTATTAGTTATAAATATAGCATTTGATATGGAGTCTACTTATTTATCTGGATATGCATATACGGCATCATTATATCGATTGATGATTTTTCGTTACTTTGGTTTTATAATAAGCGGCGTCATTTTATATTATTACCAAAAAAGAGTAAAAACAAGAGCAATGATTATATGTTTGTTTATTGGATTTGTATATATTTTATTCAAAAATTATTTAGGGATGAAGCCGATTGTTTTTACACTTTGGCCAACAACTTCTCTGCCTACGGTATTATGGGTATTTCCAATTGTATTTTGGAGTTTGAAATATTTGAATATACACCCTAAAAATCAGATTATGCATGTTTATGAATATTGTGGAGATGCATCATATCATATTTTTTTGACGCAAATGGTCTATTATTGTGGAATGGGAAAAATTGTAATCCAAAGCACAAATGAGTTAGTTGGAACAATCCTCAATGTAATAATCTGTTTAAGCGCGGGATGTTTGTTTTATTTTATTGAAAACAAATTTTGGAATTTTAAAAAATTAAATATTCTTAAAAATGAATAGATGGTTTCCGGGACACATCCCCAATCAACCGGCATGTGGGCGCATTCGCGCTCAGCCTGTCGGTTTTATCTTTTTTGTCAAAATCATTGTGAAAGGCGGTGATTCCCTTGGTATCTGCACCTAGGATGATGGTGTTGAAAATGTATGGACGGTAACGTTAGAATGAATTAACAATAAAAAAGGAGTAGTAGAAACAAAAAAATGAAATCGATAACAGAATTAAAATATGAATCCCTGCCCACAGGCTTTGACAACGGGCAGGTCAAGCTGACAGATGAAAACATCGGCAGGATTTTACGGTTTTCGGGCGCGCCGCTGGGGTTTTTGCGGTGCTGTGAGGAAAAGGGCAACAGCACGGTGGTGTTATATGGGGATGGACAGGCCTTTATCATCCCGGTGGAGACCAGGTATTTTCTGGACTGTATCGGGGAATATCTGGATATAAACATGGCAAGACGGCGAAAGACCACCATGCGGTTTGCGGGAAAGAGAAGCAATAACGTCATTTTTTTAGGGGCGGGGCTTGGGTACATTCCGGTCAAGGTGGATGTGCCCTGGGTGAGCGCGAAGCGGTTCAGCTATCTTAACTGGCACGCGGTATACAGAGGGCATGACCGCAGGGCCAGAGCCCTGGTTACTTTTTCGGGCTTTGTGATTCCTTACAGGCAGCGGCCCGGCAGGGTGCAGGAAAAGCTGGACGAGGGCTGGCGCGTCCGGGAAATGTTTATTAAACGCCACTGGCCGGTTTACGGGGAATGGCTGCACTGTAAAGAATGCGGAATTCAAAGCGTATGTCTTGAGTGGCATCATCAAACAGCATCTCCGAACGAAGCTTTTTCGGTTTTACCGGAAGCGCATAAAATAAAACATTATTCCTCAGAAATGCAGAGGTTTACAGTTATTAAAAAACACGATACTTTTTAAACTTTAAAGAGAAAAATATTGCCATAAAAAGATATAAAACGCTGTGTTTTATGTTTTTTTGCTGCTTATCATCCCCTGGAGGCGAGATGCGCTTTATTAAAAAACCGCTATAATTAAACCTAACGTCAGCGCTGGCGAAAGTAACCGAAAGGAAATGGTATGAACGAAGATTTAAAGAGAGATGGGTTTTATGAAGAGCCCTGGTATGATTTAAAGCGGATGTCTGAGGGCTGCAAAGAATGCGCTTACCGGGCGGATGAAACACGCTGCAGGCTGTACTGCCGCTTTTTAGACGCGCAGGGGCAGTGCCGGTGCTTTCACAAGGAGGGAGAGCCCTTTGAGAGCCGCCCAATCGAGTGGGAAATGGCCGATATTGAAAAGCGGCTGCTCAGGGCAGAGACACCCGAGTTTAAGGAGGTGAAGATGATCTGGCTGAACAACGTTTTACTCAGCGATAATCCGCTGCTCTACAACATTTATGATGTTGGAAAAGTTTTAGGCCTGAAACCCTACGAAACGGAAATGTTTCTGCTTAGGCACTGCAAAAAGCAGGATCTGCTTCAGATGCAGGTGCCCCAGCAGGATAACGGCCCGAAGGATTGGTATATGACAGCTGACGGCGTTCGCCGGATGGCCCTTGCGTGCTTTGAAAAGGCTGAAGCCGAGGACAGACTGTGGTTCTTTTACGATGAGTGGGAATGGATCAGCCGGACTTATTTTAAATCGATGCCGCAGATGGCAAAGTGTTTTTACAGCGGCCAGTCTTTAGTGAATATATGGGAGGTAGAGTAGGATGAATAAACCCGTTTTAGCAACTTTGGAACAATGTTTTGGCAGTGATTACCATAAACTGCGCGTATATACCGATATCTATGATGAGGGCAGCCGGAGCTATTTTGTTTTAAGAGAGATCGCGGGGGATTTGGGTAACCGGGATTACCGCTGTTTTTTAAAGAAGGCGCCGGCCTCAGCCATATGCAAAAGGCGTATTAAAGACCGCCGCGGGCGCGCCAGCAATATGCTGATGATCAGCCAGGAGGGGGTGCTGGCTCTGCTTAAAAAACAAGGCGGCAAGGCGGCCACGGGCTTTAAGCGGTATCTGGAAATCTGCGTGCTGCCCGTGGTCCGCCATGAGATCGACGCAGCCCGGATGATGCTGCCTGAAAGCGAAAAAGCAGACAAAAATCAGGAGGAAAAAGAGAACATGGAGGAGGCAATCCGGATGCTCTCGGCCGCTCTGGCCTTTCAGGTCATTAAAAATCAGGAGCTTGAAATGCGGCTCGAAATAGTGGAGGAGCGCCTTTTACAAAGGGCAGCTGCCTGAGGGGCTTCATGAATTTTTTTTCGGAGCTGGAGGCTTTTATCGAGTGGCAGTCCGATCTGCCTGTGGAGAGCAAGCTTTCGGAGGGGGCTGTGGCGCTCTGGATTTACCTGCTTTACCGGTGCAACTGCTGCGCGCTGCCGTCCGTTGATGGACGGTGGCTGTGGCGGGTCGAGTTCTTTGTGCGGCCAGAGGGCATTGAGCGCTTCTTTGGGCGTAGTGACCGCAATATCCGCCGCTACCGAAAGGAGCTGGTAGACGCCGGACGGATGAAATATCAGAAGGCGGTTAAGAACCGGCGCAAAGGCATTTATACTTTAATCCCTTTTGCGGAGAACGTGGCGCCCACGCGCCTGAAGAATCTGGCCGATGAGGAGGTGTCGGTTTTTGGCCTTGTGGATAAGTATGCGGGATAGGGCAGAGCGGACAGATATGACCGCAATGTGGACAAAAAAAGCGGTATCGCGGCAACATCGCGGACACAGGTGTCCGCCATTAGTAATATTATTAATAATATTATATATTAATCTTTATTAATTCAGGAGGTGCGTTTGTACACAAACCGATACGGAGCAGGAAGACCCTGTACAGGGCGGCTGAGACATTACATTGTGGAAGGGGCATGCCGGGTGCGTAAGGTGCTGCCGGCCAGAAGCCCTGAGGAGGCGGAGGATTGTTTTTACGAGGCGGCCGGAGCGGTGGAGGATCATTTCCCGGAGGCTGTTCTGGAGATTATATCCATCCGCGAGGATGAGTGAAGGAGGGTGTGCTTGAGTAAAAAGTACGCGGAGATCGGCGTGTTGGTGACAAAGGCGCAGGCAGGAAGCAAGGCGGCAGCGGAAACGCTGCTGCTGACCTTTAAGCCCTTGATTTTAGCCACCATCAGCGCGTATGTTTACGATAAAACCCAGCTGGAGGATGCCTATCAGGAGGCCTGTGTTATTTTTATGGAGCGTTTAAAGGATTTTAAATCAAAACGGCCGGACTATTTTCCGGCTTACATTAAGCGGCAGCTTTTCTACACGTTTGTCCAGAAAGCAAAAAAGCGGCCGCAGACCTCGGTGCAGGCGGTCCTGTCACTGGATATGCCCTCATCGGAGGGTGTCTGCCTGGCAGAAACATTGTCGGAAGCAGAAGCGGAGGAGAGCGACGCAGACCGGAGCATGCGGGAAATCAAACAGGACAGTGACCTGCGCCTCTTAAAGCTGCGGGTGGCACAGCTGCCAAAAGTGCAGCGGGAGTGTGTTCAGGCCCACTATTACAGGGGGCAGACCTACCAGGCCATTGCGAGGGACCGCGGCGTCAGCGAGCAATGTGTGGCGAGGACCCTGAGCAAGGCCATGAAAGGCCTGCGGAAAGCCTATGGCATTGAAAAAACTTAAAGAAAGCTTAAAAGCAGGGTGGGCGTTTTGGGGATTTGCCATATTGTAAGGTGTAAGGCAGCGCTGCCGGAATTTGAAACAGGAGGCAAACAATATGGCAACCATTGAGAAAACTGTGGAATCGGTGGGAATGAAAATCACCGTCAATTATGGAGAAAAAGATGGAAAAATCGTCAAGGGAAATAAAACCTACGGCGATGTCAAGAAGGATGTGACGGACGAGGCTTTTGTGGGCACGGCCAAGGCCATTACCGGCATGCAGGAGCCCATTCGGGAAAAACAGATGAAGGTGACCGCCGAGGACCTGGTGGAAGTGGCATAGGGTACAGCGCCTTTATCGCGCCGTCAGGCGAGAGCAGAGAACGGGGAATCACAGAGGCGTGGTTCCCTGTAAAAACTAAAATTTGAGAGGAGATTTTAAATGGCAGCAACAACCAGCAAGGATTTATCCATCTATTTTCAGCGGACAGACGGGAAGGAATTTAAAATGACCATTCCGGATTACAAAGAAGGGATTACCGACACGGAGATCAAGACAGGGGCACAGACCATTGTCGATCTGGGCGTTTTTGAGCCTGAGGGGTTCGCTCTGGCCAAGGTGACCGGAGCCGTGAAGGTCGATACCACTAAAACCGATGTGGTCATTGAGGATGCGGCGTAAAAAAGGGGCGAAAGCCCCTTTTTTAGATGGAATCATGAGCAGGCAAAAATGGAAGGGGATTCTATGAAAAAATTTTATAAACGTATTTTTATGACACTGGCCATACTGCTGGTCTTTTTCACCAGCGGCATATTTCTGGTAAACTTTCAGGGCATGCCGGAGGCGGCGCCAGAAGTGGCCGTACCGGAGGTGATAACGCCAGCGCCCCAGTCTCCAGATGAAGGGGGCGTGGATACGCGGCCGGAGCCGGAAGCTGAGGCGCCGTCTGAAGTCTTGGAGCCCCAGGCGTCCGAGCATTTTCTGATGTCGGAATACGCCTGTGACTGCGCGGGCTTCTGCGACGGCTGGCCATGCACCATGAATCCAGAGCTTCTTGAAAAAATAGAAGCACTGCGGTGCACTTTCGGGTGTCCGGTCATCATTACCTCGGGCGTACGCTGTGCGGCGCGAAACGAGGAGGTTGGCGGCGTAAGCTGGTCCTTTCATAAACGGGGCTGCGCGGCGGACTTGTACTGCCCGGGTGTGGCGGTGGGCGATCTGGCGCTGGCGGCCGGGGAGCTGGGCATGAACGTGCTGCCCTACTACAGCCAGGGCTATCTGCACGTCGAGATTAAAGGCTAGGCGGTGCTACTTTTCGGGTGCGGCACAGTCGGCTGAGCCAGCGCTCAACAGCATTTCAAGCCCGTGATCCAGGGCGGGCAGGATGGCGGCCAGGTTCTCGCGGACGGCTTTCGGGCTGCCGGGCAGATTGATGATGAGGGTGCGCCCGCGGATGCCGGCGGCGCTTCGGCTCAGCATGGCCTTTGGGGTGATCTTCAGGCTCTCATAACGCATGGCCTCAGGAATGCCCGGGGTGAGCCGGTCACAGACGGAGACGGTGGCCTCGGGGGTGACGTCCCTGGGGGAAAAGCCTGTGCCGCCTGTGGTCAGAATCAGGTTTACCGGGTCGATGGCGTCGCACAGGGCTTTCAGATTACTCTCGATCACATGTCTTTCGTCGGGCAGAATGGCGGTGTGCACCACCTCATACAGGTCGGTATCCAGCATTTCAGCAATGACCGGACCGCTTTTGTCCTTGCGTTCTCCGCGGGAGCCTTTATCGCTGAGGGTTAAAATGGCTACAGTAAACATGGTATCCTCCTTAAAGATCAAAGGTTGTGAATTCATTGTCGAGCAGGTCGATGTACAGCAGTTTTTTGCGCAGAATTTCCCCTTTTCCGGTGAGAACCTTCAGGGCTTCGCTTACTTCTACCGCCGCGGCAAGGGCGGGCGTAAACGCCGGATTTCCGCCGCTCTGGGGCTTGTAGGCGGCGTCGCCATCCTTGATTTTGTAAAGCAGGGAGAGGGTATCGTCACCCGGAAAAACCGTGGTGACCTGGGCGTTAAAGCCGCCGATGGCGCCGTGAACCAGGGGCTTTTCCAGATTTTTGCAGGCCTTCTGGAGTGTCAGGCGCGCCGGGATATTGTCCAGAGCGTCGATGACAACATCGCTGTCGGCGATAAACTCCTCGGCGTTGCTCTCGTTTAAAAAAGCGTCGTAGACGGTGACACTGACACTGCTGTTAATGGCGTGTACCCTTGAGGCAGCCGCCTCGGCCTTTGGAAAGCCGATGTTTTCCTCGGTGCACAGCAGCTGGCGGTTAAGGTTGGAGACATCGAAAATATCGCCGTCGATCAGAATAAGCCCGTCGATGCCAATGCGGGCCAGCGCCTCGATAATATAGCCGCCGAGGCCGCCGCAGCCCACCACGCTGACGGTGCTGCGCTGGATAACGGCAAAATCATCCGGCGAAAAGGCCGGGAAGTTGCGGTCGTATCGTTTGGTAAATAGGTTCATCAGAAGGCCTCCTCAATGCTTGATATGCCCATTATAGCACGGTTTTACACTAAAAACCAAGATTTCCCGAAGAAATTTATTTTTGACGGATTGACAGATACACTTTAACATGATAGAATTTAAAAATCGAAACTGCAATGTTAAAGGCTGTGACCAGAAAGAAGTAGGAATGCTTAAGTCTCCCAGAGAGCTGCCGGTTGGTGTGAGGCAGTGAGAACGGCGTTTTGAATACATTTTGCGAGCTGTGCACCGAAAGGATTTTCCGAGTAGACTGCAACGGGTGCGCCCGTTAAAGCGCAGGGGTATAAGCGTGTGCGCGCCGTACCCTGTGAGCACACTGGCTGCAAGGCGGTGTGAAATTGAGGTGGTACCACGGGTATGTTAACGCTCGTCCTCTGTCTGGAGGACGGGCGTTTTTTATTTGCCATTTTCCTGTCCGACGGATGCTTTTGTCGCGTTTTGGTATAGCGGATGATCCGCAGATTAAAAGGAGAGGATTATGGTTTGAAATGACAGAAAAAATTGTTTTACTCGTGGCGTTTTTTGCCAGTATGGTGGTTGTTGGCTTTTACTGCCGGAAGCATGCCACCGATGTCAATGGGTTTGTATTGGGGGGCCGGTCCGTCGGCCCGTGGCTAACGGCTTTTTCTTATGGCACTTCTTATTTTTCCGCCGTTATCTTTGTGGGTTACGCCGGACAGTTTGGCTGGAAGTTTGGGGTCGCGTCCACCTGGATCGGCCTGGGCAACGCGGTTTTAGGCTCGCTTCTGGCCTGGGTGGTGCTGGGACGGCGCACCCGGATCATGACCCAGTATCTGGATACGGCGACCATGCCGGAGTTTTTCGGCAAGCGCTTTGATTCCAATAAGCTGAAAATCGGGGCGTCCATCATCACCTTTGTGTTTTTAATTCCCTACACGGCCTCGCTCTATAACGGGCTTTCCCGCCTTTTCGGCATGGCCTTTAATATTGACTATACGGTCTGCATTATTGTCATGGCGGTTCTCACCGGGATTTACGTCATCGCCGGGGGCTATATGGCCACGGCCATCAACGATTTTATCCAGGGGATTATCATGATCTTTGGGATCATCGCAGTGGTGGCTGTGGTTCTGGGGAACAACGGCGGCTTTATGGAAGCGCTGAATACCCTGTCCCATGTCAATGATCCGGCGGTATCCAGCCAGGCGGGGGCTTTTACCTCCTTCTTTGGCCCGGACCCGTTGTCCCTGCTGGGGGTGATTATCCTGACCTCTCTGGGAACCTGGGGCCTGCCGCAGATGGTCGGTAAATTTTACGCGATCAAGGATGAGCACTCCATCAATAAGGGCATGGTGATTTCCACCTTCTTCGCCATTATTGTGGCGGGCGGGTCATATTTCTTAGGCGGCTTTGGCCGTCTGTTCTCCGACCGGATTGATCTTGCGGCCGGAGGCTATGACTCCATTATCCCCACCATGCTGGAGGATCTGCCGTCCCTGCTCATTGGGATCGTGGTGATCCTGGTGCTGTCGGCCTCTATGTCCACGCTGTCCTCACTGGTCATGGCGTCCAGCTCGACCCTGGCCCTTGATCTGATCAAGGACAACCTGATTAAGAACATGGATGAAAAGAAGCAGGTGTTTACGATCCGCTGCCTGATCGTGGTCTTTATCCTGATCTCAGTGGTCATCGCCATTGTGCAGTACAGAAGCTCGGTCACCTTTATTGCCCAGCTCATGGGTATATCCTGGGGAGCGCTGGCCGGGGCATTTCTGGCGCCGTTCCTTTACGGCTTATACTGGAAGCGTGCCACCAAGGCGGCGGTCTGGGTTTCCTTTATCTTCAGCACCGTGCTCATGGTCTGCAATATGATCTTCCGCACGGCTTTTCCGCCGCTGCTGCAGTCGCCCATCAACGCGGGCGCCTTTGCCATGATCATGGGGCTGATCTTTGTGCCGGTGATCAGCCTTCTGACCAAGCCGCCCAGAAAGCGCCTGGTGGACGATGCCTTTGCGTCCTACGATGCCAAGGTTATTGTATCGGTTAAGGAAGACCTGGGAGAATAGACGTCTTTTAAACACCCTCTGCTTTTGGTGGAGGGTGTTTTTTAGCGGCTGGTCAGAGACCGATATGCTTCTACAAAAATGAAAAGGTTTGACAATCAGGATTTTTGTCACTATACTGAGTACAGGTAAATGATTACAGGAGGAATGACAATGGCTGATAATGCGAAAGACAGGACATTTGAAATGGCGGAGCTGCCCAAATACCGGGTGGAGGCCTACGTGGCCGAGGTTCCCGTTTCGGAATACATGGAAAGCTGTGTGGATATTCCCACTTTTTCAGGCTATTGTGAGGCCTGCCCGAGCTATGGTAAAACCTGGGCCTGTCCGCCCTTTGATTTTTCGCCGGAGGATACCTGGCGGGCCTACCGGCGCTTTTATATGAGCGGGAAAAAAATCATCCTTGAGGGCCTGAACGGTACGGCAGAAGATTTTAAAAGAATTTCCGGACAGATCCTTAAAAGGGAGAGCCAGGCCCTTGAGACAGAGCTCATAAAGCTTGAGGCCCAATACCCGGGCAGTTTGGCCCTGTCCATGGGCAGCTGTGATGTCTGTGGGGAAGGGAACTGTACAAGACCTCTGGGAGAGCCCTGCCGCCGGCCGGAAAGAATGCGCCATTCGGTGGAATCCATGGGCGGTAATGTGGGGCTGTCCGTTGAGAAATACCTGAAACAGGAGATACAGTGGATGTCGGAGGAACATCTGCCCGAATACTTTATGCTGATGGGCGGACTGTTGAAAAAATAAAAAAGGGCGGATCCGCCCTTTTTTTATTGCCGGTTATTTTTATAGCTGGAAGCCGGACGCCCCGGCCTCCTCCCGATAAGCCGCCGCCGCTGTGTCGCCGGCCTCAATGGCGATATGAAGCCATTGGCGGAAAATGGTCTGCTCAAGCAGAAGACTGCCCTCTGGCAGCTCGGATTTTTTGATCAGACAGCAGGCTGCGCTTCCTGCACCCAGGCCCTTTTGCAGCCAGGCCTCCTGCTCTCTCACGAGCTGTTCCTGGGAAAGCGGACGGTCCTTGCTTTCGCGGTCCAGCATGCTGTAGTAAAAAACCATACCAAAGGCCGCGTCTGAAAAGCCGAGCTCCCAGGAACGCCGCATGGCTTCGGCCGCCTCAGGGAATTGATTGTCTGAAAGACGCAGCAGTCCCTCAAAGTAAGCGCCGAGGCCCGAGCCCTTTTCGGAGGCTTCGTGCAGCGCGGCGTAAAGCTGCGCGGTTTCTTCATACGGCGTATTTTTGCAGCCCCATCCGAAAAGCTGGCAGAGTGTTTTCAGCGCCAGGATATCCGGATTGTCCGCGGCTTTTTCGCAGAGGCGGTCAAAGGCATTTGTGCCGTTGACCAAAAGGGCGCGGCAGGCATCCCTGTCCGGGCCATCGAAAAAGAAATCATCGCATCTTTCCAAAATCCCCTCAGCCGAATAGTAGGGGAGCTCCGAGAGCGCCTGCGCGTACTCCGCTTCCAGAGCGGCGGGCTCTTTTTGGTACTCACGTATAAACCGCGCGTGTGCGTGCGGTGTGTCACCCGACTCCAAGTCGCCGTAATTCGCCCATTCCATATCCAGATCGGGAACCGTTGTCCCCATGTCGTCAGACAGGTACCGTGAGGCCAGGCGCTGGAAGTGGGAATAATCGCCGGAGGCTTCGTCGTAAGGACAGTTCATGGCCTTTAAGACTTTTTTGTAAAGGGGGATATAGGCGTTTTTTAACGCCGAAAACGCCTGCTCCCAATGCTGGGTCAGCTCGTGTTCTTCGCGGTCCAGCTGTACTTTTTCCTGGTTGGCCGCTTCCGGTGATTCCAGCGCCAGAAAAATGGGCTCGGGATAGTGGATATCCTTGTCGGTAAACGGCGGGTAAGTGTCTTGGCTGCGTCTGATGGAGAAGCTTCCCGGCAGGGAATTATCCCATTCCGCGATGATGGAGAGACGGTCATATATCATCCGTGTGAATAGAGACGCAGGCAGTTCAACCGCGCTGAATAGTTTTTCGGTCTGCCGGTACCAGCCGGTGTTTTTGTATTCGTCCAGATAAATATAATAGCTGGCGCCCAGCTCCGCGATGGCGCGGGCCTGAGCCTCTGTGATCGGCTTTGGCACATAGAGGTAAAGGCCCCTGTGCTGAATCTGCAGATCAAAATAATAGCGGGGCTTGCCAATATCCGGAAGCTTAAACACAGGGGGCTTTTTTTCATCGAAGCCGAGGCTGAGAAAATCCGCAGTCACTTTTTCCAGCCCGGGCAGGTTTTCGTCTTTCAGATAGTTAAAAACCTGTTTCTGGTTGCTGGTGAGGTTTGCCGTGTAGGGTTCCTGGAAAGGCTCTGCGTAATAAGGGTCGGACAGGACTAAAAAGCCTGGAAAGATCCGGGTAAGCTCAAAGGCCTTCATGGAGGGATTGATGTATAAAAATTCAATGGCTTCGCCTCCGTCCAAAGCCAGGTCGCTGGCGACAGCCGCCAGAAGATTCGCGCATTCATTTTCAGCAATGAAATAGACGCCTTTATAATTTCCGGCCGCTGTGAGATGGTGTATCAGAACACCCAGCTCCTCACACTGGCTCCAAAATTCCAAATCCCGGCTGGGGGAGAAGCCCGCCGTATTTTGGCAGCGGGCATAGTCGAAATGCCCTGCTTCTGCGGAAGCCCTGGCCGCCAGGGATTTTTCAAGGTCTGGATGCCGGTCACTGTCGATAAAGTCAAAGACAAGATAATCACAGCCATTTTGCTCTGCCTCGCAGGTGAATCGTTTCATTTGATTTAAATCTGGTTGCTTCATGATAATAAGCTCCTTTAGCTGGTAACATTGATGTTTAAAGTGCGGGTGTAGGTGGTCTCGTAGGTTTTCACCTGGTTTCCCTGCTGATAATTGACAGAGATCTTCTGCGAGACAGTAATCTGGGTAACGCCGGGGCTGGCCGCAGCGATTTGAATCTGGTTGCCGTTCTGGGAAACCGATGCCGAGGATCCGCTGGCAGAGACCACCGTGGCCGCGTTGTTAGGGCCGTTGGCGGTAACCGTAATGGCGTTTCCGGACTGCATGTTGATGGTGCCGCCCACAGCGCCCCCATTCACCAGAAAGGTGATCTCAACTCCTGGGGCGGTGGTGTGTATCGGACAGGTCTGAGACTCCGGCGGCACCATCACAGATGCCTCGGAGGCGGTGAGATACTCCGAATCGACCGGGGTGATGCCCTGCGGGAAATTCCGGTTGACCTTTTGCAGCCGCACCACGCTCTGCACCGAGCTGGCCGGGCAGTAAGGCGTAACATAGCTGTTGGTGGATGTGTCCAAGGTGACAAGCGTATGGCAGTCATCCTTTTCGGTGGGGGCGGTGCCGTCGATGAAAAGCTCGTTAAAGACCATGGAGCCTCTGGGGTCTCTGGCAGACAGGTCTGTCGCCAGCTTGCCGGAGACCCGGTCAATGGCGGCGGTGACGATGCCGCCGGGGTTATCCGGGAAGGCGGCAGACTCGAGGTCGTGGTGGATATCGTTCATGACAGCCTCAAACATGGAGGCCGGCCCCGGCTTGCTGCCCCCAAAGATACCGATGTTCAGATAATAGGTCCCCTCGCTGGTCTCCACGACATTTTCGTCATAGCCGTACCAGACAGCCATGGAATAATAGGGTGTGTAGCCGCAGAACCAGGCGTGGCGGTTTTCGTCGGTGGTTCCGGTTTTTCCCGCCACTGGCTGGCCGTCCACATAGATGTTGGTGGTTCCGCCGTTTACCACCCCTTTCAGGGCGTCTGTCATCAGATAGGCGGTCTGGGGTTTAAATACCTGCTCGGAGCTGTCGGTTTTTTCGAGCAGCGTTTTTCCGCTGCGGTCCACGACCCTGGTGTAGAAGGACGGCGTTTTGTGCACTCCCATATTGGGAAAGGTGGCGTAGGCACTGGCCATGGCCAGCGAGGACTGTCCGTGGGTATAGCCCCCAAGGGCCAGCGCTGCCGGTGTCATGTCGTTGGCATCGCCGTCCTGCACGATGTCCAGGCCAAGACGGGTGCCATAGGCGGCAGACTGGTTGAGCCCGGTCGCCACATTGGCCTGTACGGCAATGGTATTCACCGAGCTGGTGATCCCCTCGCGCACGGTGGTCAGGCCCTCAAAGGTGCCGCTGGAGTTGTTGGGCCGCCAGCCCTGGTAGGCAATGGGCACGTCGGAAAAAACCGTGCCGAGGGTGATGGTGCCGGTATCAATGCCGGGGCCGTAGGCGGTCAGGGGCTTGGTCGAGGAGCCGGGCTGGAATTTGCGGGTGGCCCGGTTCAGGGACAGGTTGGTCTTTTCCTCCCGGCCTCCGACAATCCCGGCCACATTGCCGGTGCTGTTGTCAATGACGGTCATGCCGACCTCAGGAATGTAATCTGTCTCGACGCCGGTGTCGGCTGTTTTAGCCTCGGAAGCTGCCGCTGCCGCGCCGGACTGGGAGGGGTAGAGGTCTTCATTCAACGATTCGGCCTCCATGGCGCTCTGTACCTTTGGGTCGACCGTCGCGTAGATGGTGAGCCCGCCGCCGAGCAGCATGTCGGTAGCCTCATTTTCGGTATAACGGTATTTGCTCTGAAGGTCTGTGACGACCTGCTCATATACCGCGTCGGTAAAATAGGAGTAGGTGCTGTCCGGCTCATTGTAGACAAGCCCTACCTGATTAGCGGTGAGCTCCGCGCTGGCCTGGTCGTACTGGGCCTGGTCGATATAGCCGAGCTCCAGCATTTTATCAATGACGAGCAGGGAGCGTTCCATGTTGCTGGGGTTCAGGGTATGGCGCCCGTCAGCCTCGGTGGCGAACACCTCATTGCCCTGCTCGTCGGTCGTGTAGACATAAGGGTCATAATAGGACGGCGAGTTGGCAATGGAGGCCAGTATGGCACCCTGGGCTACATCCAGATCGGAGACGCTTTTGCCAAAATAGATTTCAGAGGCGGCCTGAACGCCCCAGGCATGGGAAAGGTTGATCTTATTCAGATAGGCCTCCAGAATCTGATCCTTGGTATAGACCCGTTCCAGCTTTGTGGCCAGCACCATTTCCTGAAATTTACGGGTGACGGTCTTTTCCGAGGTCAGGTGCGTGAGCTTGATGAGCTGCTGGGTAATGGTGCTGCCGCCCGGCCCGTCCAGGCTGCCGCCGGAAAAGAGCACGCCTGCGAGAGCCCGGCCAAAGCGTTTGTAGTCAACGCCATGGTGGCTGCGGAAACGCTGGTCCTCGATGGCCACAAAGGCATTCTGTACATGGTCGGGTATGGTGTCGATGGAGACGATCTCCCGCCGCTCAGCGCCCTGAAGGTCCTGATAAAAATTCCCGTTGACATCCATGATGCGGGCATTTTCAATATAATTAAAGTTGCCGGTGTCAAGGGGCGGGGTCTGGGCGTAAAGTACGCCAAAGGCGGCGCCGCCGCTCACAACGGCCAGAGCAAAGAGAACAATGAAAATCAGACTGATTTTTTGGGGAATCGTCCGGCTGTTCCACCCTCTTTTCTTTTTTTGGGGACTTCTGGCAGCAGACTTCTCCGTTTTTCTGCCGTTTGGGGCGGCATCCTTGCGGAGAGGCGTTTTTGCGCCTTGCTTTTTCTGGGGTTCATTTTCAGGGGCAGTTTTATCTTCTAACATTATAAAACCTCCTACTTGCTTAAGTTTCTGATCGTACTATTATATCTGTAAACGAAAAAAATAGCAATGAAATCGACAATGGAGAATTCCGGGGTAGAATAGATGAAGTAAATTACCGACCTTTTTTTAAGGCATTTGTGCTATAATAAATGCGCTGTCTCTACAGACGGCGATGATTATACTATATTAAGGAAGTATTTATGAGTGAAGTAAAAGCAGAAGGGGTGCGCCGAAGCATCCTGGACGAACTGAATAAACTGATTGGCTACACCATGGAGAACCAGGTGCTGCTGGACGAACAGGTGCTTGAAGTGCTGATCCGGCTGACAAAGACCCTTGGCCGCGAAATTCTGGTGATGACCAATGACAAAAATAAGATTGAGTATGTAGGCATCGGCGACGCGTCCAAGGTGCCTCTGGACCATTCCAGGGTTCAGGAGAACCGGAAAAGCCTGAACCGCATCCGTGTCCTCCATACTCATCCCGGCGGAAACCCGCACCTGTCCGAGGAGGATTTCACAGCCTCGGACCATTTATCGGTGGAATGTATGGTGGCGGTGGGCGTGAGCGAAGCAGGGCCCGTGCGGTTTGGAATCGGCGCGCCCGTAGTCCGGGATGGAAAGGTGGTCTATGGTATGGGCATCTGCGAATCCCTGGACCAGCTGAACCGTTTTCCGCTGGAAAATTATGTGCTGGCCGCCAACCGGGCGCTGCGGCGTGACCCCAACGCGGGCTTTGACATTGAGGATGAGAAGGAGCGCGCGCTGCTGATCGGAGTGGAGGTAAACGGCAGCCGCGGCGGCATCGACCTGGAAGAATCCATGGAGGAGCTGGCCCGGCTGGTCGAAACGGCCGAGGGTGAGGTGGCTGAGGTGGTGACCCAGCACCGGCCTCAGATCGATCCGGTCTTTTACGTTGGCCGGGGCAAGCTCCTGGAAATTATGAAAATAATCCAGAATCAGGATATTAACCTCATCGTGGCCAACGATGAGCTCAGCGCCAACCAGATCGGCAATATCGAGGGTATTACGGGCGTTAAAACCATTGACCGAACCACCATCATTCTCGACATTTTTGCCCGGCAGGCAAAAACAAGGGAAGGGAAGCTTCAGGTAGAGCTGGCCCAGCAGAAATACCGCCTCAGCCATCTGAAAGGCCTGGGCATTGTGCTCTCCCGTACCGGCGGCGGCATTGGCACCCGCGGCCCGGGTGAAAAGAAGCTGGAAACCGACCGCCGCCATATCCGCAGGCAGATCGACGAGCTGGAGCGCAAAAACGCCAAGATTAACCAGACCAACGCCCTCAATGCCAAGGGCCGCCAGAAAAACAATATCCGCACCGTCTCGCTGATCGGTTATACCAACTCGGGCAAGAGCACCCTGTTTAACGTGCTCACAGAGAGCGACGCAGTTATCAAAGACGGGCTGTTCATCACCCTGGACTCCACTATCCGCAAGGTATGCCCCGAAGCGGGCGACTATCTGGTTTCGGATACTGTCGGCTTTATTGAAAAGCTGCCCCACGAGCTGATCAAGGCCTTTAAGACAACCCTTAAAGAGGTAGAGACCGCCGACCTGCTGCTGCATGTGGTGGACGCCTCCAACCCCAATTACAAAAGCCAGATTGAGGTGGTCAACCAGGTGCTGCGGGACATCGGGTCCGGCCATAAGAAGGTGCTCATGGTCTACAACAAGATGGACAGGCTGACGCCGGAAGAACAGAAGCGCTTTGAAAACAGGGCTGCCCGGGCCGGCGACGCCATCTGTATCTCGGCCAGAGAGAAATGGCAGATCGAGGCGCTGACAGGGCGCATCGACCGTGAGCTCCGGGGCATGTCCTGCGAAAAAACCTATTGTATCCCCTATGAGGACAGCCGTGCCATGGCTGTGCTCCATGAAAAAAGCACGGTTTTGGATACCCGGTACGATACGGGAGGCACCCGGGTCCGGGTTTCCGTCAGCAGTGATTTTCCGGCGCATCAGTATGAAAAGTATGAAGTGGAAGCAGAGTGACAGGAGGTAAAATGGAACAGCAGGATTATCTGACCGTGCTTACCCCTTTCGAGACAGAGCTGGAAATCAAGAAATCCCGATTTATCGGGCGGGTTTATCCCATCCAGGATGAAGCGGAAGCCGACACGCTTCTCGCCGCGGTCAAAAAAGAACATTATAAGGCCACACACGTTTGCTCCGCCTGGGTTTTGAACACAGTCCCGGCCCGACAGAAGGCCAGTGACGACGGAGAGCCCTCAGGAACAGCTGGAAAGCCTATTCTGGAGGTCATCAACAAGCGGGGCATCAAAAATGTGCTGGTGCTGGTTATCCGCTATTTTGGCGGCATTAAGCTGGGGGCCGGCGGGCTTATCCGGGCCTACAGCGGCACAGCGGCCGAAGTGCTGAACCGCTGTCAGGTGATCAAAAAACAGTTTTCTGACATGGTTACCGTTGAAATTGACTATACGAGCTACGGCGGGTTGATGAATGTACTGTCCGCCGCGGGTTTCCGGCCAGCGGCCGAAAGCTTTGGCGAAAAGGTGAGCATGGATTTTGAGATTGAAGTAAAAAAGACCGAGGCTTTTCTGGCACTGATCCGGGAAACCACCAATGGCCGGTTTGATTACGCGGTCATGGAACAGCGCTATGTGGACATACCTTTTTTAAATTAAGCGTTGATGAACCGAAAGTGGTATGATACAATTAATAGTCGGAACAAGAATTTTATAAAGCATTGGCAATAGAGGCGGATGACGCGCTTTATTGTGCAGTGGTGATTGAACTTTAAATGGAGGAATAATATGTCAGGACATTCAAAATGGGCCAATATTAAAAACAGAAAAGGAAAACAGGATGCCGCCAAGGGCAAAATCTTTACCAAGATGGCAAAATACATCGCGGTCGCAGCGCGCGAAGGCGGGTCAGACCCTGAAATGAACGCGAGACTGCGGGACGCGGTGGCAAAAGCCAAGGCAGCCAACATGCCGAATGACAACATTGACCGCGCCATTAAAAAAGGCGCCGGCGAGCTGCAGGGCGCAGTGTATGAAGAAATCACCTATGAAGGCTACGGTCCTTCAGGCGTCGCAGTGATCGTGCAGTGCCTGACCGACAATAAAAACAGAACCGCGGGCGATGTGCGCCACGCTTTTGATAAAAACGGCGGAAACCTTGGAACCAGCGGCTGCGTAAGCTTTATGTTTACTAAAAAAGGCCGCATCATGATTGAAAAGAGTGATGCCATCGACGAGGACGAGCTGATGATGGTTGCCCTGGACGCAGGCGCGGAGGATATGGAAACCTCAGATGAAGGTTATGAAATCTCAACCACACCGGAGGATTTCGCGGCTGTCATGGACGCCCTGAGAGATAACGGGATCGAGGTATTGTCCGGTGAGGTCGCCATGATCCCATCCACCGAAACCTCGTTGAGTGAAGAGGACGCCAAAAAAATGGAAAAAATGCTGGATATGTTCGACGACAATGACGATATCCAGGAAGTATGGCATAACTGGAACGAAGAATAAATACCCGCGGGCCGATTTGGAGGTACCCAGATGAGTAAAAAAAAGAAAAAGCAGGTAAAGGAACCAAAGGTTAAAAAGCAGGGAAAGGGTAAGGATTTTCTGGTCTTTATCATCATTGCTTTTGTCATGGTTTTTTTAACCTCCTCCTTTATTGTGGAGGATGTCTATAATTACGCAGACCGTATTCTCATGACACCCGATGGGGTGAAAGAGGTGTACTCGGCCAGTATAGGCCAGTCAACCTTTGTGGAGGAAGTAAAGCAAAACAATAACCCCGACACAACGAACCAGAACACACAGCCGACAGCTGCGCCGACGGTCACGCCGGAGCCGACTCCCGAGCCAACACCGGAGGCTACCCCGGAGGAAAATCCGACTCCGACCCCGGCAGAGAACCAGTAAAAATAAAGGTTATTTAAGAGAAGTAAGGACTTTCACGGGTTCTTACTTTTTTATGCTTTACAAGACGATAAAGTCTGATATAATCTAATCATCTTAAGGAATAACAAGCCCGGTATTCATAGCTTAAAGGGCGGGCGATCAATAAAGAAAAGAGGACTAAAATGAAGGTGGTAACGCCACAGGAAATGGCACAAATGGACCAGAAAATAATCGCTTCCGGTATCAGTGGAATTGATTTGATGGAAAAGGCCGGTACGGAGTGTACCCGGGTGATCGAAAGCGCGCTGGCGGAGGGAGCGTCAGTCTGTGTGGTCTGCGGTCCTGGCAACAACGGCGGCGACGGCCAGGTCATTGCCAGACAGCTCAGCGAGAGGGGTTTTTCGGTTCAGGTGTTTTTTACCGAGCCTGCGGATAAAATGTCCCCAGACAGCCAGACCAATTACAGCCGTCTTCAGGAGACCCGTGTGGTCGTTCAGTTTTTATCGCAGGAGGCAGGCCTTGAAGGCTTTGAGGCCTCTCTGGCCGGAGCGGACCTGGTGGTGGACGCTGTTTTCGGAACAGGGCTGAAGGACCGCCCGCTGGGCGAATGGTACGAGACGCTGCTGCGTGCGGTCAGCGAATGTGGAAAACGGATTGTCGCCATCGACATTCCTTCCGGGCTGCGCGGTGATAACGGCTTGACCCTGGAGGCAGCTGTGGAAGCGGACCAGACCATCATTATCCAGAACTATAAAGTGGGCTGCCTGCTCAATGACGGCCCGGACTGCGTGGGCGAGCCGGTACTCGTGGACATTGGAATTGATGAAAACAGCATTGAAAACAACAAGTATTTTGTGCAGAAGCAGGACCTGCTCTGCCCCGTAAAGCGCAAAAAGAATTCCCATAAATACGACTACGGCTCAGTGGTGATCATCGCCGGCTCAAAGGGCATGATCGGCGCCGGGCTTCTGGCGACTGAGGGCGCCCTGAAAAGCGGCGCAGGCCTGGTTACCAGCTACGTGCCCCTGGAGGTTTATCTGCCCGTGGCGGCCCGGTCTCCGGTCGAGGTAATGATCAAAACCTATGACTGCAATATTACCGGCGAGGATATTGAGCATGACCGCAAGCGGGTGGTGCTCATAGGGCCTGGGATCGGCCGGAAAAAGAATTACAGCATTATCCTGAATGACCTTCTGTATAATACCACGGTTCCGGTGGTGATCGACGCCGACGGACTTTTCCACCTGTCCAGAAACCTGGAGGTGCTCAAAGCATCCAAAACCCCCGTGATCCTGACGCCGCATTTTGGCGAGTTTTCAACGCTGACCGGCATCGACCGGGAAGAAATCCTGAAAGACCCCATCGGCCACGGCCGCCGTTTTGCGCAGGAATACCAGGTAGTGCTGGTGCTTAAGGGCTACCGGAGCATGATCTTCAGCCCAGAGGGCGAGGTGTTCTTCAACTCGACAAGCAACCCGGGAATGGCGACCGCTGGTTCCGGCGACGTGCTGGCCGGGATGATCGCAGGCTTTGCGGGACAGAGCGTGGAGCTGCTCGAAGCGGCCAAGGCCGGTGTTTTTTACCACGGCGCCGCGGGAGATTATTACGCCGGGCGTTATGGTGAAAGCACCCTGACGGCCAGGAACATCATTGATTCGTTTAAGTATGTGCTCAAATAGGAGGTTTAATGAACAAGACATATAAAATAATGACCTTTGGCTGCCAGATGAATGAAAATGACTCTGAAAAGATATCCGGCCTGCTGAAAAATATGGGCTATACGCCCGAGGAGGATGTCAAAAAAGCCGGCGTGGTGATTCTAAATACCTGCAGTGTGCGCGAAAACGCGGATGTGCGTGTGTTTGGGAATCTGGGCGCCTTTAAATCGGTTAAAAAAGTAAATCCCGATCTCGTGCTGGCCGTGTGCGGCTGTATGATGCAACAGCCGGAGATCGTTAAAAAAATAAAGGAAAAATATCCCCAGGTCGATCTGGTTTTCGGGACACACAACATCCACCAGTTTCCGCAGATGCTGGGAAATTATCTGCAAAGGGGCGAACGAATTTTTGAAATCTGGGACGACAGCAGTGAAATTATCGAGGACCTGCCCGTTGACCGCAAGTACCCCTTTAAAAGCTTTGTGACCATTATGAACGGGTGCAATAATTTCTGCACCTACTGTATTGTCCCTTATACCAGGGGCCGTGAGGTCAGCCGCCAGCCGGAAAAGATCATCGAAGAGGTAACCCGCCTGGCCGACGAGGGCTGCCTCGAGGTTACGCTTTTAGGGCAGAATGTTAATTCCTACGGCAATGATTTAAAGACCGGCTACCATTTTGCCGATCTGCTCAGAGACCTGAACCAAATCGAGAAAATTAAGCGCATCCGCTTTATGACCTCACATCCGAAGGACCTGAGTGACGAGGTGATCGAGGCCATCGCCCAGTGCGGGAAGGTCTGCCCGGCGATTCATCTGGCGATCCAGTCCGGCAGCACCCGGATATTAAAGGCCATGAACCGCCGCTACACGAAGGAACAGATCATCGGCCTGGTGGACCGGGTGCGGAGCAGAATACCGGATGTCGCCATCACGACGGACATCATCGTGGGCTTTCCGGGAGAAACCGAGGAGGATTTTCAGGATACGCTGGAGGTTATGCGGGCCTGTAAATTTGACTCGGCCTTTTCGTTCATCTATTCCATCCGAACCGGAACCCCGGCAGCGACCATGGAAAACCAGATCCCAGATGAGGTCAAGCATGACCGGCTGAACCGTCTGCTGGAGGTGCTGCGCGGCATCAGCTTTGGTTTAAACAGTAAATATGAGGGCAGAGTGCTTCCCGTACTGGTGGAGGAGCCCAGCAAAAATAATACCGACCGTCTCAGCGGCCGTACCGAAACTGGAAAGCTGGTCAATTTTGAAGGCAGCTTTGACAGTATTGGGAAAATTGTAGATGTTAAAATTACCAAAACGGGCAGTTTTAGTCTGACTGGAGTAGAAATTCAGGCGTCGGATCGTGGATAATAGATCGGGAAGCGTGAACCATATAATTTAGAAAGGGGTGATCATTTGGGTCTGACACCAATGATGCAGCAGTATTTGGAAACCCACGAGAAGGTAAAGGACGCGATTTTATTTTTTCGTCTCGGGGATTTTTATGAAATGTTTTTTGACGATGCCTTAAAGGCCTCAAAGGAGCTTGAGATCGCTTTGACTGGCAGGGACTGCGGGCTGGAAGAACGCGCGCCCATGTGCGGTGTGCCTTACCATGCGGCTGAGACGTATATCACCAAGCTGGTGGAAAAGGGCTACAAGGTGGCTATCTGTGAGCAGATGGAGGACCCCTCAGTGGCAAAAGGGATTGTCAAACGCGAGATTATCCGGGTGATCTCTCCAGGCACCATCTCGGAAGGGAAGCTGCTGGAATCTAAAAAGAATAATTACCTGATGTCCCTCTATCAGGATAAAAACACCGTCGGGCTGGCTTACCTGGATATCTCGACCGGGGACTTTTTTGTCACGGAAATTTCCGGGAAAAACACGCTGGCCCTGTTGATGGATGAGGTCGGGAAAATTGGTCCGTCAGAGATTTTGGTGAATCCGACGCTTTTTAAGGACACCGGAACCATCAAAACGCTTGAAGAAAAATTCGGGATAATGACCAACCTGTATCCGGCCCGGTATTTTGAGTTCAAAGCCTCAGAGTCAAGGCTCAAGGAACAGTTTGACGTCTACTCGCTGACAGCCCTGGACCTGGAACGGCGGGAGCACAGTGTGCGCGCTGCCGGGGCGCTTCTGCGCTATATCGACGAGACCCAGAAGCGGGTGCTCACGCACATTAACCATGTGTCCTATTATAAAAACGATGAATATATGATTCTGGACTTGTCCACAAGACGGAACCTGGAGCTGACTGAAACCATACGCTCAGGCGAGAAGAAGGGGAGCCTGCTCTGGGTTTTGGACAGGACAGTCACCGCCATGGGCGGCCGGATGCTGCGCCGCTGGCTTGAGGCGCCGCTGCTTGAAAAAGAGGCCATAGAGGCCAGGCAGAATATGGTGGAGGAGCTTTACCGCCACCCGGGAGCGCTCAAGGACCTCAAGGGCGTTCTTGGAAAGGTCTACGACCTTGAGCGTATCTGCGGGAAAATATCCTTTGGTACCTGTAACCCCAAGGATATGCTGTCGCTTAAGCAGTCTGTTTCTGCCCTGCCGCTGCTGCAGGACTTTTTCGCCGGCATCGACGCACCGGTATTTAGAGAACGCTACGGACAGGCGGACCTGCTGACCGATATTTACGACCTGGTCGATACAAGTATTGACGACAATGCCCCCTTTGCCTTAAAGGATGGCAAGGTCATCAAGCGCGGCTATAATGAGGAGATCGACAGCTACCGCGAGGCGAGCGAAAAAGGCAAGGACTGGATACGGGATCTGGAGCTCAGGGAGCGTGAGCGCACAGGCATCAAATCCCTGAAGGTCAAGTACAACCGTGTATTCGGCTACTTCATTGAAATTACCAAAACCAATCTGGACCAGACCCCTGAGGATTATATCCGCAAGCAGACCCTGGCCAACGCAGAGCGTTTTTTTACCCCTGAGCTCAAGGAAATGGAAACCAGGATTCTGGGGTCAGAGGAGCGGCTGGCACAGCTGGAATACGAGCTTTTCCAGGATGTCCGGGAAAAAATCATCGGCCAGATCGCCAGAATCCAGAAGCGGGCCAGAGATGTGGCCGAAATCGACGCCCTGTACTCTCTGGCACAGGTGGCCATAGCAGGCAACTATGTAAAACCCGAGATCACAAACGGACCGGAGCTGGAGATCGAAAATGGCCGCCATCCGGTGGTGGAGGAGATTATCGGGATTAACCATTTTGTCACCAACGGCTGCCATTTTGACGGGAAGGACCTCAGGATGATGCTGATCACCGGGCCCAACATGGCTGGGAAATCCACCTATATCCGCCAGGTAGCCGTCATCACCCTCATGGCTCAGATTGGCTCCTTTATCCCGGCGGACAGCGGCAGGATCGGCATTGTCGACCGTATTTTCACCCGTGTCGGGGCGTCCGATGATCTGGCGACCGGGCAGAGCACCTTCATGGTCGAGATGACAGAGGTATCCAATATTCTTAAAAACGCCACCCGGGACAGCCTGGTCATTCTGGATGAGATCGGCCGGGGCACCAGCACCTTTGACGGCATCAGCATTGCCTGGGCGGTGGTGGAATATCTCTGGGATGAGCAGATCATCGGGGCCAAGACCCTGTTCGCAACCCACTACCACGAGCTCACCGAGCTTGAGCATCTGAAGCCCGGCATTAAAAATTTCAGCATCGGGGTAAAGGAAACTCCGGACGGGGTGGTCTTTCTCAGAAAGATCAAAGCCGGCAGTGCGGACCAGAGCTACGGGATTGAGGTAGCCAAGCTGGCAGGCTTCCCGCCGGCGGTTACAGCCAGGGCCAGGGAAATTTTAAATATCCTGGATCAGGGCGAGGACACCTACCGTGAGGGGATGATCGCGGCCGAAAAACCGTCCTTTGAAAGCGCACAGGTAAATTTCTTCGATATGGTTCCAGCCATGTCGGAGGAGGAAAAAGCCGTGCTGAACAGCATAAAGGACCTGACCATAAACGAGATGACCCCAATGGAGGCCATGAACCAGCTTTACGGCCTGCAGAGCAAGCTGAGGGATAATTAAGGCGCGCAGCCAAGAGGTGAAACATGAAAATAAAAATGCTCAATAATGAGACCATCAATAAGATTGCGGCCGGGGAGGTAATCGTCCGGCCCGTATCCGTCATTAAGGAGCTGGTGGAAAACGCCATCGACGCCGGGTCCACCCGGGTGGTGGTGGCAGTGGAAAAAGGGGGCAAAACGAGCATCTGCGTGACGGACAATGGTGTTGGCATCGCCTATAATGAGGTGCCGCTGGCCTTTAAACGCCACGCGACCAGCAAGATATTAAAGATTGAGGACCTCGAAAGCATTGATACCCTGGGTTTCAGGGGCGAGGCCCTTTCCAGCATCTCGGCCATTGCAAGAGTGCGGATCACCACCAAAACTGCGGAGGAAGAAATCGGCAGCCAGAGCTTTTTTGAGGGCGGTGCTTTCATTAACCAGCGCGTCTGCACCTATGACCGTGGAACCGAGATTATGGTGACCGACCTTTTTTACAATACGCCCGCCCGCCAGAAGCATCTGCAAAAGGATAAAAACGAAGAAAAGCTGATCCGGGATATTTTGGAAAAGCTTTCACTTTCGCATCCTGAGATAAGCTTCACCTATATGAACGATGGCCGCGAGGTATTTAAAACCCTGGGAACTGGACAGCTAAAGGACGTGATTGAAAGCCTGTACGGCCGTGACTTTTTCAAGGGGCTCCGGGAGCTGAATGTGGAAAATGCGCCCATGTGCCTGAAGGGCTATATCAGCGATCTTACCCTGACACGCTCCACCAGGGAGGAGCAGATCTTCTTCATCAATAACCGGTTTGTGAAAAATAAAAGCCTTTCCCGCGCCTTTGAGGATGCCTACGAGGGCTATATGATGGTGCACAAACACCCGGTCGGCATTGTGTTTATAGATCTGCCCGGCCGCATGCTGGATGTCAATATTCATCCGGCCAAAACAGAAATCCAGATTCTCAATGAGAGTCTGGTATCCATTTTATTCAAGCAGGGGATACGGGATTGTCTGAAAGCGCAGAACCTGGTGGTGGACGTGAGTGAGGTGACCGCCGCGCCAGAACCGTCCGGCGAGACCGCCCGGCCAAAGCCTGTGGAGGAAGCCCTCAGCTTTCTGGCGGGTGAGAGTCAGAATTTCACCCCGGCTAGCGAAATAAACGGGAGGCCCGAAGCTGAATCTCCCGCCCCCCAGATACCAAAAGCCGAAGCAGTCCGGCCTGAAGCCGTGAAAATGGGCGCAGAGGTCCCCCACCAGGCAAGGCTTGAGGCCGCAGAAGCAGAAGCGCCAGCCCCTGCGCCGGAAGTCCCTCAGCCCCGCCAGACTTTTGTGCCTGCGCAGCCCACATCGGCCGAAACGCCCCGGGTTGCCGAGCCCACGCCAGAATACCCGATCCGTAAAGGCCCGGATTTTAAAAACGCCAAAATCATTGGCCAGCTGTTCTCCACCTATATTCTGCTTGAAAAGGGGGATGAGATCATCATGCTCGACCAGCATGCCGCGCACGAAGCCTTTTTGTATCAGGAGCTCAGGGAGCGCTTTGATCAGAAATCGGATTTTCCGGCCCAGAGTCTCATGGTGCCTCAGCCCGTGGAAATCTCGGTGCGTGAGGCCGGCCATTTTGATGAGCTGCAGCCGGAGCTCATGCGCTACGGTTTTGACTGCGACCTTTTTGGCGAAAACACGCTCATGGTCCGCAGTGTGCCCATTATCCTTGGAGAACCCCAGGACGTATCGCTTTTAAAGGCCTTTATCGAGGGGCGGGTCTATGAGGACGCTTCTGATCCGAGAAATCTTATCGAGCGCATCATTACGATGTCCTGTAAAGGCGCTGTGAAAGGACATCAGGAGCTGTCGCGTGAGGAGATCGAAACCCTGCTTGACGGAATGGGCCGTCTGGATAATCCTTATACCTGCCCCCATGGCCGGCCGATTATCCTGAAGCTGAGGGAATATGAACTCAAAAAATTATTTAAACGGGTGGTGTAAATGACAAAACCAAAGATTGCCGTGCTGGTGGGGCCGACCGCCTGCGGAAAAACCGATACCGCCGTCGAGCTGGCTAAAAAGCTCGGTGGCGAAATTATCTCTGCGGACTCCATGCAGATCTACCGGCAGATGACCATCGGCACCGCCAAACCCACTGAGGAAGAAATGCAGGGTGTTCCGCACCACCTTATCGATTGTGTGGACCCGGACGAGGAGTACAGCGTTGCGCGCTTTAAGGCGGAAGCTCTTGAGCGGATCGGGGAAATTTTGAGCCGCGGCAGACAGCCGATCGTAGCAGGAGGAACCGGGCTTTATATCAATGGGCTCACATTGCCCTGGGGCTTTCGAGAAAAAGATACAGATGAAAGGGTTCGGGAACGCCTGGCCCGTGAGGTAGAGGAAATGGGCAAGGAGGCGTTCTACGAACGTCTGAAAGCCGTGGACCCTGCCACAGCCACCACTCTGCATCCCAACAATGTCAAGCGCATGATACGGGCCTATGAAATTTACGAGGTCACCGGAAAACCCAAATCCAGCCTGGACATGGAGGCGGCCAAAGAGGAACTGCCCTATGACTATGTATTGTTGGGTATATCCATGGACCGCGCCCGGCTCTACGAGCGTATAAACCGCCGGATCGACATGATGGTGAGGGACGGGCTGGTGGACGAGGTGAAGTCTCTTTTAGACCAGGGATACACTCAGGATCTGCTTTCCATGAAGGCCATCGGTTATAAGGAGTTTCTTCCTTACCTTAAGGGAGAAATGCCCCTCGAGGAGGCCCTGCGTATCTTAAAACGCGATACCCGGCACTTTGCCAAGCGCCAGCTGACCTGGTTCAGAAAAGATCAGCGTATCCGCTGGTTTGAGGCAGAGGATTATGGCTCCAGGGCTGAGATGGCAGAGGACATGAAAGCCTGTTTTTTAACATATTGATGTAAAATTTGTCTGTTTTTAAGAAATGTTTGCTATCCTTAACACAGGGTATATGAAATGATACAATGATGAAAGGAGTGAACAGTAATGAAAAAACTGAGAACAATATATCTGGCCGGCGGATGCTTCTGGGGCCTGGAAAAATTCATGGACAATATTACCGGCGTGGTGGAAACCCGTGTCGGCTATGCCAACGGTAATAAGGAAAAGCCTACCTATAAGGAGGTCTGCACCGGACGCACGGGCTTTGCGGAAACCGTAAAGGTGGTTTATGATCCTGGCGTTATCAGCCTGGAAGCCCTGCTGATTGCCTTTTACAATGTCATCGACCCAACCAGCGTTAACCGGCAGGGCCCCGATGTCGGCTCTCAATACCGCAGCGGTATCTATTATACCGATTCGGAGGATCTACCGGTCATTGAGCATGTGACAACCATGACCTTCCGCAGGCTCGGAGGACGCAAGCCTCTCGCGACAGAGATCAAGCCTCTGAAAAACTTTTACGACGCCGAGGAATACCACCAGAAATATCTGGATAAAAATCCCGGGGGCTACTGCCACATTCCAGAATGGAAAATGGGATCTTTCAAAGACCGTGAGCTGCGGGCTTCCTAAAAACAAAAAAGACAGTGAAAACTTGATTTTCACTGTCTTTTTTAATGCCAGACTTTAGAAATAAAGACAAAATCCGGCCGGACAGAGACCTTTTCTTTGTCCGGAAAGCCAGAATTTCAGAGACCAGTGACATTTTCTGTCAACCCTTGTTTATTTTTTATTTTGTGTTAAGATGGTATTAAGAAAATGAAAAATCATATAAAGATAGCATAAAAATAATGTAAAAACGACGGAGGAATGGAATGAAAATTGTCGTTGTGGGAAATGGTAAAGTTGGCACCACCCTGACGGTTCAGCTTGCTAGAGAAGGACACGATATTATTATCGTCGACAACGATGAACGGGTAATTGAGAATGTTGTCAATGCCTATGATGTTATGGGGATCTGCGGAAACGGCGGCTCCTACGATGTATTGCAGCAGGCAGGGGTGGATACGGCAGATCTTTTTATTGCCGTGACCTCAGGCGATGAAATGAATATTCTGAGCTGTATGCTGGCAAAGAAAATGGGCGCGAAGCACACCATCGCGAGGGTTCGTAACCCCCAGTATACAAAGCTCTTGGTCTATATGCGGGATGAGCTGGGCCTCAGCATGTCCATTAATCCGGAATTTGAGGCGGCTAATGAAATTTTTCGTGTTTTAAGGCTGCCACAGGCCCTGGAGGTCGATTCCTTCTCAAAGGGCAGGGTCGATCTGGTAGCGGTGCGCATCCAGCCGAATTCAAAGCTAAACGGAAAGGCCATCGCCGGGCTTCAGAGTTTTTTCAAAGCCAATATTCTGATCTGCGCCGTCGAGCGCAGGGGCGAGGTAATCATACCGGACGGCGATTTCGTGATGCAGTGCGGAGACAAGATTTTTATTTCAGCTGCCTCCAGGGAGCTGGACCTCTTTTTTAAGGAAACGGGCATTATCAGCCATAAAATCCGAAAGGTCATGATCATCGGCGGCGGAAAAATTGCCTATTATCTGGCCAGACAGCTGATAGGCCTCAAGGTGAATGTAAAGATCATCGAACTGAATAAGCAGAGAAGCCGGGAGCTCAGCGAGCTCCTGCCCAAAGCCACTGTGGTCTACGGAGACGGGACAGATCAGGCGGTTTTGACCGAGGAGGGAATCCGAAATGTGGACGCCTGTGTCGCCTTGACTGATAATGATGAGGAAAACATTATCCTGTCCATGTACGCCGGCACCCAGAAGGTCGAAAAAATTATCACCAAGGTCAACCGGATTCCGCTGCTCAAGATCATGCAGGACGTGGGGATCGAGAGTGTCATCTCGCCTAAAATGCTCACAGCCAACCATATCGTGCGCTACGTGAGGGCCATGGAGACCACCGAGGATAACAGTATCCGCACCCTGTATAAAATTGTTGACGGGCAGGCCGAGGCCATCGAATTCCCGGTAACGCGGGATTCCGGCTTTGTGGGCCGTCCTCTGCGCGATCTGAATATCCGTAAGAATAATCTGATTGCCTGCATTATCCGAAGGGGTCGCATTATCTTTCCAAATGGGGACGCAGTTATGGAAGCCGGGGATAATGTGGTGGTGGTCACCACCACCCAGAGCTTAAAACATCTGAAGGATATACTGGACAACAGAGAATAGGACAGCGCTATGAATTATCGAATGGTTTTTTACGTCATCGGGAATATGATGAAAAGTGAGGCAGCGCTGATGCTGCTGGCGATTATTGTGGCTTTGGTTTACGGCGAGGTGGACACCATTGTCTGGTTTGTTATTCCCATGTTTATGCTGGTATCCATTGGCTTTATCCTCAGCAATAAAATGCCGGAGTACCGGAATTTTTATGCGCGCGAGGGCTTTGTGGTGGTGGCGCTTTCCTGGCTTGTCATGTCCTTTTTTGGCGGGCTGCCCTTCTTTTTAGGCGGGCAGATCCCCACGCTGGTCGACAGCTTTTTTGAAGCGGTTTCGGGCTTTACCACAACAGGCTCCACGATTTTGACCAACATAGAGGCGCTGCCGAACAGCATGTTGTTCTGGCGCAGCTTTACTCACTGGATCGGCGGCATGGGGATTCTGGTTTTTGTCCTGACCATCATGCCGAAAACAGAAGGGAATTCCATCTATCTCATGCGGGCGGAAATGCCTGGTACCTCTGTGGAAAAGCTGGTGTCCAAGGTACGCCCGACGGTAAGAATTTTGTATGGGATTTATCTGGGAATGACGCTTCTGCTGATTCTCCTGCTGGTGGTGGGCGGTATGCCGCTGTTTGACAGCATCATCAACGCCATGGGCACCGCGGGAACCGGCGGGTATTCTTTAAAGAATGACAGCATTGCCTATTACAACAGCGCCTATATTGATGTGGTCCTGACGATTTTTATGCTTATGTTCGCCGTCAACTTTAATCTTTACCACCTGGTATTTATTAAAAAGGGAAAGGATTTTTTCAAAAGCGAGGAGCTTCGTTGGTTTATTGGCATTGTGGCTGTGGCCATCGCGTTAATCACCATTGATTTGCTGCCCCAATACGGAGAGAATATTTTGGAGACCCTGCGCTATTCATCCTTTCAGGTAGCCTCCATTATCACAACGACGGGTTTTGCCACGGCCAATTTTGATTTGTGGCCGAGCTTTTCAAAATATATTCTGCTCTTTTTGATGTTTATCGGCGCCTGCGCTGGTTCTACCGGCGGCGGGATCAAGGTTTCACGCTGGCTCATCATTGTCAAGACAGCGGCCAATGAGCTCAAGAAGATGATCCGTCCCCGCCAGGTGACAACCGTCAAATTTGAAGGCAAGCCCCTTGGCGCGCAGATCGTCGCCAGTGTCTACACCTATCTGGCCGTTTATATATTAATTTTTGCAGCCTCACTGCTGGTGCTCTCGCTGGACCAGTATGATTTTCTGACTAATTTTTCGGCGGTGGCGACCTGTATCAACAATGTCGGCCCGGGCTTTAACGCCATCGGTCCCGTTGAGAATTTTTCGGATTTTTCAACGGTGTCCAAGCTGGTGCTCTGCTTTAATATGCTGGCCGGACGGCTTGAGATCTTTCCGATTTTGATGCTGTTTGCACCCCATACCTGGAAAAATTAAATAAAAATATAAAAGCATGGACTTGGGGGAGTCCATGCTTTTTTTAATCTTTAAGGGAAAGTAGTATGCTCAGTTAAAGCTATTCAAACACGACGATCGCTTCTCCATTTTTAACGCGGAGGGCAATGGTTTCGAGGATTCTGAAATGGTGGTTCAGATCAACCAGCTCGAGATAGGAGGAGGCCATATCCTGACCAACGGCCAGATCCATATACTGTGCTTCGGAGCAGACCAAGAGGGCTTTGCCAGCCAGGGTATTGCTCTTAAATACACGGCCGCCTAAAAGCTCACGGATACGGTCGATTTCCATCAATCCAGTACCTGGCTGGATACGCTGAAGCTGGTAGTACAAATCCGGACCCATGGCCAGAGAATAACGGCCGATAATGCCTTTTTCATCTAAAAGGGCAGCGGCGGCAGCAATGTTTGAAAAAGCGTTTTCGCCGGTTCCCCAGTCCTCACGTTTCATGGTGGTAGCACCCTGGGCGTTTAAAAGACCCTCAAGACCTAAGGCTTTATTGCCAAAAAAGATCATTTTGTCTTCAGCCTTAGCCAGGGCCTGGGCCGCTCTGGCAACAGCAGACAGGTCAATGGGAGTGCCCATTCTCTGGCTGGCTTCCAGATCGCGCCATAAAATCATGAAATCGGCGTAAAGCTGTGGCAGTTCGACAAATTTTCTGCCGGTTGTACGGACAAAATCATCTTCGAATTCTTCCTCTTTTGTCTGAGCGTCAACATTTACGCCCTGGATTCCGGCGCCTAAGGGGCCATACAGAGGTAAAAAACGGCGGGCGACCATACATTTCTTGGCAGCTTCAACCACTGTGTTATCAATCTGTTCCCAGAGGTCATCACCAAAGGGAGCGGTTGTTCTTGCTAAATAGTCCATGTAAAACGCCTCCTACTCTATGAGACTGCCGATGGTAGCACCTTCAGGGGATTGGGCGTCACTGCTTCCGGTTGGGATGCCTAAATCTTCCATCATTTCGTGCACCTCTTCGGCACCATCTTCAAAAAGTTTTGCTTCTTCAGGATCTAAGTAACGCATCAGAGTGGTTAATTCTCCAATGTGGGCTTTTTCTTCATCGCGAATATCGGCCAGTACCTTTTTGGCAACGACATTATCAGTTGCCTGTACGTGGGCGTCATATAAATAAATGGCTTCCAGTTCTCCTGCGAGATCAAGGCGGATGGCCTGTGCCAATTCCTTCTTGGTCATTTTTCTTTCTACGTTTCCTGCAAACGGATCTCCAAATGCTGGCATAATCTGTTCACTCCTTTCAATTTATCTGAAATGATATATACCCTCTCTTATTTAAGAATAACCATTTATCAAAAAAGTTTTTTGTGTTATAATCAGGGTGTTGCTAATTTGAAAATTCCAACGGCTCTGACGGCCATTGGAATTTTTTAATGCTGGAGTGGAGGGAGAACTGATGGAAGAGACAAAACAAATAAGTACGGGCTACCTGATCAAAAGGTTTGCGCCCTATTTTAAAAAATACCGCTGGGTGCTGGTGCTGGATCTTTTCTGCGCGGCGCTGACGACTATCTGTGAGCTGGTACTGCCGCTGATCGTACGCTTTATTACCGATAAGGGCATGAACGATATGGCCAGCCTTTCGGTGAGGCTGATTCTATATGTTGGGCTTTTTTACCTGGTTTTAAGGCTGATTGACGCGGCCGCCAACTATTTTATGGCAAATATCGGACATGTAATGGGGGCCAGAATCGAGACGGATATGCGGCGGGATATCTTCGGGCATCTTCAGAAGCTCTCCTTTTCCTACTACAGCAATACAAAGGTCGGGCAGATCATGGCCAGGATCACCAGCGATCTGTTTGACGTGACAGAGTTTGCCCATCATTGTCCTGAGGAGTTTTTTATCGCCGCCCTTAAAATCACGGTATCTTTCGTTATTCTGGCCAATGTGAATGTGGCGCTGACCCTGATTATTTTTGCGGTGATTCCCATTATGCTGCTGTGCTCCATCTGGTTTAACAAACGGATGCGCCGGGCTTTTAAAATGGGGCGGGTGGTTACCGGGGATATTAACGCCCAGGTAGAGGACAGCCTGCTGGGTGTGCGGGTTGTCAAGTCTTTTGCCAATGAAGCCATTGAAGAGGAAAAATTTAATGAGGGCAACGCGGGCTTTCTGGATATTAAAAGGATGATGTACCGTTATATGGCGGGCTTCCAGACCATGACACGCCTGTTTGACGGGGTTATGTACATCGTGGTCGTTGTTGCCGGCTCATTGTTTATGATCGGCGGAAAAATTACCCCGGGCGATTTGATGGCCTACCTGCTTTACGTCACAACGCTGCTCACCTCGATCCGGCGGGTCGTTGAGTTTACCGAGCAGTTTCAGCGGGGTATGACGGGAATCGAGCGCTTTATTGAGATTATGGACGAGCCCCTGGAAATCGTGGATACGCCGGGCGCCAGAAAGCTGAAAAATGTTAAGGGCGATATAAGGTTTGACCATGTTGGTTTTATGTATTCCGACGACAATACCGAGGTGCTTTCCAATATTGACCTGCATGTGGAGCCTGGAAAGAACATTGCCCTGATCGGCCCCTCCGGAAGCGGCAAAAGCACGCTCTGCAACCTGATTCCCCGTTTTTATGATGTGACCTCTGGACGGATTCTCATCGACGGGCAGGACATCAAGGATTTAACCCTGCATTCGCTGCGCTCCGAAATCGGCATGGTTCAGCAGGAGGTTTATCTCTTTGCCGGCTCGGTGTTTGAGAACATCGCCTACGGGCTGCCCGGGGCCGGCAGAGAAGCGGTTGAGACCGCGGCGAAACAGGCCGGTGCCCACGATTTTATCATGGGTCTGCCCGAGGGCTACGATACCTACGTTGGCGAGCGCGGCGTCAAGCTTTCCGGCGGACAGAAGCAGCGTATCAGCATCGCGCGGGTCTTTTTGAAAAATCCGCCGATCCTGATTCTTGATGAGGCCACCTCGGCGCTGGATAATGAAAGTGAGCGGATCGTTCAACAATCCCTCGAGAAACTGACGGTCGGCCGGACCACCTTTACCATTGCCCACCGTCTGACGACCATCCGCAATGCCGACATTATACTGGTGCTCACCGAGGACGGCATTGTCGAACAGGGAACCCACAGAGAGCTGATGGCAAAGGGCGGTATCTACCACGATCTTTACCAGTTTTATACAGAAGACAGCGATCTCAATGAAGAATTTTAAAAGGGACTACACAAAAAACTAAAAATATGTTAGACTAAACTGAGAAATTTGTTCAGTCTATAAGAATGAAGGAAAGTATGGAGAACACGAAAAACGCTTATTTAAAGGAAGAATTTAATATTTCAGAGGATGTTATCAGCTTTGTGGACAGAGTGGAAACAGCCATAGAGCCCCGCCTTGCAGAGCTGGACGAAAAGGCCGAGTATCACCAGTATAAGGTCATTAAAGCCATGCAGCGCGCCAACCTGAGTGACCGCCACTTTCACCCTGCAACGGGCTACGGCTATGACGATGTCGGCCGCGAAGTGGTGGAGACCATTTACGCCGATATTTTTGGCGCCGAGGACGCTTTGGTGAGGCCGCATATATCATCGGGGACGCATGCCATTTCGCTGTGCCTTTACGGCGTCTTGCGGCCAGGTGACGAGCTTTTATCCATTACTGGCAGCCCCTATGACACCCTGCGGACTGTTATCGGCATCGAAGACGCGGACGCCGGAAATGGTACCCTGAAGGATTTTGGGGTAAACTACAATCAGATTGAGCTGACAGAGGATGGAAAAATTGACGAGGAAAAGGTTCTGTCCAGCATCCATGAAAACACAAAAATGATCTATATGCAGCGCTCCACGGGCTACAGCTGGCGTAAAGCCCTTAGGATTTCAGATATGGAGGCGATTATCGTCAAGGTAAAGACTGTTAAGCCCGATGTGGTGGTGTTTGTGGACAACTGCTACGGCGAATTTCTTGACTATAAGGAGCCGGTAGCAGTGGGCGCAGACCTTATGGCCGGATCGCTCATTAAAAACCCGGGCGGCGGCCTGGCTCCGACCGGCGGTTATGTCGCCGGGAAAGAAAAATACGTGTACATGGCCGCCTGCCGTCTGGCGGCGCCGGGTGTCGCTAAGGAAACGGGCGCCACGCTGGACATTAACCGCACCCTTCTGCAGGGCCTTTTTCTGGCCCCGACAGTGGTCGCACAGGCCATCAAAACCGCTGTGCTTATGGCGGCCGCTTATGATAAGCTTGGCTTTGGGGTATGTCCCGGCGTAGAGGATTACCGCAGTGATATTATCCAGAGCATTAAGCTTTGTGATCCAGAGGCTGTAAAGGTCTTTTGCCGCGCGGTCCAGGAGGCAGCACCGGTGGATTCCTTTGTCACGCCGGAGCCCTGGGATATGCCGGGCTATAACTGCCCGATTATCATGGCGGCGGGCGCTTTTATCCAGGGCTCGTCCATTGAGCTCAGCGCGGACGCCCCCATGCGTGAGCCATACATTGCTTATTTTCAGGGCGGGCTTACCCATTATCATGGGAAGCTTGGTCTGCTGCTTACCCTGCAGCGCTTGAAGGAAGCAGGGATTATTAAAAATTTACAGGAGGTCTGACATGATCAACAAAGATAAAATAGAACGCATTAATTTTTTAGCGAAAAAGAAAAAGGCAGAGGGCCTGACCGCAGAGGAGCTGGAAGAACAGCAGGGCCTGCGCGCCGAATATCTAGAAGCGGTCCGGGCGAATTTAAAAAGCCAGCTGGACAGCATTGAAATTATGAGTCCGGATTATGAAGAAAGCTATACGGAAGAAGATAAAAAACACATTGATGAAATGAATGAAAAGCTGGCGGTCGAATACCAGGACGAGCAGCGCAGGGAAAGAATGTCTGTCACAGAAGCGGGAAACCCCAGAAAACCCCAGGGTGAAGCGGGCAAGATGATGATTGAACGCATGAATGAAAGCCATGCGGAAATGACGGCCTGGGCGCTGGACAAGCTCGATTTAAAGGCGACCGATACCGTGCTGGATGTCGGCTGCGGCGGGGGAGCCGCCCTGAAACGCCTGTCTGGGCGCATTGACGGCGGCAAGCTCTACGGTATCGACTATTCCGAGGTATCGGTTGAGGCCTCAAAGGAGCTGAACAAGGCTGATGTTGAAAGCGGAAAGATGGAAATCCATCAGGGTTCTGTCTCCAAAATGCCCTTTGAGGACGGCATGTTTGACGCCATCATTACAGTGGAGAGCTACTACTTCTGGCCTGACCTGGAGGAAGACATGCGCGAGGTGTTCCGTGTCCTCAGGGAAGGTGGTACCTTTATGCTGATTGCAGAAATGTACATGAACGACGGTCTGGATGAACATCACATCGAAATGGCCAAGAAATATGAGCTGCGCAACCTGACGGTTGATGAGTTTAAGGAACTTTTTGAAAAGGTCGGCTATAAAGAAACAAAAATCCATTTAAAGGATGGAAAATACTGGATCTGTGTGGAAGGCAGAAAATAAAAAAAAGCGGTGATCACCGCTTTTTTTATTTTAATTTGAGCACATCCAGATCATCCGGAACATAAATTTTCCCTTTGAAATATTTTTTTCCTTCTGCCTTATAGCGCTTTTTCCGATCTGCCAGATTTTTTTCCTCGGTGTGCCAGAGAACCAGATTGGCAATTTTCATTTCTTCGGCCAGCTCGCAGGCCTCCCGGACCGTACTGTGGTGTTTCTCGTAGGGGGCGAAAATATCCCGTTCGCTGTAAAGACAGAAGGCCTCGCTGAGCAGCCAGTCCGTATCCAGAACGTATTTTTGACAGAGAGGGTTGAAGGGCTCGTCACCAAGACAGGTCAGCTTTTGTCCGTTTTTCAGCATGGTGGTAAAGCCAAACTGTTTTAGCTTGGTGGAGTGGATATCAAAGAAGGTAACGTAATAATCAAGAATTTTTTCGGTCTGTCCGTCCTGGACAGGGACCAAAAGAATACGGCTGCCAAAAAGGGCCGTCAGCTTTTTCTGAAGGGTCAGATCACAGATGGTTACCACGGTTTTTATCAGTTCGTCGTGGCAGTAAATCTTGAGGGTGCCCGCGTATGTTTTTTCCAGCATCATCGTGGCAATTTGGCGGACCAGCCAGACCACCCCAAGCACATGGTCGGTATGGCCGTGGGTAATGAAAAGATGATGGATATGCGCGGGACTGACTGAGGCTTTTTTCATCTGGCCGAGAATGCCGTTTCCACCGCCGGCATCCACCATAAAATATTCCTTTCCGCTTTTAATGGCAAAGCAGGTGTTATAACATTCGGTCACCATGGCGTTTCCAGTACCGAGGACAATGAGTTTTTCTGTTTTCATGGGGTCACTTCCTTTTAAATATTCCTTAACCAGTTTAACATAGAAGCTTTTTTTCATCAATTAGGACTTTACCTTACCCTAAACAAAAGGTAAAATAAGGTCAGGCAAAACTTATAAAGGAGGTTCATTTATGAGCAAAGATAAAGAAAGTAAAGCAAAAGAACTCCAGAAATCCCTGACAAAGAAGTTTGAGCTTGCGTGGCACGCTCTGGAACAAGAGGAAAAAACAGCGGTTGATGATTTTTGCGAAGGCTATAAAGAATATCTGACCGTTTCAAAAACCGAGCGCTTATGTGCGGCCTACACCGTGCTTTTAGCCGAAGAAAGGGGCTTTAAACCGCTTGAGTATTATCAGGCTAAGGGTAAGGTCGTACCCGGGGATAAGGTCTACGTTATTTTCAGAAAGAAAACCGTTCTGCTGTTCGTGATGGGCGAAGATGCCCTTGAAAACGGCATGTCGATTATCGGAGCGCATATTGATGCGCCAAGACTTGATTTAAAGCCGGCGCCATTGTATGAAGAGTCGGATATGGCATATTTTAAAACCCACTATTACGGGGGGATAAAAAAATACCAGTGGGTAACCATGCCGCTGGCCCTTCACGGCACTGTTGTCAAAAAAGATGGTGAGATCATCAATATTTCATTGGGCGAAAAGGATGAGGAGCCTGTCTTTTGTATCACCGATTTACTGCCCCATCTCTCACAGGAACAGAACCAGAAAAAAATGGCGGATGGGATTAAAGGCGAAGGCCTGAATCTGATTATCGGCAGTATTCCTTATGAGGATAAGGATATCGGCGATGCGGTAAAGCTCAATATTCTCAAGCAGCTCAATGACACCTACGGCATTATCGAGGAGGATTTTGCCAGCGCGGAGCTGGAGGTAGTACCAGCCGGCGCCGCGAGAGATGTAGGCTTCGACCGCAGCTTTATTGGAAGCTACGGCCAGGACGACCGCGTATGCGCGTTTACCGCCACGATGGCAATCTTAAGCCAGGATGAAAAGAACCCGCCTAAGCGTACCTTATGCACGATTCTGGCCGATAAGGAAGAGATCGGCAGCTATGGCAGTACTGGCATGCAGTCGAAATTCTTTGAAAATGAAATGGCAGAGCTCATCGACCTGACAGAAGATCATAAGCCGGAGCTGACCTTAAGGCGCTGCCTCAAAAATTCTGAATTTTTATCTGCGGATGTCACGGCGGCCTATGACCCGAACTTTTCAGGAACGCACGACCTGTATAACGCGCCTTTTGCCGGAAAGGGCTTGGTGATCTCAAAATACGGCGGTTCCAGAGGAAAGGCCGGTTCCAACGATGCGCACGCTGAGTTTTTAGGAAAACTGCGGGAGTGCTTTAACGCGGCCGACGTTACCTGGCAGATGGGTGAGCTTGGCCGTGTGGATCTGGGCGGCGGTGGAACCATTGCTTACATGCTGGCAGAATACGGCATGGATGTAGTGGACTGCGGCCCGGCGCTGCTGAGCATGCACTCGCCCTTTGAGCTCTGTTCAAAAGCGGATGTTTATATGACCTATAAGGGCTATAAAGCGTTTTTTGACCATTGCTGAGACCCCTGTAATTTTGAAAGTCAAGGTTTCCGCTGATAAGTGGAAATTTTGGCTTTTATTATTCCCTTAAAACAAGAAATCTTTATTATATTTCTGATAAAATTTCTTCTTGTCTTTAGTATGGTAAAGATGGTAAAATAGATTACATGTAACGTAAAGTTAAAAAAAGAAGCAAGAGGTGTGTGAATTGGAATTAAAGGAAAAACAAAAAACGTTCCGGGGCGGAATCCATCCGCCTTACAGGAAAAAGAGAACGGCATCCGTCTCGGTTAAGGTTGCAGCTGAACCTAAGGTTGTAACGATTCCAATGTCCCTTCACATCGGCGCGCCCTGTACGCCGGTGGTGAAAAAGGGAGATACGGTTTACCTCGGCCAGAAAGTTGGAGAAGCAAACGGTTTTGTTTCAGCTCCTGTGCACTCAAGCGTATCCGGTACGGTTATCGCGGTTGAAGAGCGGGCGCATCCCAACGGAGAGATGATCATGTCTGTGGTCATCGAGTCCGACGGTAAAAACACGGTTGATCCCTCGATCAAGCCTTACGGCAATTTCAGGAAATATGAGCCGAAGCAGATCATCGACATTATCCGTGATGCCGGAATTGTCGGCATGGGGGGAGCAACCTTCCCGACGCATGTTAAGCTGAGTATCCCGCCGGATAAAACGGTGGACAGCGTGGTTTTAAACGGCGCGGAATGTGAACCTTACCTGACTGCGGATCATCATCTGATGCTGGCCCGGCCAAAACGTATTATCCAGGGATTGAGAATTGCCATGCGGGCTGTCGGGGTTGACAAGGGCTATATCGGCGTGGAAAGCAATAAGCCAAACGCCATTGAGAAGCTAAGGAAAGCCATTACCGAAAAGGATAATATCGAGGTGGTGGTTTTAGAAACAAAATACCCTCAGGGAGCTGAAAAACAGCTGATAAAAGCGATTACAGGCCGTGAGGTGCCATCCGGCGGCTTGCCGGCTGATGCGGGCGTTGTCGTAATGAATGTGGGGACAGCCTGCCAGATTGCCATCACGTTTGAAACCGGTTTACCCCTGCACAAGCGTCTGCTCACCTGCACCGGCAACGCGGTAAAAAATGCCCGGACAATGGAAGTCAAGGTAGGGACACCCTATCAGGAGGTCATTGACCAGTGCGGCGGATTTGCAAAAAAACCGTATAAGGTCATTTCCGGCGGTCCGATGATGGGGGTTACCCTCTTCAGCACGGATGTCCCGGTGATGAAAGGGACATCGGGAATTTTGTGCCTGACAAAGGGCGCGGCCTATATCCCTGAGCCTTCGAACTGTATCCGTTGTGGAAAATGCGCGGAAGCATGCCCGATTCATCTGCAGCCCCTTTACCTGGCCGCCTACTCAGAAAAGGAACGCTGGGAAAAGTGTGAGGAATACCATGCTCTCGACTGTATCGAGTGCGGCAGCTGCTCATTTATCTGTCCCGCCAAGCGGACACTGGTTGCGTCCATCCGTGTGGCCAAGCGTCAGATCGCGGCATTAAAACAGAAAGAAAAGAAATAGGAGGAGCATCAATTGAGTAAATTAGATTTAACACTGACTGTATCCTCATCACCACATATTCGCGCAAAGCACAATACCTCCAGTATTATGCAGAGTGTTATCGTTGCGCTTTTACCGGCCCTCGCAGTTGCCGGATATGTATTTGGCATGAGAACCTTCCTGATCGTGGCAATCTGCGTTGCCAGCTGTGTCGTGACGGAAGCGGTTATCCAAAAGCTGATGAAAAAGCCCATTACGGTCAGTGACTGGAGCGCTGTTGTTACAGGCCTGCTGTTGGCCTTTAACCTGCCCATTACAGCACCGTGGTGGATGTGTATTGTCGGTTCCGTTTTTGCCATTGCCCTGGTTAAGCAGTGCTTTGGGGGCCTCGGCCATAACTTTATGAACCCGGCTTTGGCGGCCAGAGCTTTTCTGGTGGCGTCATGGCCAACTCATATGACAGGCACGGCCTATATCCCGACAGCGGATACCTTTACCACGGCGACCCCGCTGGGAATTTTAAAAGAAGGTATGGACTTAACCACACTGCCCAGTAATCTTGATATGTTTCTGGGAATCAACGGTGTTTATGGCTCCATTGGGGAGATTTCCGCGTTGGCGCTGCTGATCGGTGGCATTTACCTCATTGTCCGTGGGGTTATCAGCTGGCGTATTCCGGCGGTTTATCTCGCGACTGTGGCCATTTTATCCCTTGTGTTCGGACAGGACCCCATCTTCCAGCTTTGCTCTGGTGGTTTAATGCTGGGTGCTTTCTTCATGGCGACCGATTATGTCTCATCACCGAGCACGGCGGTCGGACAGATCATTTTTGCCTTTGGCTGTGGCCTGATAACCATGATTATACGAATGTTCGGCGGTTATCCGGAAGGGGTATCCTACTCCATTCTGCTGATGAACGTCGCAGCCCCGCTCATTGAACGGTTTACGCGTCCGCGTATTTACGGCGCGCCGAAAAAGGAAAAAAAGAGTAAAGAGGTGGAAGTGAATGGCTAATAAAGAAAAAATGTCCATTGACTGGAAAAATGTCATCAAGCTGGCTGTTATTCTCTTTGTCATCACGGCGATTGCGTCTCTCTGCCTCGCGTTGACGAATTACGTCACCTCCGACGTCATTGACCAGCGTAACGAGCAGGCCAATACAGAAGCCCGTCAGGCTGTCTTGCCCGACGCCGATAAATTTGAAGCCGTCGAAAATATCGAGGTCATCGCAGCGTCGGCAGCGCCCAATGAGGCCGACATTATTAAGGAAGCTTACATTGGCTATAAAGGCAGCGAGCTGGCTGGCTATACCATCAAGACTGCCCCGAGCGGTTATGGCGGAGCGGTTGAGGTGCTGACTGGTATTGATAAAGATGGTAAAATCACGGGTATTACCATTTTAAGCCAGAGTGAAACGCCGGGTCTGGGTGCAAAGTCTACCGAGCCGGCCTTCCAGGAGCAGTTTAAGGGAAAAAATGCCAAAAAGGAAATTGCGGTCATTAAATCCGGAGAAGCTTCGGATAATCAGATAACCGCCATTACAGGCGCTACAATCACTTCAAAGGCGGTTACAACAGGCGTCAACGCATCTGAAAAAGTATATGAAGCGCTTGCGAGGGAAGGAGGCGCACAATAATGGGTAATTTAAAACACTTTACAAACGGGCTGATCAAGGAAAACCCAACCTTCCGTCTGCTGCTGGGGATGTGTCCGACACTTGCGGTTACCACCTCAGCGATTAACGGTCTGGGCATGGGACTCGCGACCACCGTTGTTTTAATTGGTTCAAATGTAGTTATTTCAGCCTTAAGGAAAATCATACCGGATAAAATCCGTATTCCGGCTTTTGTCGTCATCATCGCGTCCTTTGTAACGATTGTCGGGATGCTGATGAAAGCCTACGTTCCAGCCCTGGACGCAGCGCTGGGGATCTATATTCCCCTGATCGTTGTTAACTGTATTATTCTCGGGCGTGCAGAAGCTTTTGCGTTTTCCAATCCGGTTCTGTCGTCCTTTGCAGACGGCGCAGGGATGGGCCTGGGCTTCACCCTGTCTCTGACAGTGCTGGGATCAATCCGTGAGATTATCGGCGCAGGCGCGATTTTTGGCCTGAGCATTTTTGGCTCCGGTTATGAACCGGTTCTCATATTTATCCTGCCGCCAGGGGCATTCCTGACCCTGGGGGTCGGCATTGCGGCCATCAATAAAATTACGGAAAAAATAGAAGCGAAAAAATCAAATAAGGAGGATAGCCTGTCATGACCAATATACTCCTGATTTTAGTCAGCGGCATTTTTGTCCAGAACTTTATTTTGTCAAAATTCCTCGGCATCTGCCCCTTCCTTGGCGTTTCAAAGCAGATTGAAACAGCGGTAGGTATGGGGATTGCCGTTACCTTTGTAATGGCCATGGCTTCTGCCATCACCTATGTGGTGCAGTACGCCATTCTGGACCCGCTGGGTCTGGGCTATCTGCAGACCATTGCCTTTATTCTGGTTATTGCGGCGCTGGTACAGCTGGTGGAAATGATTATTCAAAAGACCAGCCCGTCCCTCTATCAGGCGCTGGGAGTCTACCTGCCGCTGATCACCACCAACTGTGCAGTTTTGGGGGTTGCGCTGTTAAATATCCAGTATGGCTACAATTTTATCGAAACAGTATTCAACGGGATCGCCGGAGCCCTTGGTTTTACCCTGGCGATCGTGCTGTTTGCTGGTATCCGGGAACGTCTGGAGCTGTCCGATATTCCCAAGCCCTTTGAGGGATTCCCGATTGCGCTTGTTACAGCAGGCCTGATGGCCATCGCGTTCCTGGGATTCTCCGGAATGCTGTAAGGAGGTGCCGGAAATGATAATGGAATTACTGATTCCCGTAGGTATTTTAGGTGCCATGGGTTTAATTTTCGGAGCAGGTCTCGCCATCGCTTCAAAGGTATTTGAGGTTAAGACGGACGAGCGTGTTCCTTTGGTAAGAGATGCCCTCCCGGGGGCAAATTGCGGCGGCTGCGGATTTCCGGGCTGCGATGCCCTTGCGGCGGCCATTGTCAATGGCGAGGCAGCAGTAAATGCCTGTCCAGTAGGCGGCGCGGCCACAGCCCTGGCCATTGGCGAAATTATGGGAGAAAGCGTTGGAAACAGCGAACCAAAAGTGGCCTGCATTCACTGTAACGGCGACTGTACCCATTCGCCGAACCGCGCGGATTATTATGGCATTCAGGACTGCCGTCAGGCCATGATTGCAAGCGGCGGCGTAAAAACATGCCGTCATGGCTGCATGGGCCTTGGCACCTGCGTTAATGCCTGTATGTTTGGAGCGCTCTCCATTGGCGATAACGGTCTGCCGGAAGTGGACGTTGATAAATGTACGGCCTGCGGTAAATGCCGGGATGCCTGTCCAAAGGGGATTATTGACCTGATTCCGTCAGACCAGCTGGTGCATGTGGACTGCCGGAATACCGATAAGGGCAAGCTGGTGCGTGCGGTCTGCGATATTGGCTGTATCGCCTGTAAAGCCTGCGTGAAGGTTTGTCCGGAGGAAGCGATTACGGTTGAAAACAATCTGGCCTCCATCAATTATGACAAATGCACCCAATGCCAGGCCTGCTTTGAAAAATGCCCGACTGGCGCCATCACACTGGAACAACGTATTGTCATCGGCGATGAAACCACGGTCATTGAGCTGGAACCGGAAAAAGATCTGGATGAAGAAATGGAAGCCATCATGCGGGTCGATGCCGAACCAGAAGAAGTCCTGGAAGAGGAAGTGGAGGTCAGCGAAGAGATTGAGGTTTTAGAAGCGAAGGAAAGCTTGGAAGAACCCGAAAAAACAGCTGAGCCGGCAGAAGAACAGCCGGAAGATGAAAAAGATAAGGTCGAGTTCAAAATCAGCGATCTGAAATAGGCTTAAGGAGTGCCGCCAAGGCTGCGGCGCTCCTTTTTTGAATTAGCGATAATTTCCAGCAGAAAGAGCTGGAAAAAGCAGAGGGTTTAGGCTATAATAGAAATTCATGGGCCAAAACGCCATATTTTTTTTAAACCAGAGGAGTATAAAGACCAAAGAATGATTACAGTATCGGATTTAAGTTTAAATTTTGATGGAAGCAATTTATTTTCAAATGTTAATATAAAATTCACCCCAGGTAACTGTTATGGAATTATCGGCGCCAACGGAGCGGGCAAGTCCACCTTTTTAAGGATTTTATCCGGCAATCTCGAGCCGTCCAGCGGCGATGTCATTATGCCTAAAGAGCTGCGCATGTCCGTATTAAAGCAGGATCACTACGCTTTTGATGATTATTCAGTGTTAGATACCATTATTATGGGAAATCAGCATCTTTATGACATCATGAAGGAAAAGGACGCCATTTACGCCAAAGAGGATTTTTCCGATGAGGATGGTATCCGTGCCGGAGAGCTGGAAGGAGAATTTGCCGATTTAGGCGGCTGGGAAGCCGAGTCAGACGCGTCGCGCCTGGTACAGGGGCTTGGGATGGACGCATCCATTATTGACGCGCAGATGGCCGGACTGACAGGGAATGAAAAGGTCAAGGTGCTCCTGGCCCAGGCCCTTTTTGGCAAGCCGGATATTATCCTGCTTGACGAACCCACCAATAACCTGGACATCCAGGCAGTGGTCTGGCTGGAAGAATTCTTGATGGATTACCCGGGAACGGTGATCGTGGTTTCCCATGACCGTTATTTCCTGAACAATGTGTGTACCCATATTGTGGATATTGATTTTGGAAAAATCAAACTGTATGTCGGGAATTATGATTTCTGGTACGAATCCAGCCAGTTGGTTCAGAGAGTGCTGAAGGACCAGAATAAGAAAAAAGAGGATAAAATTAAAGAGCTGCAAAACTTTATAGCCCGCTTCTCAGCCAACAAGTCAAAATCGAAGCAGGCAACCTCCAGAAGAAAGCTGCTTGACAAGCTGGCCGTTGAAGAAATGCCAGCCTCCTCCAGAAAGTATCCTTACGTCGGCTTTAATATGGACCGCGAGCCGGGAAAGGAAATTCTGGAGGTGGAAAACCTGTCCAAAACCATTGACGGCGTGAAGGTTTTAAACAACGTAAGCTTCAGAATTAACAAAGAGGATAAAGTCGGTTTTGTAGCTGAAAATGAAATTGCCATGACCACTCTGTTTAAAATCCTGATGGGGGAAATGGAGCCTGATGAAGGCAGCTTTAAATGGGGGCAAACCGTTACCACCTCTTATTTTCCCCAGGATAACACGTCCTTTTTTGAGGGCTGTACCCTCAATATAGCGGAGTGGCTCAAGCAGTTTACCACAGAAGAAACCGAAACCTACCTCAGGAGCTTCCTTGGCCGCATGCTTTTTTCTGGGGACGATATTTATAAAGAGGTACAGGTCCTCTCCGGCGGAGAAAAGGTACGCTGCATGCTGTCCAGAATGATGATGTTTGGCTCTAATGTGCTGGTGGTTGACCAGCCCACCAACCATCTCGACCTTGAGTCCATCACCGCGGTTAACAATGGATTGATGGATTTTAAAGGGGTAATTCTTTTTGCCAGCCATGACCATCAGTTTATGCAGACGCTGGCTAACCGGATTATTGAGCTGACAGACGGCGGCATTATTGACCGGTTATCAAGCTACGATGAATTCCTGGAATATAAAAAACAGATGAACGCATAATAAAAAAAGACACGGAGCACAAATGAGAGCTCCGTGTCTTTTCTATTTTATTCAAAGGTTACTCGCAGTGCGCCAACGCCGCCGCTTATCTCTAAACTGTTGGGTGCGCTGCTGTTTCTGAACCGGTTCTCCGTATAGCGCGTACCGTCCACAGAGAATTCGCCGATTCCTGCCTCGCCCTTAATGTCAAAATCTGTGGCACTGCCCTTAATGGACAGAGTCGTCTCACCGACGCCGCCGTCAATTTTGTTTTTACCAGTGAGGGAGCCTTCAAAGGAAACTTTGCCGACACCGCATTCCATATCCATGTCATTCAGATTCATATCGGAGAGGATCACTTCCCCTGCGCCATTGTTAAATTTGGCGCGATCAGCCGTGATGCTTTTCATTTCAACGCGTCCAACACCCATATCAACGTTAAGGCGATCGGTTTTCAGCGTATCAATGGTGCTGTCTGACGCGCCAAAATCCAGCTCGACCTCATTAAACGTGATGCTCTCCGGAATGGTGACCGTGAGATGAGGCTTCTGAGCATCAGACAGAGCATTTAAGAAACTGACAGGATCCTTGATGCTGTCCTTAATTTTCAGCGTATCATTTTTCTGCTCTGCTGTAAAATTATCCGGCAGATTATAGCCTTCAACCTTAAAGACATCGCCCTTTTCTATTTCTAAATAGCCAGCAGAAAAATCAAGGTCAAGGGTAGTGACGCCAGTAAACTCCTGGGAAAATTCCTTGTTTGTTACCGTGCCGCTGGTGGTGGTTTTGCCGAGATGCCCGAAAGCACCGAAAATACCTAAAAAAGTTCTGACAATAACCGATATAATAAAAATCGCCAGGATCAGCCCAAGGGCAATAGCGACGTATTTTGCGACCTTACTGGTACTTCTCATAAAATATCAACTCCTCCAAAGATACAGACGCTGTTGAGGTAGACGGTGGGTGGGTTTGTGCCGGTGGGACGAGGCGTTTTATCAGAAACGCCGCCAAATATGGGGGTACTTGAAACATCAACCCGGACGTTGGAGGGGACATTAATGTCAATGCCGCCAAAAATGCTGGTGGTTGTAATGGTGATGTCCTCAGTAATAAGCGCATCCCTCAGGTCAAGCTCGATGCCGCCAAAAACAGCGGTCAGCGTAGCGCCCCGGAAGGACTCTCCCGGAAAACGCAGCTCCTGTGAGCCGAAGATAGCGGTGTAATCCTGCGTTTCACCCTGCGTGAGCATTTTGACCTCATTGGCCCGGCGGCTGCCTTTACCACGAAAAATAATGCTGATCCCTATGACCACCAGGATCAATGGAAAAATAAGTTCGCCGATTAAATGCCCGCTGATAAAATCCTGTTCACCGAGCAGCAATAAAACACCGATCGCGAGCGCGATGCAGTTGGCGGTTCTAAAACCGTTTTGAACAATGTTGATGATGCTGGGAATGATGATGATTAAAGTCCACCAGCCGTTAAAGAATAATGAAAAATGCCAGTATCCCATGACCTGTCCGCCAAAGCCGACGCCAAGAGCTATAAAGAAAATCCCCCACAGGGCATTACCGATTGAATGTCTCATTTTTTATTCTCCTTGCTTTGTAGTGATTTCATTATAACGGATTCTAAAACCTTTTAACAGGAAAATATAAAAGTGATGACAGATGTAATACCAATATGATAAAAATCATAATGAAAACAAAAGAACAAAAGGTTTTTGGCCTGTGAAAATAATTTATAAAGAAAAACAGAAACTTTGCTTGATGATTTAAAGGTTTTGGGTATATTATAATAGGTAAGACCATATGATTTAATAAGGAGATGAGACCATGGCATTACAGGAAGTTAAAAAGTTTATAACTTACATTAAAGACAACCGCGAGGCTTTGGAAAAATATAATGAAAAGCTTCTGGAAACAGGCAGTTATATGTTTATGGACCCTGCGCTGATGACCGAAAGCTACACACCGTTAACCACGATTCCAGATAATCCGGAGGATGACATTCTGGAAGAAATCATTCATATTGATGATAAACAACAGGAGGAAGCTGAAAAAGAAGCCAATCCAACGCCTAAAAAGGAAGGTCTTGGTGAAAAGATCGCCAACAAATGGGGTGAATTTGTGGAGGACGTCGTCTTTGATGGTAAATCAAAGGAAGAGCGTCTGGAGGAAAGACGCCACCGCCTTTTTGGCAAGCTCGCAGAGATTGCCAAGGATGAAGATTTCGACGTTACCCAGGATGATCTGGAATACTATATCGGCCGAAGTGTAGAAAAATTGATCGATGAAAATCCAAATGACGATGCTGTTCAGATTTTGGAGAAGCTTTTAGACAGCTTTGCTGAAAAAGAAAAGGAATAATAAAAAACCGGCTTAAGCCGGTTTTTTATTATTCCTCACTGATATAGAAAATTTCGGGTTTTTTGTAAATCCCTGCAAAGTTTCCTTCAAGAAACTGTACCGTCGCAAGAAACGCTGGCGCGGTAAACTGGCGGGCCTCAACCGGACAGACGCGAACACAGGCGCAGCAGCGGATGCAGAGATCCGGATCGGTTTGTGTCGGATCATCGGGATTAATGGCAGCTACCGGGCAGACAGAAATACATTCACCGCATTGGGTGCAGGCGTCTGAAACCTCAGGCGCCAAGGGGGTGTAGTCCATACCGTCTTTATAAGGATAGTTTCCTTTTACGATAAGCGTTCCCTTGTAATCTTTTTTGCGCAGATATTTTTCACGGATGGTACGGCCCAAATTCCCCATGATTTCAAGGTCGTTGTCATCCGGGCGTCCGCCTGCCAGCTTGTCACTGTAGGAATGAACCGCCAGAAAGGCAGCTGCCACGACTGGAATAAAGCCATTTTCAATGGCAAGGTTTTTCAGCTCCAGCAGAGCATCGTCATACTCGCGGTTTCCATAGGTTACAACCAGGACAACCGGGGTGTCGTCTCCCTCAATTCCGTCGAACAGATTCTCCGGTTTTGGAGGAATACGGCCCGCATAGACAGGGCATCCAAGAATTACGAAGCTGTCTTTTGTAAAATGAAGCTTCTCTCTCCGGCCCGGTGGATAGGTTCGGTCGTGCTCAATCACCTGTGTCTGGGCGCCGGCGGCGATAGCCTGGAGTGTTTTGCGGGTATTTCCTGTCGGACTGAAATAAACGAGATCAATATCTTTCATAAATACCTCCCTGATTTTAAGGTTTTGATAAACTAAGCATACGCCTTAAAATGCATCCTGTCAAGAAAGCGGCAGGCATAAAAAAACCCCTCCGGTCTAAACCAGAGGGGGAGTATTGCGAAATTAAAGGCTGCGTCTTACCTGACGTACAACACCAAGGATACGTGCTTTTTCTTTGCTGGTATTCGCGTAAAAATCACCGCGTTTAGAAGGAACCAAAGGCTGAACTAAAACGCCGTTTGGCTGCATGAAAACATATTTGATTTCTGCGTCGTAGCCACTTACCTGTACTAAAGCGATTTCACCGTCTTCACAGTTATCGCGTACTTCGATGATTAAAACGTCATTCTTTAAGAAAACGGGTGCCATTTCGTCGTCAGAAACCTTAAAACCAACATAGGTTTTGCCGTTTTCAAGCATCTTAACGCCTAATTCTTCATAGCCAGCGCGTTCTTCGATGTTTGCCCATTCCACACCTGCCGGTACACGGGTGTAAACAACGATTTCATTATCTTTTTTGAGACGGCTTGAGTCAACGCCGAGCAGGTAGTCCGTTGTGACGGAATAAATATCAGCCAATTGCTTGATCGTGTTGATATCTGGATAGTTTTTATCCGTTTCCCACTGGCTGACAGCAGTCTGTGAAACACCCAATCTTTCGGCAAGGTTTGCCTGGGACAAGTTGCGTTCTTTTCTGAGTTGTCTGTACTTGTTCATTCTTCCAATCTCTCTCTCTTAACATTTTTTTATTGCTTTGATTAGTGCTCCAGTTAATCAAAGATAATATTATCTTATAAGTAAATGAAAGAAAAGTAAATAATAAATTTAAAACATTTTAAATTCAATTAGAAATGTTTAATTAAAAAACTTTAAATTGTATTTGTTTTTTAATTATCTGAAAACAGTTCCACAATTCTTAATGGATTTAAAGAAGTGGTCAACCTGTTCTGTTGAAAAAATGCGGAGAATGGTTCATAATAAGAAATAGTTTATAGAGAAAGAGGCGAAAACATTGAAGGCGATCAGTATACACCAGCCCTGGGCAAATTACGTTGTTTTGGGGTTAAAACAGTATGAAACACGTTCCTGGCCCACCAAAATACGCGGCAGGGTTGCGATACATGCCGCTAAAATCAAAAATTCAGAATATGAGGAGGGGATGGCATTAGGTGCAATTATTGGAACTGTCGAAATTATCGACTGCCATCCAGTGGAGCTTTTGAGAAATTCTCTCTCAAAAGATGAAATCGAAAGAGGCGATTTTTCTGACGGGCGTTATGCCTGGGAGTTGAAGAATCCGATTTTTTTTGAAAAGCCAATTTTAACACGTGGCTATCAGGGCTTTTGGAATTTAGACGATAATTTAATGAAACAGATTGAAAAGCAGAGCGGGGCATGTTAAAATAGTCAAAAATACTTTAGGTGGTACCCATGATTTTATCAGATAAAAGCATTTATAAATATTTAGAAAGCGGCGAGCTGGTTATTGATCCTCTGGAGAAAGGGCAGGTACAGCCCGCCTCCGTTGACATCCGGCTGGGACGAAATTTTTTGAAGCTGGATGAGAATAAGTTCGAGGCAATGTCCATGACCGATGAAATTCAGTACGTCCAGTTTGAGAGCGATTCGATCATTATCCCATCCAATTCCTTTTTACTGGCCACAACCATGGAGTATATTAAGCTTCCATGTGATTTAACGGCCTTTGTGGAGGGAAGAAGCTCTATCGGCCGTATGGGACTGTTTATTCAAAATGCCGGATGGGTTGATCCTGGTTTTGAGGGAGAAATTACGCTGGAGCTCTACAATGCCAACAGGCTGCCCATCAAGCTGGAAGCCGGCCGGCGCATCTGCCAGCTGGTATTTGCCCAGATGGATGAGCAGGCCCTTAATCCTTACGCTGGAAAATACCAGGGACAGCGCAATGCTGTGGGGAGCCGAATCTTCTTGGATAAAGAGCTGGAGCCTCAGCAGTAGAGCAAAAATTGTGATCGTGCTTAAAATCGGACAATTTGTCCGGTTTTTTTATGGTATTTCTTGAGAGACGGCTGCCGGTAAGGTATAATAGAGAGCAGACTTTGAAAATTGAATTTGAGATCAGGTGATGAGAGTGAACGAAATATATTTGGATAATTCCGCAACGACACGTCCCCATCCGGAGGTTGCGAAGGAAATGATGCGCTATCTTACAGAGGCGTATGGAAACCCTTCCTCCTTGTATGACCGGGGAATCGTGGTTGAAAAAGCCATTAAGGATGTGCGCGGCCGTCTGGCCGGGGCCATTCACTGCAATCCGGAGGAGCTGTATTTTACTTCTGGCGGAACAGAGGGCAATAATACCATCATAAAAGGGATTGTTGAAAACCAGCGTATTGACGATATCAGGATCATTACAACACAGATTGAGCATCCCTCTGTGTTGGAAGTTTTTAAATTTTATGAAGATCATGGTATGGACGTGGTGTATCTCGGGGTGGATCGTGAAGGCTTTATCGACATGAATGAGCTGGAGGAGAGCATTAACGAGCATACCGTTCTTGTCAGCATCATGGGTGTGAATAATGAAACAGGAACAGCGCAGAATCTGGCGGCCATTGGGCAGCTCATTAAAAAATGTAACCCCAACTGCCTTTTTCATACCGATTATGTCCAGGGGTTTATGAAGCTGCCGGTGGACGTAAAAGCCTGTAAGATTGACGCCTTAACCCTGTGCGGACATAAAATCTGCGGCCCCAAGGGAATCGGCGCGGTTTATCTTAAAAAAGGCGTAAGGATCAAGCCGTTGATTATTGGCGGTGGACAGGAGAACAATCTCCGATCCGGCACTGAGAATGTTCCGGGAATAATGGGACTTGGCAAGGCTGTCGAGATACAGCAGGCCTGTGGTTCGGATCAATTAGAAAAAATGCGTGCCATACGCAGGGAAATGATCGGCTGCCTGGAGGCAAATATCAGGGACATGCGGGTAAATGGTCCTGAAAACGGGTGCCCTTATGTTTTGAGCCTGTCCTTTAAAGGCGTCAGGGGTGAGGTGCTGCTTCACAGCCTGGAGGCGCAGCATATTTATGTATCAACCGGATCGGCCTGTTCATCCCATAAAAAAGAAAAGCAATATGTTTTAAAGGCCATCGGCCTTCCAGAGGAGTACAAAGAGGGCACCATCCGGGTCAGCTTTTCAATGATGACGACCAGAGAGGAAGTACTGGAGGCGGCAAAGGCCATTGAAGGGGCAGTATGTCAGCTGCGTAAGCTTCTGCGCCGAAAAAAATAAAAGTGAGGAATGAACAGATGAAACATGTCATTTTAGTAAGATATGGTGAGATCAGTCTGAAGGGCTTGAACCGAAATTACTTTATTGATTTATTGGTTAAAAATATCCGCAATACCTTAAAGCGTTTTGAGAGTGTAAAGGTACAGAAAATACAGGGGCGGATTATCGTCCATCTTTCAGAGGCGGATCTGGAGGGTGCGCTGGAGGCAGTGACCAAGGTTTTTGGGATTGTATCCGTCAGCCCTGCCATTGTAGTGGAAAGTGACATTGATGTTATCGAAAGGGCTACACTGGAGCAGGCCAGCGCGGCGGACTTCAAAACCTTTCGCATTACGGCCAAGCGCGGGGATAAGCGTTTCCCCATACAGTCACCTGAGCTGGGCCGGCGTCTGGGTGCTGTAGTGCTGCGGAATATTCCGGACATTAAGGTGGATATGCACACTCCGGATATGAACCTGTGGGTTGAGGTCCGGGAAGAGACCTATATTTATCATAGATTTATCCCATGCAACGGCGGCCTCCCGGTGGGCTGCAGCGGCAAGACGGCACTGCTGCTCTCCGGCGGAATCGACAGCCCCGTAGCCGGCTATATGATGGCCAAAAGGGGAGTGGAGCTGATTGGTGTTTATTTTCACAGCTTTCCTTTTACCAGTGACCGTGCCAAGGAAAAAGTCATTGATTTGGCAAAGATTGTGTCGGGATACTGTGGCAAGGTAACTTTGTACGTTGTGCCTTTTACAGAAATCCAGACAAAAATTGTTGAGGTGTGCCCTGAACGCCAGACAACCATTATTATCCGGCGTTATATGATGCGGATTGCTCAGGAAATTGCCAGACGCAACGGAGCCATGTCCCTGACTACAGGGGAAAGCCTTGGGCAGGTAGCCAGCCAGACCCAGGAGGGCTTGGGAGCGACCAACGCTGTCGTGGAACTGCCCGTATTCCGGCCTTTGATTGGGATGGACAAACAGGAAATTGTAGCGATCGCGGAAAGAATCGGTACCTTTGAAACCTCTATTTTGCCGTATGAGGATTGCTGCACGATTTTTGTTCCAAAGCATCCTGAAACCAAGCCTAAACTGGAAGCTGTTGTTAAATCCGAAAGGCCAATGGAAGAAATTGTGGGCCCCATGATTGATAAAGCAATCGAAGACGCTGAAATTATCAGGGTTTAATCAGATGGTTTAAAAAGACAGGAAAACAGAATGTGTTTTTCTGTCTTTTTTAGAATTTAAGGAGGCCGTTTATATAAAATATTTTTACCAATAAACTAAAAGCTAGAGCTGACTCTATTGTTTTCGTTTAAAAAGCGGAGAGCTTCTCTGTTTTAAAGATAAACTTAAAAAAATCTTAAGCATAAATTGGAATGATTTCAGACAAATTGTATACAAAAAAGAAAAAGGGTAGACGCCGAAACACTTTAAATATAGCGGTGTAAACAGAATTGATTTTTTCAGTAAAATGTAAATTACATTTTACTGAAAAAATAATGTAAAAATTAAAATAAAAACGCTTGACCTAGAGTTTACTCTAGGAATTAAAATAGAAGCAAGTTAAGGGAAGCTCCCAAGACAAAAAAGAAACAACGGATAAAAAGAATCCATAAAAAATCAACAAAAAGAACACGAAAATGTGTTAAATCATTAAAAACTGGGTAAATATAATTAAAGATCAGAAAATGATAATTATCCCTTAAGATTATCATCTGAAATATAACTAAATTCAAAAGAGGTGAATCGAAATGATGTACTATAACCCATTAAAAGAAATGATGGAAAAAGCTTTAAAAGCTTCCAAATAATCTTACAATCTCCCTCCAATATTTGATAAATTAATAAATAGAACGAATGACTTATTAAACTAAATAATCCTCCCCTTAGATTATAAATTAGTTTGATCTCCTCAAACCCCCTTATTAAATAATCTTTCAAAAACAAAGCAGGAAGCTTTCCCCCTAAAGTTTCCTGCTTTGTTTTTTATTGCGGTGCGCCTGTGTAAGGCATCAAAAACCAGTAGGTCTCAAGAACCTCATAAGGGCTGATTAATCCAAATTCCTTGAGAATGACATTCAGTGTTTCGAGGGAAGGGGTCATTTCCGTTTCATTGCTGACCGCATAATCATAACCCTCTTCATTTAGAAGTCTGTCCACCATTTCAAAATCGCCACTATCCGGCTTGAGCTCCTGCTCATCAAGGTATTTTTCAAAGATTCCTGTAAAGCAGACAGCTTCGCCATACTGAATAATTGGCTGGTTTGTGGCCATCCCGCTGGCCTGCAGCAGATCAAGTAAAGAGTTTTCCTCCAGGGGGAGCCGGGCTTTATTTTCTTTTAATAAAATATCGCGAACCTTTGGATACCGCGTTTCGATATCAGAAATTTTTACGCATTTTAAAGCTTCTGTGCTGATAAAATACCCTGTGCCATTGTACACACCCATGCGTTATACCTCCAGATTAAGTCAAATTGTATTCTTATCATATTATACCACAGATCAGTCAAGCAGGAAGGCTCTTTTATCGCTTTGGAAAGGAATATCATTGTACTTTAGTACAATGGAAGTGTGTTTTTTCTGTACGGATACCCTATTGTATTGTGCTTGAAAAAGGTTTACAATAAGAATAATTTAATGAAAAATTAACAGGAGGTATGCAAATGGCAACATTTAAGACAAATGACAATGTTGAGCTTTATTATGAAGTTAAGGGTGAGGGAAAACCCCTTTTGATGATTCCAGGCTGGACCTGCACCACCCAGTTTTTTAAAAAGAACAGCGACGCGCTGGCAGAAAAATGCCAGGTTATTCTTTTAGATTACAGAGGTCATGGAGAATCTGAAAAAGTAATGCACAGCCATCGTATTTCACGTTATGCGATGGATGTAAAAAATCTTCTGGATCATCTGGATGTTCAGGATGTCACTGTTTTGGGGTGGTCCATGGGGGCGGCTATCCTGTGGAGCTATATTGAGCTGTTTGGAAAACACCGTATCAGCAAGCTGGTCTGTGTCGATCAGGCGCCGCTTCAATATACTGGTCCGGACTGGGTTTGGGGACAGAACGGCTGCTACGACGTGGAAATGTTTATCCGTACCTGTTATGATATCAAATATGCTCCGAGAGAAAACGCGGAGGGGCTGGCAACGGCTTGCCTGCACCATACACCATCGGATGAGGAAGTAAAATTTATCGCAGATGAAATCTCAAAATGCCCGCCTTATGTAAGAATCGAGGTTATGCGCGACCATACCAATCTGGACTGGCGTGATTTCCTGCCTTTTATCGACATGCCCACACTGGTATGTGTTGCCCGTCACAGCAATGTGTTTGACTGGCAGGGAAGCGCCTATGTCGGCGAGGTTATCCCGAATGCAAAGACAGTATTTTTTGAAGAATCCGGCCATATGCTTTTCTGGGAGGAACCGGACAAATTTAATCAGACATTACTGGAATTTGTGCAGGCATAAAAATTTTGATAAAATAACATGGAAGAAAATTTCCATGTTATTTTTCGTTTTAAGAAAAATTGTCAGGAGGATAAAATGAAAATTGTTATCGCGCCAGATTCATTTAAAGGATCACTTTCAGCAGAAATGTTTTGTGAGGTGGTGGGCAGAGAAGCTGCGGAGGTTTTTGAATCGGCAGAAATTATAAAGCTCCCGGTATCCGACGGCGGAGAAGGTATGGTTGACAGCCTGTTGGCCGCAGCAGGGGGAAAGAGAATCAGGGCAAGGGTAAAGGGGCCTCTGTTTGAGGAAACAGAGGCCGAATATGGAATACTGGACAGCGGTACAGCCGTGATTGAGATGGCCGCTGCGTCAGGGCTCCCTCTTGTTCCGGAGAAAAAACGAAACCCAATGGAGACCACCACCTTTGGGACCGGTGAGCTGATGCTGGACGCATTGGAAAGAGGATGCAGCGAAATAATTCTGGGCATTGGCGGCAGTGCAACAACCGATGGCGGCATCGGAGCAGCCGCGGCTATCGGAGCACAGTTTCTCGACAAAGAAGGCAGGGCAGTTCCCTTATCCGGTAAAGGTCTGGAAAAAATAGAGGCTCTTGATTTTTCAAATATTGATGAACAATGGAAGGAAACCAAAATAACCATTGCCTGCGATGTGGTTAATCCGCTCTGCGGCGCCCTGGGCTCTGCCGCGATCTATGGTCCGCAAAAAGGGGCCGATAACGCAGCGATCGTTCTGCTGGACAAAGGGCTGAGTCATTTTGAGACTCTGATAGCCAGCCAGAAAGGCCGGGAATTTCGAGACCTGCCGGGGATTGGCGCGGCCGGGGGACTGGGGCTGCCCTTCGTAGCCTTTCTGGGGGCTTCGCTGAGGCCGGGCCTGGAAATTGTACTGGATGTTCTGGAGTTTGATCGTCATCTGCAGGGGGCAGATCTTGTTGTCACCGGTGAAGGAAAAACAGATGCGCAAAGCGCAATGGGCAAGGTGCTGTCTGGTGTTTCTGGACGTGCCAGGGCTCAGAATGTACCGGTCGCTGCCCTTTCAGGGGCTTTGGAGACGGGTTATGAAGGACTGTATGACAAGGGCCTGACGGCTGCTTTCTCAACCTGGAAAAGCGGCGAAAAGCTGGAATGGCAAATGGCTCATGCAGAGGAGAATTTATCAAACGCGACCCGGAACCTGTTCAGGCTGGTTCGGGCTTTTAAATAAAAAGGGGATAGAACAATGCTGGATTCAAAAACAGCGCAGAAAATTGCGGATGAGGTAATGAACAGCCTGGGCTATAATATCAATGTCATGAATAAGAACGCCATTATTATCGGCAGCGGAATCGTTGAGCGCATTGGCACCTTCCATGAGACGGCCATGCAGACGATTCGGGACTGTGCCATTTATGAAGTGACCGAGGAGGACGCGGCCCGGCTGCAGGGGGTAAAGGCTGGCATTAATATGCCCATTGTCAGCAAGGACGGAAGGGTGCTGGGTGCTGTTGGGATTACAGGCAAGCCCGATGAAGTCCGCAATATTGGCAAGCTGGTAAAAATGACAGCAGAGCTGATCATTGAGCAGGAAGAATCCATGAACCAGTTTTACCGTCACCGGAACGATAAGGAGCTTTTTGTGACCATGCTGCTCAGCGACAGCCCGGGCATGTCATCGGAGGAGATGAAGCGTTGGGGGCAGCGCATGGGCTATGATATGGAGCTGCCAAGAGCCGCCTGTATTATTTCCAGAAAGGCCAAACCAAATACAGGGGGCTATGAAAGACTTCTGGACCGGATTAAGCGTTCAAAAAGCCACTCGAAGCAAGACCTCTCGGTGGTAATGTCTGCCGGATATATTCTGGTTTTTAAACACCTGGACCGAACTGAGCCCTGGCGCATTGAGCAGACCCTGAGCGACTATCAGGAGCATATTTTGGGCAATCTGGATAAAGAGGATCAGGAAACGGTTCAGTTTTTTATCGGCGGTTACCATAAAGGCATCAATGGGTATCGAAAATCCTATGAGGATGCTGCCGCAATGTACCGCAGTGTGTCTCTGCCCCGGGATACAGCGCTGTTTTTCAGCCACCGCCATTTATTGGAGATCTTTTATGCACAGATGGACGCTGAATCCAGGGAAAGGATATTAGCTCCTTATATTAAGCTGTTGGAAGAGGCCTTTGGCAAGGGCGCAATGGACGCAGTACTAACCATGAAGGGCCTTTTGGAAAACGGCTTCCGGTACGAGCAGACTGCCAATGAAATGTTTTTACATAAAAATACAGTTATTTTCAGAAAAAAGAAAGTGGACCAATGTCTGGGCATAGACCCTAAAGGAAATATGAATGACCTGGTGTTAATGCGGTTGATTATCTGCCAGTATCTTGAGCAAACTGAAGAATAAGCGGCAAAGATCCTCCTAAATTATAAAGAAAATGTAAAGCTTTTAAAAGAAGCTGTTAATTCAGCGTAAATTAGGTTATAATGGTTTCAACATGAGGGAAAGGAGGCCTTAATATGGAGGGTATCAGCATGGTCACGGTCTGGATTGTATTGCTGGCGGTCTTTTTGATTGCTGAGATTTTAACAGTCGGGGCTCTGGTCTCAGTTTGGTTCTGCTTTGGCTCGGGCGCGGCGTTGATCTGTGCGCTGGCTGGCGGCGGGGTTGGACTGCAGACGGGTCTCTTTATCGGTGTCTCCCTTATTCTGCTTTTGTTGACCAGGCCTTTTATCAAACGGTTTATCAGGCCAAGGGAATCAAAAACCAATGCAGACCGGATTGTCGGCTTCAGAGCCATTGTTCTGGAGGAAATTGACAATCTGCATGGAACAGGGAGCATTGAGGTGGATGGAAAGATTTGGACAGCCCGCAGCGTAATGGATAATGAGATACTGCCGGCTGGTTCTGAAGTACTGGTAGAACGAATCGAGGGTGTTAAAGCCATGGTTCGTAAGTATAAACTTTAAAGGAGGACGAAATGGGTTTTATTTTTTTATTAATCCTGATTATTGTGGTGGTGGTGCTGGTGGTGCTCAACACCCGGATCGTACCGCAGGCTCACGCTTATGTCATTGAGCGTTTAGGCGCTTATCATGCAACATGGGAAACCGGTTTCCACATGGCGATTCCGATTATTGACAAAATTTCAAAGAGAATCAGCCTGAAGGAAAGCGTGGCGGATTTCCCACCGCAGCCGGTTATTACCAAGGATAATGTCACCATGCAGATCGATACGGTTATTTACATGCAGGTGACCGATCCTAAATTTTATATGTATGGGGTAGACCATCCCATGCGTGCCATTGAAAACCTGACAGCTACAACGCTTCGTAATATTATCGGGGATCTCGAGCTGGACCAGACCCTGACCTCCAGAGACACCATTAACTCGCAGATGCGGATTATTCTGGACGAGGCGACCGACCCGTGGGGCATCAAGATTAACCGTGTCGAGCTGAAAAATATTATGCCGCCGACCGAGATTCAAAATGCCATGGAACGCCAGATGAAGGCAGAGCGTGAAAGACGTGAAAAGATTCTTCAGGCAGAGGGTGAAAAAAAGAGCGCTGTGCTTGTAGCAGAGGGTGAAAAGGAAGCGTTGATTCTTCAGGCTCAGGCCCAGAAGGAAGCGGCGATTCTGGAAGCCGAGGCAGACAAGGAAGCCCAGATCCGCCGCGCAGAAGGGGAAGCAGAAGCGATCCTCAAGGTACAGAATGCGACTGCGGAAGGGGTTAAAATGATGAATGCGGCAGAGCCGATTAAAGAGGTTATTGCCATTAAAAGCCTGGAAGCATTTGAAAGGGCGGCTGATGGAAAAGCGACCAAGATTATCATTCCGTCAGAGATACAGGGCCTTGCGGGGCTGGCTGCCTCCCTTAAAGCATTGGTTGAGGACGACAGCAAGCCTAAAATTGCACCCCGTCAGAAATAAGGCAGAGCAGCTGACTGTTCACTGGAAAAGGACCGGCATCATTGCCGGTCCTTTTAAATTACAAAAATCATATGCTGAGAGATGTTTAACAGCTTAAGGCAAGTGCGTCAGGGTCTAAAAGAGTGATCTCCCCGCGGGAGAGACAGACCAGCCCCTCGGTTTGAAACTGATTGAGCAGCCGGGTCACCACCTCGCGGGCAGTTCCCAAATCTCTGGCCAGGGCATCGTGGGTCAGATGAAGGGTTTTACTCTTTTCCAGCCGGGAGTGCTCCAGAAGGGCGCAGGACAAGCGGTTTCGCATGCTGGAGAAAGCAAACTGGTTGAAGCGCTCCATGATAATGGAAAAATTATTGGCGACCATGCCAAGGGTAAAGTCCTTGACCGTAGGATTGGTGTCGCTGATGGCCTTAAAAACATCCTTTGGGATAATACAGCTTTCGGTATCCTCCTCATAGGCAATATCAATATCAAAATTCAGATTGTGGATCATGCAGGCAGCGCTGAGAATACAGACCTCGCCCTCGACCAGACGGCATAATGTGATCTCATCGCCCTCAGGCGAGGTTATGAAAATGCGCGCACGCCCGGTTTGAAGAATATTGAGACCGACACAATTACCGCCATACTGATGGGTTACAGTCCCTTTTTTATAACGCTGGGTAAATACACTGTCATGGATGGCGGCCTTTTCTGAATCGGTCAGAGCGTCCCAAAACGGAAGAAGGGTAATAGATTCAGACATAATGAACCTCTAGTTTATTCATTTGTTTATTCCATTATAGCAGTTTATTCTAAATTTAGCCATAAGGCCTCTTTCGGTGACTTTGTCACCGACATGGGCAGCCTGGTGGAGTATAATAATAAAAAAATGAGGAGGTTTTCAAATGAATACAATATTTAAGGCAACGGCGAAAAAATTGCCGGAAGGTTTACAGGTCGAAACAACAGCGCGGAATTTTAAAATTCTGCTGGATGAACCGGAAGACCTGGGCGGAACCAATAAGGGTTTAAATCCTGTGGAAGCAGTGTTGAGTGCTCTGGGCGCCTGCCAGACCATCTGCGCTTATGCTTTTGCGGGAGCCATGCACATTGATTTAAAGGATTTTTATGTCGAGCTGGAAGGCGACCTTGATCCCGATGGCTTTATGGGGCTGAACAAGGAAGTGAGAAACGGTTTTTCCGAAATCCGTTTTACTATGCATATGACAACCGACGCGTCACAGAAAAAAGCTGAAAAGCTGGCGGATTTCATCGAATCCCGATGTCCGGTAGGCGATTGTCTGGAAAATCCAGTAAAATTGGTAAGAACAGGTGTGGTGGTGCACCAGGGATAGCAAAAAGCCAGCGGCCGCTGGCTTTTTTTAGTAAAAACAGGTCCGATTCGGTAAAAACAAACCATGATGGCAGCCGTTATTTTATAATAGAGATTACGTGTTTTCTATCTGCGGATCATTTTTTTTAAAAATGTATTTGCTTTTTATTTTCTTTATAGTATAATAGACCAGTAGCAAATGCGCCCGTAGCTCAGGTGGATAGAGCAATGGTCTCCGAAGCCATGTGCCGTTGGTTCGAATCCAATCGGGCGCACCATATAAAATGTCTTTTTTAAAGTCTGGTCTCTCACTGAAAGAAACCAGGCTTTTTTGTTATACTATGAATTTTATGAATAGTCGGGCTGTATTTAAAGCTGGCTAATTTGTTTGTAATGGTATATAATCATTACAATATACTAAAATGAAAAGGGGAAAAGTATGAAAAAGAAAATTGGTGTTTTTTCGCTTGCCATCCTGCTTGTTTTATCGGTTACACTGGCAGGGTGCAGCGCTTCGCCGGCGACAAAGGTTAAGCTGAGTCCTGACGACCCGGTATCGCTTGAAGTATGGCACTACTACAACGGCCCGCAGAAAGAGGCCTTTGACGAAATGGTGGCAGAGTTTAATGATACGGTCGGCATGGAACAGGGTGTTACCGTCGAGGCTTTTAATAAGGGGAATGTTAATGAGCTGACCGACGCCGTGCTGGCATCTGCCAATAAAAAGGTGGGCGCGGATGAAGTGCCGGATATTTTTGCCGGCTATGCAGATACGGCATACCAGGTCGACAAGCTTGGACTGGTCGCTTCACTGGATGCCTATCTGACTAAAAAGGAAATCGAGGAGTATATCCCGAGCTATATTGAAGAAGGCCGTTTTGACAGTGAGGAAAATTTAAAAATATTCCCGTTTGCCAAATCCATGGAAGTGATGATGATCAACAAAACAGACTGGGATAAGTTTGCTTCTGCCACAGGCGCTTCACTGGACAGCTTAAATACCATTGAGGGCCTGACGGAAACCGCCCAGAAATATTATGAATGGTCCGGCGGCAAGGCCTTTTTCAACCGTGACGCCATGGCCAACTATATGATCATCGGCTCTAAACAGCTGGGTGTTGAAGTTTTCCAGGTTAAAAACGGCGCGGTGACCTTCAATCTTGACAAGGATGTCATGCGTAAGCTTTGGGACAACTATTATGTACCTTTCATTAATGGATATTTTGCCTCCTATGGCCGTTTTGCCTCTGATGATGCCAAGACAGGGGATATTATTGCGCTGGTAGGCTCGTCCTCGGGCGCGACCTATTATCCTTCCAAGGTAACCGTCAGCGATACGGAGAGCTATCCGATCGAAACGGTGGTGATGGCAGCGCCGGAATTTAAGGACGGCGAAAAGGTAGCGGTTCAGCAGGGCGCAGGTATGGTCGTGGTGAAATCGGATGAACGCAAGGAGTACGCCGCGACGGTTTTCCTGAAATGGCTGACCGACGCGAAACGAAACATTGACTTTTCAATCACCTCGGGCTATCTGCCTGTAAAGAAAGAGGCTAACACCAGCGAAATGCTTGAGACCGCCATGGCAGAGGCCGGCGAAAGCGCCATCTCCAATAACTTGGCCAAAACACTTCCGGTGGCTGTGGATATTACCAACAATAACGAGCTCTATACCAACAAGGCCTTTGAGGGCGGTACAGATGCCCGTAATGTTCTGGAAGCCTCGATGAAAAAGAAAGCCGCGGCAGATGCGGAAGCCGTTAAGGCCGCCGTTGCCGCTGGTACGTCTAAAGAAGCGGCTGTCGCCGCCTACAATACCGACGAAAATTTCAACCAATGGTATGAAAGCCTGAAAAAGGAACTGGAAGAAACTCAAAAATAATGCTCAACGAGGTGTTCGATGGCAAAACACAAATTTTTGGATTGGGGTAACCGGTCCATTATCCGAAAACTTTTCACTCCGATGATCATCGTCATGGTGATACAGGCCATTTTGTTTTCCATGGTCATCCTGTGGGGTGGAACAATTGAACAATTAAATAATAATGCCTTGGATATCCTCAATGAAAGAGTCATTAACCGAAAAAATTATCTTGAAAATGAGATGATTCAACGCTGGTCCAATGTGGATGAGTCTGTTAAGAGCATCAACAGCACTGTCGGCAGAGTACTGGCGGAAAAAAACGCCTCGGTGCAGGATATCGGCACAAACCCGGCATTGCCCGAGGCCATTGTTTCTTCCAATACACAGAACCTGATTTACCTGATCCGGAAGAATTTTGTGACAGGTGCCTTTATCGTTTTGACAGGCAACGACACAAACTATGAGCTGGAGCCCGGGCAGTCTGTGCAGAAAACATCCCTCTACATCCGTGACGCGGATCCGGGGAGCGATGTTGTGGACAACTCAGACCTTTCCCTGGAGCGGGCGCCGGTCGCTGTTACAAAGGCCACGAACGTGACCATGGCAACCGGATGGGCCCCGCTGTTAAGCTTTACGGGGGATGAACCGGATGCGTCGGCGTTTTATTACAAGCCGCTCAAGGCCGCGTCGGAAAACCCTGAACTGGCCTATTCGGATCTGGCTTACTGGAGCAGTCCTTTTAACCTGAATTCTGAGGAAAGCGGCGTGATTACCTATTCGGTACCGCTGAGAACAGAGGACGGAACCCTTTACGGGGTTATGGGCGTTGAAGTTTCAACGGATTATCTTCAGAAGATTCTTCCGAACACAGAGCTTGACGCCAACAAAAACGCTTCCTATCTGCTGGCGATGGATTCCAATAATGACGAAAGCTTTCAAAATGTGGTAACCACCGGAACGGCCTATAAACGGCTTGCCGGAAATGCGGATCATACCACCTTTGAATCGGAGCCATATTATAAAAGCATCTATTCCATCAAAAAGAATGAGCGAATTACAGAGGACGCCCTCGGCGCGGTTCAGTACCTGAATCTGTACAATAGCAACACGCCTTTTTCGGGCGACAAATGGGCGCTTGTCGGCGTGACCACCAACAAGAACCTGTTTGCTTTTTCGGATATGGTTATCCGGATGGTAATGATCGCTCTGGTTATTTCGCTGGCCATCGGCCTGATCGGCATTCTGGTAGCTGGAATCCATTTTACCAGGCCCATTACAACGCTGGTGCAGCAGGTTAAAAAAAGCAATCCGAGGATGCCGGTAAACCTCAATAAAACGAACATCACCGAGATTGATGAGCTGGCCGGCGCCGTCGAAACCCTGAGCCAGGATGTGGCCAGCTCCGCCTCGAAGCTTTCACGCATTATCGCCATTGCGGGGATACCAATTGCGGCTTTTGAAATCAATAAGGTGACGGATGAGGTCTACTGCACCGACAGCTTTTTCAAGATGCTGAATCTGGCGCAGGTGGAAAAGACCGTAGACAGCCTGAATAAAAAGAGCTTTAAAGAGATTATGCACGGCCTTAAGATTCTGAGTCAGGATTTTGATGCCCAGACCAATGTGTCGGTTATTGAGATTATGGACCGGAACAAGCAGAGCAGGTGGATTGAGGTCAAGCTGGTTGAGGATGACATCAATATTCTCGGGGTTATCCGGGATGTTACCATCGAGACACAGGAACGATTAAAAATCGAGCATGAACGCGACTACGATATTTTGACCAACCTGTTGAACCGGAGGGCCTTCTACGCCGCGCTGAACGAGTGCTTTGCAGCGCCAGAGACGCTTAAAACTGCGGCGGTTCTCATGCTTGACCTGGACAATCTGAAATACATCAACGATACCTATGGTCATGATTTTGGGGATGAATACATACGAAGCACAGCCAATGTGCTCAAGCAGTTTGCGTCTCCCAACGCGATTTTTGCACGAATATCCGGCGACGAATTTTATGCTTTGATCTACGGCTACGACAATAAGGATCAGATCCGCCCGATTATTTCACAGATCCGGCAGAGGCTTTTGCACACGGCCTTCCCGCTGCTGAATGATCCGGACCTTAAGATCCGGGCCTCGGGCGGCGTGGCCTGGTATCCGGACGATTCACCGTCCTACGAGGTGCTTTTAAAATATGCCGATTTTGCCATGTATCAGATTAAGAATTCGGTCAAGGGCGAGTTTTGCGAGTTCGATTCAAAGAGCTACAGCGAGAATGCCTATCTTCTTGAAAATAAGGAGGAACTGAATAAATTCATTGACGGTAATCTGGTGGACTACCATTTCCAGCCGATTGTGGATATACGCGATGGGCAGATTATCGGCTATGAGGCACTTATGCGGTCCAGACTCTCAACGCTGAAGACGCCTATGGAAATTCTGGCCCTGGCCAAATCCCAGTCCAAGCTTCATCAGATCGAGTGGCTGACCTGGTTTAACAGCCTGAAAGCCCTCAAGGCGAATCAGGAGGCCTTTGGCGGCGCGCGGATGTTTATCAACTCCATTTCAAACCAGCTGCTGTCCAGTGATGAAATGGAAAGGCTGGAGCAGCTTTATCAGCCCCTTCTGGGCCAGATTGTCGTTGAGTTGACAGAGGAGGAGCGCACAAATGAAACCTTTACGCGCAAAAAACAGCGCTATATCAGAAACTGGGGAGCCGGCCTGGCCCTGGATGACTTTGGGACAGGCTATAACAGCGACGCGAGCCTGCTCTTTATAACACCGGATTATGTTAAAATTGATATGTCGATTGTCCAGAATATAGATAAGGATGTTAACCGGCAAAAGCTTCTGCGGAACCTGGTAACCTATTTCAAAGAAAGAAAAATCAAGGTCATTGCCGAAGGCGTAGAGACCGCCAGCGAGTTGCACGAGCTCATCCGTTTTGGCGTGGATTATGTCCAGGGCTACTATCTTGGCAGGCCGGATATACACCCGCAGCGGCTGACAGAGGAACAGGTTGCAGAGATTTTACACCTGAACGAGCAAGTCAGAAATGAAGCATAAAAAGAAAACCCGGAAAGGCTATCCGGGTTTTTTTAATGGTTGCAGTAATTATAAACGGAACCGACGCTCAGGCCAAAGTTTTCCGCGATTTCGGCATAGGTACAGCCCTTTGCGCGGTAGTGCTTAATCTGTTCAATATCCTTGCTGTTCAGCTTGCGCTTTCTGCCGGCGCCGCGGCTGTTCTGAGCCTCAAGCTGAGCCTCGAGCTGTGAAATATAGTCTTTTTTTGTCTGGAGCTGTTCCTCCAGCAGCCGGATTTGTTCGTATGGGTCCATGAGAATGACTCCTTTCAAAAATTAATTTATGAATATATTATACCGGATATTCCTTAAAATTTCAATAATTAATTTTTGAAAGAGCAGATATTTGTGGAAAGCTTTTCTTTTCACTTTAAAAAATGCCTGAAATAGTATAAAATAGAGATAATAGGAATGAAAGAGAGAAAATGTTTTGAGAAAATTTCTGAGCGGCAGCATCGAAAAATTATTCAGCAAGCTTGAGGAAAACCGCATACTGACAGCCATACGTGACGGTATGATCCTGGCCATTCCCTGGATCATGGCCGGGTCCTTTGCGCTGCTGCTTAAGAGCCTGCCGATTCCGGCTTACAAGGTTTTTTTAGAGACTTTTCTGAATGGTTTTTTCTTGAACATGCTCCTGTTGATCAACGATGCGACCCTAGGGATTATCGCACTGATTTTGCTGCTGACGATCAGCCTTAGCTTTGAAAAGCAGACCGACACGGAAAATCTGGGACTCTTGCCGTTGATCAGCCTCTGTGCCTACATTGCCTTTGCCTACAATATTGAAACCGGATTTACCTTTGAGATCTTTCAGAGCACCTGGCTTTTTAACGCCGTGGTGGTCTCGATTGCGACCTGTCTGTTATATGATAAGCTGTCAAGCCTGTTTTCAAACGCCTTTAAATCTTATTCGGAGGGGGCAGATAATCATTTTAACCAGGTGCTGGCAGCACTGGTGCCGGGCACATTGATTATTTTTCTGTTTGCCCTTTTAAACAATATGATGGTGATGGTTTTTGGCGTCCCCAATTTTCAGCTGGTGGTGTCCGATTACCTCTTTAATATCTTTCAGCATTTTGGGCGGGGACTGGGCAGCGCGCTTTTCTTTGTGTTTATTATGCATTTTATGTGGTTTTTCGGCGTGCACGGCGCCAATATGCTGGACGATGTCGCCAAGACCTTTTTCAGCCAGGGACCGTGGATTGCGACCAAGACCTTTTTTGATACCTTTATCTTTTTTGGCGGCTGCGGGGCGCTGCTGTGCCTGGTGGTGGCCATCTTTATTGGCGAACGGCGGAAAAGCGTAAGGGAGCTCTCCGCCATCGCGACCTTTCCTGTCCTGTTTAACATGAATGAGCTGATCCTCTTTGGCATACCGGTGGTTTTTAACCCCATTTATTTTGTGCCTTTTATCGTCACGCCGCTGGTACTGACGCTTATCAGCTACGGGGCTTTCTATTTTGGCCTTGTACCGATGATTACCAGCACCGTGGAGTGGACAAGCCCGATTTTTCTGAGCGGCTACGCGGCCACGGGCTCCATTGCCGGGAGCCTGCTCCAGCTCGTCAATCTGGCAGTGGGCATTGGAATTTACCTGCCCTTTGTGTATCTGTCCCAAAAGCAGCAGCTTAAAACCCTGACGCGCCAGATTGACGAGCTCAGCGATGTGGTTAAAAGGGCTGAGGAGAGCGGTGAGCAGCCGGTTCTGCTCAGCCGCGGCGGACGGCTTTCAACCGTGGCAAAGGGCCTTGTCAGCGAATTGCGGCGCGATATCCGAAGCCGCAGCATCAATCTTTACTACCAGCCCCAGGTCAATGCAGAGGGCCGGGTGATTGGGGCAGAGGCCCTGTTGAGGTGGAAGCACCCTGTGGCCGGCTTCCTCTATCCGCCGCTGGTCATCGCGCTGGCCGAGGAGGCGGGTCTTCTGGAGGAGCTCGGCCGGATCATTACCGAAACGGCCTGTGACGATTTGGAGGGGCTTCAGCCCTGGATTGACGACCGGTTTATGATTTCTGTCAACCTGACGGCAAGCCAGCTTGAAAATCCAAAGATTCCTGAGCAGATGAGGGAGTTGCTGGACCGCCATAGCTTCAGGCCCAGCCAGCTGGGGCTTGAGCTGACCGAACAGATGGCATTGTCCAGCTCTCAGGCTATGACAAACCGTTTGATGGCACTTCATGAAATGGGCATGCCGCTGATTATGGATGATTTTGGCATGGGGCACAGCTCGCTCATGTACCTGCAGAATAACCAGTTTGACATTGTCAAGCTCGACGGCTCCCTTGTCAAGCAGCTGATGAGCAATAAACGCAGCAGCGACATTATCTCCTCGATTATCTACCTGTCCCATTCCCTCAAATTTGAGGTGCTGGCCGAGTTCGTGGAGACAGCTGAACAGCGTGACGCGCTGCTGGAGCTGGGGTGCAGGAATTATCAGGGCTATCTGTACAGCCCGGCAATCCCCATTGATGCGCTGAGGCTTTTTATACAGAAAATAGACTGAAATAACGCCGGTAACCAGGGGGTTACCGGCATTTTAAAATGGGTACAATTGTTGTAACAGCAAGGGAGAAATGATCAATGAAACTAAGCAGTATTAAAGCACCAGATTACAAACAGTTGAAAAATTGGGCGGCTTCGCCCCATAAACCCTCTCCAAGCGACCAGGTTCCTTCATTTTTGGAGGAGGGGCCTGCGCATAAAACAGCCGATGTTTTTTTTATTCACCCGACCACTTACCTGTGCCAGCGCCATGGGCGCTGCAGCATTATGCTTGACCGTACAGAGGTAAACCGGATGAGGGCGCGGGCTAATGATGAGCCGTGGAACAGCGATACAGACGATACAGCGCTGAATGCCTTTACCGACCGCGGCACCATCCGGATGCAGGCCAGCGTGTTTAACCAATGCGCCCGGGTGTTTGCGCCGCGGTACCGCCAGGCCCATGTCAAAACCTTTTTTCTGAAACCCTCGGACGCGGTTCAGGCCGCCTTTGATATGGCCTACTCAGACATCAGCAGTGCCTTCAGTTACTATCTTGAGCATGAGAACAACGGCCGGCCGATTATCCTTGCGGGACACAGCCAGGGAAGCTTTCACGGGCTTCGGCTGCTGAAGGAATTTTTTGACGGTACGAGCCTTCAGAAGCAGCTTGTGTGCGCTTATCTGCCGGGCTTTCAGATACCCCACGCCCATTTCAGCCAGCTGCCCTTTGCCAACACGCCGGAGATGACCGGCGGTTATCTGGGCTGGCGGAGCTACCAGCGCGGAACAGTGCCCGAGGATCTGCCAGCTGAAAAAGGGGACTCGCTGTGTGTCAACCCCTTTGTCTGGAGCGATACCATCGCTAAAATATCCCCTGGAAAGAGACGCTGTGGCATTGAAGACTGCAGCCATGTCATGCCAGGGGGCATGGCGGCGGCCATAGAACCCAGGACAGGGGTGCTGCTGGTGGACCTGCCGGACAAAGCGCCTGGAAAGATGAAAGGGCATCAGAACCTGCATCTCTATGACTACAGCCTTTTCTGGTTCTGCATCCGGGAGAATGCAGCGCACAGGGCGCACGGCTTTATTGATAAACAATAAAAAAGTCTTGCCGTTCAATAAGGATTGTGGTATCTTAAGGATAAGGAGGAGGTTGTATAATGTGGAATGAAACAAAAAGCCTGGCCTTATCCAAGCTGTGCGTAAAGCTCTTTATGGCTTTGCTCATTGGTCTGGGGGTCAGCGTGCCTTTCTGGCTGAGAAGCCTGCTGGCTTTTTACGCAGCGCTTGGGCTGGAGGGCTTTTACAGCTGTTTTCTGGTGAGCATTTACGCCTGCTGCGTACCGGCAGCGCTGCTTTTATATCATTTATACCGGCTCTTAAACAATATTGGCGAGGATGAGATTTTTAACGCTGAAAATGTTCGGCACCTCCGGGTCATATCCTGGTGCTGTATCGCAGCGGGACTGATCTGCCTTATTTCCGGCCTTTATTATCTTCCCTGGCTTTTGCTGGCTGTAGCGGCAGCCTTTATCGGGCTGATACTGCGGGTGGTAAAAAATGTGATTCAGCTGGCGGTGGTCTTAAAAGATGAGAATGACTATACGATTTAGGGAGGACCAAAATGCCCATTGTTGTTAATATTGATGTGATGATGGCAAAACGCAAAATGTCGGCCGGTACGCTGGCGGAAAAAATTGGGATCACCCCCGCCAATTTGTCGATTCTCAAAAACAATAAAGCCAAGGCGGTGCGCTTTACAACACTTTATGCCCTGTGCAGGGCACTGGACTGCCAGCCGGGGGACATCCTGGAATATGTGCCGGATGACGAGCCAGATAAAATGGAAGAAAAAGGATGACCGTACGAAACGGACGGTCGTTACTTTCTGCCAAAGAAGCGGCGTAGTCTAGGACGGCGCCTTTTATCCAGATAAAAAAAAGGGTCCAGGTGCTGTAAAAACGGCCCAAAATCATGACGCTTTACCGGAGCCGCCGGACACTGGTGCGTTACAGCGTTAACGGCAGCAAAGAAATTCCTGGTGCAGAGGGCAGTGCCCGCAGGACGCCTTTTTCTTTTGATTTTTTTGATATGATGAGACGACCGTACGAAATGGGCGGTCGTCTTTTTTTATGTTATTCGGTCTATTTTTATCGAAAAACAATAAAAAACACTTGAAAAACAGAAAATAACATGCTATACTGTCCTCAATGTAGGAAGTGTTTTGAGGAATCAAGAGCTCAAAACGTGCGCGCAGCTTCTGGACAGGAGGAAAGACAATGAATGAAAATACGATTTATCTGAAAAGCCAGGGGACGGCGCAGCCGGTCACTGCTGCCGAAAAGCTTTTGGCGGTGCTGATGCTGCTGACAGCGTATCTTTTTATACGCTGCTTTATCCCCGGTTATTATGGGTTTTTAGGTGGGATGGTCACCCTGTTTACAGTGGTGTTTGCTTTGGCGGGAGCTTTGTATTTCTTTAAAGAAGGTCTTGCTTTTACAAAGGAGAGCCTTTATTGGCTGGTCATGGCCCTGGCCCTGGGGGGTAGCTATGGCATTTATGTTAATCAGCGTTTAAATGTGCTGCTGCTGCCCGTCCTTTTTGCCATGCTGGCCTACTGGGTACTGTGCACTGCCGGTGCGAGGATCGGCCGGGGCCGCTTTTTTCTCTCTGATCTGTTTAATGCCTTTCTGGCCCTGCCCCTCTTTAATTATACACGGGAATGGCAGGTGTTTAGAAGAATGGGCAGCGGGAGCAGCGCAGGACACGCCCTGAAGGCTGTTTTACTGGGCCTGGCTCTCGGTGTGCCGGTGCTCCTGGTGGTGCTTTACCTGCTGGTCCAGGCGGACGCAGCCTTTCAGGCAATGCTCGGGCGTTTGTTTATTAATGTGCCTCAGATGCTGCTGGAGGTTTTAAGGCTGGCGCTGGCCTTGGTTTTATCAGGATATTTCTTCGGCCTGTTTTACGGGGCCTGTAAGAGAGAAAAAACAATACTAGAGGCTGAGGCCCTGGAGACGGGAAGGCAGAAGCGCAGAAAGCTGCCTGTGGTTACAGGCTGTACGGTTCTTGGCCTTTTATGCCTGGTCTACTTTATGTTCTTTGCCGCCCAGGGCGGCTACTATTTCTCAGCCTTTTGGGGAGACCTGCCCGGAGGCGGCATGACCGCGGCCGAGTATGCCCGGCGGGGCTTCTTTGAGCTGTGCCAGGTTTCGGTCATCAACCTGGTGGTAATGGGGGCAGGGCAGCTTTTTTTAAGAGAAGCTGAAAAGACGGCCCGCGTACTGCTTAAGGGATTCAATATCACTCTCTCAGTGCTTACGCTGCTGCTCATCGCCACAGCGCTCAGCAAGATGTTTTTGTATATTGAACGGTTCGGCATGACCCAGCTCCGGATTTTTACCAGCTGGTTTATGCTGCTGCTGGCCCTGTTCTTTATTTTGCAGATCATCCGCCAGTTCAGGTCCTTTGCGGTGATGAAGGTCTGCGCGGTGGCCGCGGCGGTGATGGTGGTTCTGCTCAGCTATGCGGATATGGACCGGATGATCGCTGCCTATAACCTCTCGGCCTATGACAGGGGCCGGCTTGAAACGCTGGACATGGACACCCTGGCGGCCTGCGGACCTGCGGCGGTGGAGCCGATAAAGGCCTTTTATGAGCAGACCGGGGATCAGGAGGCCCGGGAGCTTATCGCGGCTTATCGTTGGTCTGATGGCGCGGCCCTTTTGGAAAACACACCGCTTTATGGTTACAGCCTTGAATACAGCAGGGCGGCAGCGCTTTGGAAAATGGATTGGGAAGCAAACCGGTAAAGGCCTGAGACAAAAGATTATTGACATATGCCCATAACGGCGGTATAATAAAGACAGATGAACCACACAGGGAGGAAGATTAATGCCAAGGCCAACCAAACGCAGGCGGATATGCGGACTGCCTGAAGGAAAAATATTTGTCTGCGCAGACGCGTGTGAAAAACAGGCGGAGCCTGTGGTCATGACGCTGGAGGAATACGAGACGGTCCGGCTCATCGACCATGTTGGTCTTAACCAGGAGGAGTGTGCAGAACAGATGGCAGTGGCCAGAACGACGGCTCAGCGCATTTATAACAGCGCCCGGTCAAAACTGGCAGAGCATCTGATTACAGGGGCAACGCTTAAAATAGAGGGCGGAAGCTATGACATCTGCACCGACCGTGAATGCAGCTGCCGAATGCGGCAGTGCGGCAAAAGGCAATGTGGCTGTCATCAGAAAAGAGGACACTGTCCTAAAAAAACCGAAGAAGAGGAATGAGGTAGAAAATTGAGAATTGCAGTTACGTATGAAGATGGACATGTATTTCAGCATTTTGGGCATACCAGCCAGTTTAAAATTTATGACATCAACGCAGACCAGATACTGGACTCACGGGTAGTGGATACCAATGGCGTTGGACACGGAAGCCTGGCGGGCTTTTTGAAGGACGAGTCCGTCGATCTTTTAATCTGCGGCGGTATCGGCGGCGGCGCACAGAATGCCCTGATGAATGCGGGTATCCTGTTTAAGGGCGGCGTAGCCGGCAATGCGGACAAGGCGGTTCAGGCCTATATGGACGGCACACTGGACTACAACCCCAATGTCCATTGCGACCATCACGACCACGCACACGGCGAGGGCTGCGGCCATCATCACGAAAACGGCGGCTGCGGCCATCACGATCACAGCTGCGGGCATCAGCACTAATTTGTTAAAAAAGACGACGGGCTTTAATCCGTCGTCTTTTTATTTTTGCTGAAGGCCATGATGCCGCCCTCGATAAACTGGTTGAGGGCCTGATTGACAGACTCCGGCGAGTAGAGCTCACGGTGCTGCATACAGTTTTGCAGGACCCCGGCGCAGCCGTAGGTGATAAAGGTGGTACAGATCTCCTGCGACAGGGGATCATCCTCAAACAGCCCCGTATAGCGCTCATTGGACAGCAGCTTTTCCTTAAAGACCTTATGAAGCTTTTTAAAAAACATCTCGGATTCTCTGGAGTTGAGGAGTCTCTGGCTGAGCTTGATGTCCTGATTCAGGTAGCAGTCGATCGGATGCATCATATCGCCGATCTTTTCGACGGAATTATTCAGATTGTCGAGGGAATGGCTGAGATTTTCAATAATCTCGTCCTCGATCTGCTCCAGAATGTCATATACGTCGCGGTAGTGGGCGTAAAAGGTACCGCGGTTGATGTCGGCCCTGTCGGCAATATCCTTCACGGTAATTTTTGAAATCTCTTTTTCAGCAGCCAGCTCCATAAAAGCTGTTTTTATGAGCTTGCGCGAACGAATCGCACTGCGGTATTCTGCTTTACTTCCCATGAATTAAGCTCCTTTTAAGTTGAATTTTATAAAATCAAACAAAATTCCATCAAATGTTCAATTTTGTACAAAAGTCAAGGTATTGTTTATTGAAAGATGTGGTTTCCTTTATTATAATACAACCAACGTACAAAAATCAACATTTGTTTAATTTTATTGAAATGTTCAAAATAATCAAAGGAGAAAAAATGGAACAGAAAAAACCCCCCAGAAAACCCCTTATATTTTATTATCTGATCGGGCTGGCGGTCATCATGCTTTTAAACGCATTGGTGTTTCCGTCGCTGATGAAGGAGCAGGTTACCGAGGTTGACTATGGCACCTTTTTATCGGCCATTGACAGCGGAACCATTGATGCGGTTGAAATAAATAACGATGAAATTGTGTATAAAACAAAGGACGGCAGTGGGAAGGAGACTCTCTACAGCACAGGCAAAATGGATGATCCGGACCTTGTTGGCCGCTTGTCTGCGGCCAAGGGCACCAATGATCAGGGTAAAATTTCCTTTACGCAGATTGCCCAGCAGAGGACCTCGCCCCTTATCAGCTTTCTGCTGACCTGGATTCTGCCCATTCTGCTCATCTTTGGCATTGGGCAGCTGATGGGCAACCGGATGCAGAAAAGAATGGGCGGCAACGCCATGACCTTTGGCAAAAGCAATGCGAAAATCTATGTCGAGGCGGAGACCGGCAAAACCTTTAAGGATGTGGCCGGGCAGGACGAAGCCAAGGAGGCCCTGACAGAAATTGTGGATTTTCTGCACAACCCCAAAAAGTACGCCGACATCGGCGCGAACCTGCCAAAGGGAGCTCTGCTTGTAGGCCCTCCGGGAACTGGGAAAACCCTTCTGGCAAGAGCGGTCGCAGGCGAGGCCAAGGTGCCCTTTTTCTCGATCTCCGGCTCCGAATTTGTGGAAATGTTCGTGGGCATGGGCGCGGCCAAGGTGCGCGACCTCTTTAAGCAGGCCACCGACAAGGCCCCCTGTATTGTCTTTATTGACGAAATAGATACCATCGGCAAGAAGCGTGACAGCAAGGGCTTTACCGGAAACGACGAGCGTGAGCAGACCCTGAACCAGCTGTTGTCTGAGATGGACGGCTTCGACGGCAAAAAGGGCGTCGTGATCCTGGCTGCCACCAACCGCCCGGAAACCCTTGACCAGGCGCTGCTGCGCCCCGGCCGTTTTGACCGGCGTATCCCGGTTGAGCTGCCCGACCTCAATGGCCGGGAAGCCATTCTGAAGGTTCACTCCCAGGATGTGAAAATGGATGGAAACATTGACTATAACGCCATTGCCCGGGCCACTGCCGGCGCCTCGGGCGCCGATCTAGCCAATATCATCAACGAGGCGGCGCTGCGGGCAGTGCGCTGTGGGCGCAACAGGGTTCAGCAGAACGACCTTGAGGAAAGTGTTGAGGTGGTGATTGCGGGCTACCAGCGCAAAAACGCGGCCATCTCGCCCAAGGAAAAGGAAATTGTGGCCTATCATGAGGTGGGGCATGCCCTGGTGGCGGCAAAACAGACCGATTCTGCGCCAGTGCACAAGATCACCATTATCCCGCGCACCTCAGGAGCCCTGGGCTACACCATGCAGGTGGACGAGGGTGAGCATAACCTGATGAGCCGGGATGAAATATACAATAAAATCACGACCTTTACAGGCGGCCGGGCCGCTGAGGAGATTATCTTCAACTCTGTAACCTCCGGCGCCTCCAATGATATTGAGCAGGCTACACGCCTGGCAAGAGCCATGGTCACCCGTTTTGGCATGAGTAAGGATTTTGGCATGGTCGCGCTGGAAACCGTGGATAACCCTTATCTGGGCGGAGACACGTCCTTGACCTGTTCAGCCGAAACAGCGGCCCGGGTGGACCGCGAGGTCATGGATATCATCGGCAGCGCCCATGAGAAGGCTGTGGATATCCTGAAGGATAACCAGGAAAAGCTCCATGAGCTGGCCCGTTATCTGCTTGAAAAAGAAACCATCACAGGTGAGGAGTTTATGGAAATCCTGAACCGTTAATATAAAAGACGACCGTCCGTTTCGTACGGTCGTCTTTTTGCCGTTGCGGAGGACGCATTGGCTTAAGCCCTGGGATTTTACCAAAAAGGCCTCATTAATACGGTTATTGTAATCGAAGATTCTTAGGGATTGTGATATAGTAGGATAAGGAAGAATAATTAAATTTCAGGAGGAATCAAATGAGTATTCAGGAAAAATTCAGCGACGCGATGGAACGCATTAAGTCAGACCCGAATCTGGCCAACGAATTTAAGGAAGACCCGGTTAAGACAGCTGAATCTGTTTTGGGCGTGGACCTGCCGGATGAACAGGTTGAAGGCTTTATCAATCATATCAAGGAAAACGTGGATCTGAGCGAAATTAAGAACCCGGGTGACCTTTTTAATTCCATTAAGCACTTATTCTAAACGAAAAAAACCAACGGCATACTGCACGTTGGTTTTATTTTTTTTGCTTTATCAGCGCTTGAGGACATCAAAGAGCCCACGTACCAGGCTTTTGCCAACCTCGCGGCCAATGGTGGACAGGGCGCTGTCGGCGGCCTTTTCAAAAGAGGACTTCTGGTGTCTGGGCGCGGCCTCTCTGGCGGGTTTCTTTTCGGGCTCCGCCGGGGTGGCTTCCTGGGCAGGTGCGGCTTCTGTCTGCTGCTGGAGGTCCTCATAGGCTGATTCGCGGTCGATAGTGTCTTTATATTTGGTGTTAAAAGGGCTGCTCTCAATTAGGCTGCTCCGGGTGTCGGGAGCGGCGGGACCCATGTGGCTCTGGGGCGGGAGGACAAAGCAGCGCTCAACCACGGTGGGGCGGCCCTCCTCGTCCAGGCAGGAGATCAGGGCTTCGCCGGTGCCCAGATCGGTGATGGCCTCCTCGGTTTTAAAGGCGGGGTTGGGCCTGAAGGTTTCGGCCGCGGTTTTGATGGCCTTCTGCTCGGATGGGGAGTAGGCCCGGAGCGCGTGCTGAATGCGGTTGCCAAGCTGTGATAGAATGCTGTCCGGCATATCGGTGGGGCTCTGCGAGATAAAGTAGATGCCTACGCCCTTTGAGCGGATCAGGCGCACGACCTGCTCGATTTTTTCAAGGAGAACCTTGGGCGCGCCGTTAAAGAGCAGATGGGCCTCGTCAAAGAAAAAGACCATCTTGGGCTTGTCCAGATCACCGGCTTCGGGCAGGACCTCAAAGAGATCGGACATGAGCCAGAGCAGAAAGGTGGAGTACAGGGCCGGGGTCTGGATAAGCTCGACGCAGTCCAGAATATTGATGGTGCCCAGGCCGTTTTCGTCGGTTTGGATCCAGTCCATGATGTCCAGGGGCGGCTCGCCGAAGAACTGGTCGGCGCCCTGGTCCTCCAGGGCCAGGATAGCGCGCAGAATGGCCCCGACACTCTGGGACGAGATGTTGCCGTATTCCAGCTTCAGGTCCTTGGCGTTGTTTCCCACGTACTGGAGCATGGCCTTGAGGTCCTTAATGTCGATGAGCAGCAGGTTTTTGGCGTCGGCCACTCTGAACACAATGTTTAAAATGCCCGACTGGGTATCGTTGAGGTTGAGGAGCCGTGACAGCAGCAGCGGCCCCATTTGAGACACTGTCGTGCGGATGGGGTGGCCCTGCTTGCCGAGCAGGTCCCAGAAACGGACCGGGTAGGGCTTGTAGCCGAACTGGTCCTTCAGCCCAAATTTTTCAATGCGCTTTTGCATATCCTCGCTGTCGGTGCCGGGCTCACAGGTGCCAGAGAGGTCGCCCTTTACGTCTGCCAGAAAGACCGGAACGCCGAGGTCGCTGAAGGACTCGGCCAGCACCTTCAGGGTGATGGTTTTGCCGGTGCCGGTGGCGCCTGCCACCAGGCCGTGCCGGTTGGCCATTTTGGGCAGGAGATAAACAGGCTGTTCGCCTTTTGCAATCCAGATTTTATCGTCAGTATACATGTGCTTTCCTCCATAGGTAATCTATCTTAATTATACTCGAGGCAGAAAGTACAGCGGTGTTGAAAACGGTAAAAACAGGACGAATTTGGAAAAAATAAAAAACAGCCCGGCAGGACTGTTAAAATACCAGGAGCATATCATACCAGACGGCTCCGCCGTGGGTCGAGTCGGAAACACCCAGGTTCTGATAGCCAAAGCTTTCGTAAAAGGGGATCAGCGTCTCCTTGCAGGTCAGGATCAGGCCTTCTCTGCCGGAGTCCATGGCTTTGTGAATGAAATAGGTCATTAAAATGGTCGCGATCCCCCTGTGCTGCCAGCCGGGCAGGACGTCCAGGCCAAAAATGCTCTGGTAGCGGCCATCGGGAATGTGGCGCGAGCTGTCCTCAAAAAGGATATCCGTGATGGTTTCATCATCGGTGGCACAGCCGTTAATCATGCCCACAAGCTGTCCTTCGACCTCCGCGACAAAAAAGCTTTCGGGAAAGGTTTTGATGCGCTTTTCAAAGGCGCCGGGGCTTGCAGCCTCGGCAGCGGGAAAACAGGCCGCTTCCAGAGCAGCGATTGAGGGCAGATCCTCGGGCCTGGCCTGCCGGATACGTATATTCATGTAAAAATTACCTCACTTCATCAATGCTGAGATAAGTATACACCTTTGTCATTCGGAGGGCAAGGGGCTAGGCCAAAGCAGAATTATTTGTTATAATTTATACTAATCAATAAAGAGATAGTGAGGAAAAAATGACTGAAAAAGAAAAAATGCTGGCCGGACAGCTTTACTGCGCTGAGACGCCAGAGCTGACAGAGGAACGGACAAGGGCCCATGAGCTCTGCCGTCAATTTAACTTAACGACAGAATACGAGCCGCAGCACCGCCAGCAGATCATTGAGCAGCTTTTTGGCGGCTTGGGTAAAAACTTCATGGTTGAGCCGAGCTTTAGGTGTGATTACGGCTATAACATCACCGCTGGAGACAACCTGTACATTAATTTTGACGCTGTTTTTCTGGATGTCTGCCCGATTACCATCGGGGATAACTGCTTTATGGCCCCGCGTGTCTGTATTTTTACGGCGTGGCACCCACTGGTCAGCGATGAGCGCAATACCCTTCTGGAGGGCGGCAGCCCTGTGACCATCGGGGACAATGTGTGGATCGGCGGCAACACCACCATCAATCCGGGGGTAACCATCGGCAGTAATGTCGTGATTGGCGCAGGCTCTGTGGTGACAAGGGATATACCCGATAATGTGGTGGCGGCCGGCAGTCCGGCGCGGGTGCTGCGTGAGATCACAGAAGCGGACAGAATGATGGCAAAACGGTAAAAAAAGCGCGTCCTGCACAGGCCGCGCTTTTTTATGACTTTTATTATGACGCCTTTGATACCAGCCCCTGTATTTTTCTGACCAATGGCAGTAAAAGCCCTTTGCCGGGCAGCAGGTCCAGCTCCTCCTCGGTGAGGATACCAAAGAAGATAATCAGAAAGAAATAGATAACCGCCGCCACAAGAATGGCGGCAAGGACAGCGGCAGTATTGCCGGTGTGGGGCAGCAGAAAATCGTAGCAGCCGAGGGCCGCCATGCCCATGATGGCCGAGGCGATCATGGGCTTGACCAGGGTGCTGGTATAGCTGAGCCGCACGTGGGTATAACGGCGGATAAACAGAAAGTTGACAACCATCAGGAAGATAAAGGTCAGCATGGTGCTCAGGACGACGCCATAAATATTGAGGGCAGGGATGGCCATGAACACATAGCTGCAGCCAATGCGCACCACCGAGGCGCCCAGCAGGGCGATGAGCGGGATGATAAAGCGGTCAATGGACTGTAAAATACTCTGGAAGGTATTGGACAGCATGATAAAAATGGTCGCGAAGGCATAGACCTCCATGATGGCGGCGCCGTGCTCAGAGCCCGGGAAGATCAGGGTGAAGATGCCGTCTGAGAGCACGGACAGGCCGATACAGCAGGGCAGGGCCACCAGCACGACCAGGCGGATGGCGGTATTGATGCGCTCGTTGATGCCGGCCTGATCCTTAAGGGCAAAGGATTCCGAGATGGCGGGGATCATGGCAGCAGCGAAGGTGGCGCTGATGCTTAAAGGAATGTTGACAAAGGTATCCGCGTAGGAGAAATCACCCATGAGGGCTGTGGCCGTATAGGCATCGAAGCCGGCCAGGGCCAGGCGGTCGACGTACATCATGGCGTCGGCAAAGGAGAAAAAGGTGATCATGGCAGAGGTCAGTGTGACCGGGACCGCGATGAGCACCAGGCGCTTCAAAATCCTTTTGCGGGACAGGGGGACCTTGCGGCTGGTTTTGAGCAGCAGGGCTTTGTGCTTCCGGGTAAAGTAAAAATGCCAGACAACTAAGAGCAGGCAGGCTGCCAGACTGCTGATGGTCGTGCCCAGGTAAGCGCCGCCGACGCCAAGGCTGACGTTTTGCAGCATGACCACACAGTACCAGCACAAAAAGACGCCCAGCACAATGCGGACAACCTGCTCGATTACCTGGGAAACGGCCGTGGGCAGCATATTCTGAAAGCCCTGAAAATAGCCGCGGTAGACGGAACAGACCGCCACGATCAGCGGGGAGAAAGCAATGCCCTGGATGGCGTAGATGCTCTCGGGCGGCCAGTTGGTCACTCCGATGAGCCATCCGGCTCCAAAAAACAGGAAAAGGCTGGAGAGCCCACCCAGCACAAACAGGGTGATCAGAGAGACCTTGAAAACATTGGTCACAGCCCTGAAATCTCCAATGGCCACATTTTCTGAAATCATTTTGGAGACAGCCACCGGGAAGCCAACCGTGGAGACCATCAGCAGGAGGCTGTAAATACTAAAGACATTTGAGAAAATGCCGTTGCCGTAGCTGCCCACCAGATTGCTGATGGGAATACGGAAAAGGATGCCGATCAGTCTTACAAAGATACCGGCAGCGGCGAGAATGGCCGCGCCCTTAACCCAGCTTTTTTCTGTTTTACGCATATAGAATATTCTCCTTGATTAATGTATGTCGTGACCGTACGAAACGGACGGCCGTCTAAAACGAGAGCAGCATTTTATAGAGCGTTTCCAGTGCCGGACCAAAGATGCCCTCGTTAAAATCAAATTTGGGATGGTGGATGGGGTAATTGGGGGCAGTGTCCTGGGCTGCAAAGAAGACGATGCGCAGGCCCGGGAGCTCCTTAAAATACCATCCAGCGTTATCGCCGACCAGAAAAGGCGAGCCGGAGAGGACACAGCGGCTGCCAAAGACTGTCTGGCCCGCGGCAAAGCCCTTTTGGATAAGGCGGGGATCGTTGATGACCGCAGGGGTTCTGTGAGACAGGCCGACACGGATCTGACTACCAGTTCGTTTTTCGGTGTTCTCTGCCATGCGCCGGATGGCGGAGAGCAGGAGATCAAAGTCCGATTCTATAAAGGCGCGCAGCGTCCCCTGCATGACACAGGCGTCAGGAATGACATTGGATTTAACGCCGCCATTGATGGTGCCGAATCCAATAATAAAAGGCCTCTGGGTGACGGCCGTGGCGTTGAGGCCCTCGATATCACATAATAATGAAGCCGCTGCGCTCACAGCGCTGTTGCCCAGGGAGGCTTCTGCCCAGTGGCCTGAGGAACCTGTAACCTCGATTTTGAGGCCTGCGACTGTGGCCGTAGAGGCTTCCTCCTGTATTTCCATGCCAAAGGGCTCAGAATTGGCGAAATGAAAGATGATGAGCTGATCAGGCTTCGGCGATTCCAGCGCCCCGCCATCCATCATCAGCCTGGCGCCGCGGCCGGTTTCCTCGGCTGGCTCAAACAGAAAACGGATATTGGTGGACAGCTCATCTTTATGCGCGCTTAAAAGCCTGGCCAGCCCCAGAGTGAGGGCAGTGATCCCGTCATGGCCGCAGGCGTGGGATACGCCCGGCGTCCGGGAGGCGTAGGGAACAACTTTTTCATCGGCAATGGGCAGCGCGTCAATCTCGGCCCGGATGGCGGTGGTAGGGTAACCGGGATTGACGATAAGGTCAGCGACCACACCAGTGGGCTCGATACGGCGGTGTGGGATGGACAGGGCGTCCAGGTGGGCCTCAATGCAGTCCGCGGTCTGGTATTCCTCAAGGCTCAGCTCAGGGTTCTGATGGAGCTGCCGCCTCAGCAGGATGATTTTCGGCAGCAGCGCGTGGATTTCAGTTTTAATTTGAGTCATTAAAATCCTCCAGTGGTGGGTTGAAAAGATGTTTTTTCAATTATACCATAAAATTTTCCAAATCCTTATAAAATCCTGAAAATTGACTTTTATACTGGAGTCATCAAAAGAGATAAGGAGCGATAATATGATTGAGTATTTGTTGGAAACACGGGCTCTGAGCAAGCGCTTTAAGAAAACAGAGGCGGTTAAAAAGCTGAACCTGAGGGTGAGAAAAAACACCATTTACGGGCTTCTGGGCCCCAATGGAGCGGGCAAGTCCACCACCCTCAAGATGATGACTGGTATGCTGCGGCCCAGCGCCGGGGAGATCATCTTCGACGGGCACAGCTGGTCCAGGAAGGACCTTGAGCATATGGGTGTTTTGATTGAATGGCCGCCCCTTTATGATAACCTGACGGCCCAGGAGAACCTGAAGGTCCGCACGACTCTGCTGGGCCTCCCGGAAAAAAGAATCGGGCAGGTGCTGAAGATTGTAGACCTGAAGAATACCGGCAGCAAGCGCGCCGGACAGTTCTCCATGGGAATGAAGCAGCGGCTGGGTATTGCCCTGGCGCTGCTGGGCAGCCCGAAGCTGCTGATCCTGGATGAGCCGACCAATGGGCTGGACCCCATTGGAATCCAGGAGCTGCGGGAGCTGATCCGCTCCTTTCCAAAGCATGGCATCACCGTGATCCTGTCCAGCCATATCCTCTCTGAGGTGGAGCTCATGGCCGATGACATTGGCATTATCAGCGACGGCGTGCTGGGCTACCAGTCAAAAATTCATAAGGGCGAGGACCTGGAGGCCCTGTTTATGCAGGTTGTTAAGAACAGCCGTGCCCGGGAAGGAGGCAGCGCAGCATGCTGAAGCTGATGAAAGCAGAAAACCTGAAATTTAAACGGACCTTCAGCCGCAAGCTGATTTTCCTCGGGCCTCTGGGGCTCATACTGCTGAGCTTTACCTTTGGCTTTGGCTACTATCAGATCAATGCCTTTAACTGGTGGTACACGCTGCTGTATCCAGGCTGCATTGCCCTGTTCGCGGCGCTTTCCAACCAGAAGGATGGGAATAAAAAGCTTAAATACCAGAACCTTTACACAGTGCCGGTAGACCTTAAGACGTCCTGGCTGGCTAAAATGGGCGTCGTCGCCTTTTATGTACTGCTTAGCTGCGGCGTGGTGTTCCTGGGGATCATTCTGGGCACCCTGATCAAGGATTTTATCTGGCAGGGCACAGCGCTGCCGCTCACAGATACCCTTTTACCCATGCTGCTGGGCATGATTGTGATCTTTGTGACCAGTGTGTGGCAGATCCCCCTTTGCTTTATGCTTGCCAAGAAGCTTGGCTTTTTGGGGGCGGTGCTGCTCAATGTGGGGGTGGGCACCGTTGGCGGCATCCTAGTGGCAGAAAAGAGCTTTTGGTATCTGATCCCATACGCCTGGACGCCCCGGGCCATGTGCCCGGTGATGGGCATCCGGCCGAATAACCTTCTGGTAGAGGCGGGAAGCCCGCTGCTCGACATAAGTGTGGTGCCCGTGGCAATCGTGCTGTCCCTGCTGCTGTGCGCGGCCCTGACCCTGCTCTGTATGTACTGGCTCAGCAAAAAGGAGGCGGCGTAGATGAAAAGCTTTCTGAGATCCTTTGGGACGGAAGCCCTTAAAATAAAGCATACGCCCCTTTTGTGGCTGCATCTGATCCTCCCTCTTGTGGGCGTGGCCCTGTTTCTTTTTTACAGCGCGCTGTCGGCATGGGATACCGTGGTTTTGCTGACGCTTTACTTTGAGGCGCTGGCCCTGGCTTTTCCGATGCTCATCGGTATTGTGTGCGGCATGGCAGCCTCCCAGGAGGAGCAGGCCGGTGGTTTTCAGAACATGCTTGGCGTGCTGCCGTCCCGTCTGATGCCGTTTTTGAGTAAGGCTGGGTTTCTGGCAGTGCTGGGCCTTGGCTCGCTGGCGGCAGCCATCGGCCTTTACGGAGCGGGCTTTGCCCTGCTGCCGGGCCAGCAGGCTGTGCCGGCGCTGCTGTACCTGAAGCTGGCCGGGGTCCTGTTTGGGACCAGCTTGTTTTTATACCTGCTCCACCTCTGGATTGGCCTGCGCTTTGGCAAGGGCGCGTCCATTTCGGTGGGGGTGGCGGGCTCGCTGGTGTCAGCGCTGATGCTGACAGGCCTCGGGGATGGTATCTGGTATTTTATTCCCTGGGCCTGGGGTGTGCGCCTCAGCGACATGGCGGTTTTAAACGCGATGACCTCCCCGTCACCGCAGGGGCTTATGTTTATCCAGAACGAAACCGCCGCCGGCTGGCTGGCGGCCGGCGTGGCCACGCTGCTGCTCCTTGCGTTCTGCCTGATCTGGTTTAAGCGCTGGGAGGGCAGAAGCGCCAGCGAGTAATTTATCCTTGTGCGCCGGGGCACAAAAAGCTATACTGGTGATAAAAGGACAGAAACAACAGGAGGCAGGATCAATGGCAAGAATACTGGTGGTCGACGATGAAAAGGGAATTTTAAATCTGGTGAAGCGTGTGCTGGAAAAGGACGGGCATCAGGTCAGGACCATGGCCGATCCGGCAGAGCTTTCCATGAACGGGCTCGGAGCCTTTGACCTCATTCTTCTGGATGTGATGATGCCCGGAACCGATGGCTTTACCCTCTGCCGGGAGCTGCGGGAAAATGTGGACTGCCCCATTCTTTTTCTGACCGCCAAAACCCTGGAGAAGGACATAATGTACGGCCTGGGCGTCGGCGGCGACGACTACATCACCAAGCCCTTTGGCAACGGCGAGCTGAGAGCCCGGGTGGCCGCCCACCTGCGTCGTGAAAAGCGTGAGAAGCGCAGTGTGCTGAGCCTGGACGGCATAAGGTTTAACCTCGGCGCCCATGAGATGCTGGCAGGGGAGCAGAAGGTCCCTCTGACCAAAAGCGAGTATGCCATCTGCGAGTTCCTGGCCAGAAGCCACGGGCAGGTCTTTTCCAAGGAGCAGATCTACGAGGCGGTGTACGGCTACGAGGGCGAGGGCGACAGCTCCGCCATCGCGGAGCATGTGAAAAATATCCGGGCTAAGCTCAGCGTTTACGGCTGCGCGCCCATTGAGACGGTCTGGGGGATTGGGTATAAATGGCAATGAGTGCGCGCCCTAAAAAGATCAGCAGGCTTATCTTAATCTATGCCGGTCTGCTTGTTTTGTCCTTTGTGGTGGTGCTGGTTATGGCGGCTGGCGCTTTGACCGAGATTATCACATCGGACCAGTTCGTCCCGGCCAACAGTGTGGAGAACGCGATCCGGGAGCAGAAGGAGGCTATCCAGGCCACAGAGCCCTTTGACCCGTCATTGGTTCCGGACGGGAGCCGCTACGCGCTGATCAGCCATGAGGGACAGGTGCTGGATACCGATATGGATCAAAAAACACTTGCGGAGGCCCAGGAATATGCCAGGCAGGGCGTAAACATTTTCGGCGACCGGTTCTATTACCGGATCGCCCGCGCCGACGGGGACTGTATCCTTCAATACTATATCAAAGCGTCCTATAAAGACGAGGCGTTGAATCAGAGACTGCCCTCGCCGGAAACAATGATGAACGCGGTGATTATCACAGGGGCGGCGCTTTATATCCTGCTGATCTTTTTGGGTACCCGGGCATTCAGCAAACGTCTGAAGGGCGAGCTGGCCCCGCTCATGGAGGCCACAAACGCCATCCGGAACCAGGATCTGGAATACAAAGCCGGCCCATCGGGCATATGGGAGTTTAATCAGGTGTTAGACTCCATGGACGATATGCGCCTCGCCCTGAAGCAGTCTCTGGAGCAGCAGTGGCGTGAGGAACAGGAAAAGCAGGAGCAGATCAGCGCTCTGGCCCATGATATCAAGACGCCGCTGACCATTATAAAAGGAAACAGCGAGCTGCTCGCAGAGGAGGACCTGAACGGAGACCAGGCCGAAAGTGTCCGTTATATCCACGATAACGCAGAGGTTATAGAGGAGTATACGCGCCTTTTGATGGAGGTATCTCAGGATAAGGCAGCCTGGAGCCTGAATGCGGAGGCGATCCCCACAGCAGCCTTTTTAGAGCGCATAAAAAAACAGGCTGTGGGCTACACAGCCCGCAGGCAGATCCGGCTGTGTGTGGACACCGAATGTCTGCCCGGGCACTTTACCGGCGACCGCCGGCTTTTGATCCGGGCGGTGATGAACATCATTGCCAACGGGGCTGATTACACGCCCGAGGGCGGCAGGATTGAGCTTAAGGCAGCGGGTGACAGCGGCATGCTGGTCCTCACCGTGACCGACGGCGGGCCAGGGTTCAGCGCGGACGCGCTCAGAAACGCGGCCCGCAAATTTTACATGGGCGACAAGAGCAGAAGCTGTGAAAAGCACTACGGCATGGGGCTTTACATCGCCGACAGTATTATCAGCCAGCACCGCGGCAGCCTGTGCCTGGAAAACGATCCTGTGACAGGCCATGGCCGGGTGGTGATAAAACTGCCAATTGAGGAATTTTTGTCACCGTTTTGTCAAAAATAGGGTGTATACTGGGCATATGTAAGGGAACATGAGGTGAAAAAGATGGAAAAAATGCTGATCGCAGATGATAACAAACAGATAACAGCCGTGCTCACTGCCTACGCGCGCAAGGAGGGCTTTGAGCCTGTGGTCGCCTATGACGGCGAGGCGGCGCTCTGCGCCTACAGGCGGGAGGCCCCGGCGGTCATTCTGCTGGATGTGATGATGCCAAAGCTTGACGGGTTTGAGGTATGCCGGCAGATACGGGAGGAATCCGCAGTGCCCATCATCATGATCACAGCCCGGGGCGAGGATTTTGAGAAGATCATGGGCCTGGACATCGGGGCCGATGATTATATTGTCAAGCCCTTTTCCGGAGGTGAGGTCATGGCGCGGGTGCGGGCCATCCTGCGCCGGCTGTCCCGGGACGGCGGGGGCAGGCGCCAGTTTTTCAGCTACAAGGGCCTGACCATGGATTTGGATACCTATACGACCACCGTGAACGGCGAGGTGGTGCCGCTCACGAAAAAGGAGACAGAGCTGTTCTGGACCCTTGCGGCCAACCGAAACAGGGTTTTTTCAAGGGACAACCTGCTGGATGCGGTCTGGGGCTATGACTATTACGGCGACAACCGCACCGTCGATTCCCATATCCGGCGGCTGCGGGCCAAGCTGGACAAAAGAGAGCACCCCGGGTGGAGCGTTGCGACCATCTGGGGGGTGGGTTACCGTTTCGAGGTGAATGATGAGGAAGCGTAGCATTGCCTTTAAGCTGGGGCTCTATTTTTCACTGGCCCTGCTGGCCTTCGCGCTGGTGGCGGGCTCGGTGTTTTTTCTGCTGTTTAAAAAGCAGAACGTGGCGCTGACCCAGAAGCAGCTGGAGGACCGGGCCACTGCCATCGCCGGCACCTTTGGCAGCTTTATATCCGCCGAGGGCAGCGGCAGGCGCGGCGAGGGGGCCCACGGCAGCGGAGGGAACGGCATGGGCTACGCGGCCTATATCCGCTTTCTGGACGATATTGCCATGGCAGATGTATGGGTGGTGGATGGCGACCATAATCTGGTCACCCCATCCAGCCACGAAGGCCATGAGACCGCTGCGTCTACCTATAACTACGCAGATCTGCCGGCCGACGCCGAAACCGTGGTGGACCAGGCCTTTGGAGGCCAGGTAACTGCGAGCGAGGGCTTCTCAGGTCTGCTGAACGCCCCGACCCTGACAGTCGGGGCCCCGGTCCGGGACAGCGCAGGCAATATCCAGGCCGTGGTGCTGCTTCACTCTCCGGTGGAGGGCATTGAGGCCGCGGCCAACGAGGGCTTCAGAACCCTGGCCATCAGCCTGTGCGTGGCGTTGGTGATCGGGATCGGCTTTGCCGTGCTGCTGGCGCGCAGCTTTACAAAGCCCATGAAGGAAATGCAGGTAATGGCCGGGCGTCTGGCCGGGGGCGACTATACGGCCGCCAGCCATATCGGCCGTCAGGATGAGATCGGCCAGCTGGCCGCCTCGCTGGATACCCTGAGCCATCAGCTCAAGCTCTCCAGTGAGGAGCATGAGCGCTTCCAGAAAATGCAGCAGGTCTTTTTCTCCAATATCTCCCATGAGCTTAAAACCCCGGTGACTGTGCTCTGCGGCTCTTTAGAGGCTCTGGCCGGCGGCGTGGTGACAGATCCGGACCAGGTGGCCGCCTATCATCAGGAAATGTACGCGGAGAGTCTGGCGCTGAAACGGCTGGTCAATGACCTGCTGGACCTGTCCAGACTCCAGAACGCCGAGTTCAGCCTTAACCTGGAGCGGGTAAATCTGTGTGATATCCTCAGTGAGGTGCGGCGCAGCGCCCAGAATATGGCAAAGGCGAAGGCGCTGGCCATCACCACAGAGATGGACACAGGTCTTTACTTTATGCAGGGGGACTACCTGCGGCTGCGGCAGCTGCTCATGATCATCATGAGCAACGCCATAAAATTTTCACCAGAGGGCGGGCAGATCGAAATGCGCCTGTGTGGGAGCACCCTCACCATTTCCGATCATGGCTGCGGAATCAGCCAGGAGGACCAGAAGCATATTTTTGAACGCTTTTATAAAACCCTGTCCGAGGAAAATGCCGAGGGAACCGGACTGGGCCTGCCCATTGCCAGGGAGATCGCGGAGCGGCACAATATTGGCCTGGTGGTTACCAGTGAAGAAGGGCAGGGCACAACCGTGACCCTGGATCTGCCCGGCAAAGAGAACACGACCGTCTGAAACGGGCGGTCGTGGTATCGTATAGCTAAATCCGCCGAAGGACATTCAGATATACGGCACAATCAGGGTACTCTTACCTCACCGCTTCGGCGGTCTGCGAAAAATGTACAACCTTCTTTCTCAATGAGACCGCAGGCGCAGTTCGGTAAAGTACCCTGCTCGCGCCACACGGGGAGAATATCCTTCGGCTCATCTGCAAATGGTGGCTTTGCGGTGTAGCGCCTAAGAATGAGAGGGTAGTATAAATCTTATCAAGTTTAACAGAGCTGTATATCAGCTTGTCAATTTTCTGAGGAAGCAATGGATTTTTTACCTGCCCCGTTGCAGAGCGTGGCACTTTACCGAAGCGGGTACGCCTATGGTCTCATGACCAGACAAATTTGTACAGAATTGCGCAGACCATCGAAGCTGTGAGGTAAGAGTGCCACGATTTGCGGCATCCAGAAAATCCATTGCTGGTTCCTCGCTGCACCGCAGTCTCCGTCTCCACCACGACCGCCCGTTTCGTACGGTCGTGAATAAAATATAGGCTGAAATGGATAGAAGGAGTTAGCCTGTCAGGCTAATTTTCTTTAGAGAATAAGAGAAATGAAAACAAAGCGGTTAAAATTAAAAAACAAAGGACATCGGATCAAAAATTCTTAAGAAAAGCTTTGGTAATTTATAAAAAAAGTGCTGGCTGGGGGCTACCAGCCGGCACTTTTTATATTTTTTTATTGGGCGGAAGCGAGTAAATGGTGTGGAGCAGTTTTGGATACCAAGAGAGAAGTGCTTCCGCCGGATTTCACTGTGGGCAGAGAAAGGAACTGCCTCAAAGATAGTGAACTTTAGTGTCTATTGATAGACATTAACTATTTTTCTTCATAATACCTTTAATGATAATACTAATAATAACACTCATCGGGTAAAAAGTCAACTCAGGGTATATTAGTTTATTATTAGAATACAAGCAAATGGTATTGTTATTAAAAACGCGATGGAGAAAAGCAAATGGTATACTTCGGATCAAAGCTCAGACAACTCAGGCAGGAAAAAGGATATACGCAGCAGCAGCTGGCGGATATGCTGGGAATCACCAAGGGCAGTGTCTCCGCCTATGAGACCTCTGCCAAGTACCCGTCTGTCGATGTGCTACGAAAAATAGCAGTGACTTTAAATACTTCGACCGATTTTCTCCTGGGCCTGTCCGATGAACGCGTTTTTAATCTCGATTTTTTAACAGACGACCAGATCCACATCATCAACAGCCTGATTACAGAATTCAATCATTTAAACAATAAAAACAATTAAGGGTAAAGCGATGGCTTTGCCTCTTTTAGATTGGAAAGGGCTTTACGGGCAATAGTAATTTTAGGCGAAAGAGGGTATAATGATAAAAAGGAGGCGCATTATGTTTCAGATTACCGATACGCGTCTAAAGGACGCTCTGGACTTTGCTTCAGATAAACACGCAGGCCAGCTGCGGTGGGGCGGGATTCCTTTTATCACCCACCCTGTGGCTGTGGCAGCCTATCTGCAGGAGCGCGGCTACAGCGATGATACCCTGCTGACGGCTCTTTTCCACGATCTTTTAGAGGATACGGATACCACCCAGGAGGAGATTCTGGAATACAGCGGCAGGGAGGTGCTGGACGCTGTGATCCTGCTCACCAAGCCCAAGCCCTACGATATGGCCGATTACCTGGGTGGGATCGACCGCAACGCCATGGCGAAGGATGTAAAATGCGCAGACAGAATACATAATCTGAGGACCACCGCAGATTCGAGCCGGGCCTTTCGGCAGAAGTATTACGATGAGAGCGTGCGCTGGTACGTGCCCTTTTTCAGAGACACAAGCTTTGAGCCGGATTTTCTGGAGGCGCTGACGAGCCTGGAGAGAATGCTTAAATAGGCGCTGTTTTTTTGAGGTAAAAATGCAAAAACCCATTGACAACGACCGTCAAATATGAGAAAATATTCACAAGTTAATACCTGTATATACAAAGTCATGAAGGCTTATTCAGCGGTTTGCAGACCGCCTGGTTCTTCATGGCTTTATTTTTTGCCATGAACAAGCAATAGGATAAAAAATCAAAAGGGGACGTAAAAATGGAGAATATTTTAGAGAGAGTTGAAAATTATTGGGAAGGCCGCGCGGACGGCTATTCTGAAGTAAACGAGGCGGAGCTGAACAGCTATAAAATGGACGTGTGGAAAAACCTGATCAACAGCTATAAGCCGGATGTAATCGGCAGAAAGCTGAAGGTGCTGGACATCGGTACCGGCCCGGGCTTTTTTGCCATCACCATGGCCTCCTGCGGCTATGACGTTACCGCTGTGGACTACACCGACGCCATGCTGTACAAGGCCAAAAAGAACGCCGGCATCTACAAAAACGCCATTGATTTCAGACGCATGGATGCCCATTCGCTGGATTTTGAGGACAATACCTTTGACCTGATCGTAACCAGAAACCTGACCTGGAACCTGGAAAGACCAGATGAAGCCTACGAAGAATGGCACCGTGTGCTGGCAACGGGCGGCAGATTGTTAAATTTTGACGCCAACTGGTACCTGCACCTTTACGATGAGGACAAACGCCGGGAATATTTTGAGGACCGCGATAACTCTCAGGCCCAGGGCTACAACGACCACTATGTGTGCACAGACACCACCGCCATGGAGGAGATTGCCAGAAATTTACCGCTGAGCCGCACCATGCGCCCGCAGTGGGACGCCGCGGTTCTGCTTAACATCGGCTTTAAAAAAGTAATGATCGAACAGGATATGGGCGACCGCGTCTGGGACGACGAGGAACAGGTGAACTACGCCTCAACCCCCATGTTCATGATTGCCGCGACCAAATAGGGCCGCGCTGGATTCCGAACAGATTGTAATACGCCTTTACCATTTTGCGGACCCTGTGAAGTGGCAAAGGCGTGTTTGTTGAAAAAACTAAAACCTGAAGGAGAAGAAAATGAAGCTGAAAAAAATTACGGCGCTGCTTGTGACAGCCGTCATGTGCACCGGCCTTCTGGCGGGCTGCGGCAGCGCAGGCAGCACCGATGTGTCCGAAAGGGACGAGATCAACTACGCCTGCACCAAGGACATAAGGGACATTAATCCGCATCTCTACTCTGGCGAGATGTCTGCACAGAACATGGTGTTTGAGGGGCTGACCAAGAACGAGGGCGGCGAGGTCAAGCCCGCCCTGGCAGAAAGCTGGGATATATCGGACAACGGGCTGGAGTATACCTTCCATTTAAGAAAGGGTGTGGCCTTTACCGACGGCGAGCCCTTTAACGCCCAGGCAGTCAAGCAGAATTTTGACGCCATTATCAGCAATAAGGAGCGCCATTCCTGGCTGGATATGGTCAACGAGATCGCCGACACCGTGGTGGTGGACGACAACACCTTTAAGCTGGTGCTGGCCCATCCCTATTACCCGACCCTGGTCGAGCTGGGCCTGACACGGCCTTTCCGTTTCATCTCACCCAAATGCTTTGTGGACGGCAACACCAAGGACGGCGTCAGCGGCTATGCGGGCACAGGCCCCTGGGTGCTGTCGGAGCATGAGGACAATCAGTACGCGACTTTTACCCGCAACGATAGCTACTGGGGCGACAAGACCAAGGTATCCAAAATCAACTGGAAGGTCATGCCGGATCCACAGACCATTCTGCTGGCCCTGCAAAACGGCGAGGTCGATTTGCTGTTCGGGGCTGACGGCGACCAGATCGACCTGGACTCCTTTAAAAAGCTGGAGTCTGAGGGCGCGTATGTCACCTACCTCAGCGAGCCGGTCGCCTCAAGAGCGATCCTGCTGAACAGCAAGGCTCCGGTCACCAGCGACCTGAAGGTGCGCGAGGCCTTTGAGACGGCCATTAACAAACAGAACATCATCGACGGCATTCTAAACGGCTCCGAGGACCAGGCTGACACATTGATGGCAAAAACCGTGCCCTATTGCGACCTTGACCTAAAGACCTATTCCTACGACCCGGATAAGGCCGGCAAGCTTCTGGATGAGGCGGGCTGGAGCATGGGATCAGACGGGGTGCGTGAGAAGGACGGCAAAAAATGTGAGGTGACCTTCTCCTACAACTCTCAGAATGCCCAGGAGGGAACCATTGCCGAGTCCATCCAGGCCGATCTGGCCGCTGTCGGCATTAAGATGAATATTCTGGCCGAAGAAAAGCAGGCCTTCCTGGACCGTCAGAAGTCCGGCGATTTTGATCTTCAGTACTCCCTGTCCTGGGGAACACCGTACGATCCCCAGTCCTATGTCTCATCCTGGAGAATCCCGGCCCACGGCGATTACCAGGCCCAGACCGGACTCGAAAAGAAACAGTGGCTTGACGATACCATCACCAAAATTATGATCGAGGCTGACGACACCAAACGGGCCGGCATGTACAAGGAAATTCTGACCTATATCAATGACCAGTGCGTCTACGTGCCCATCTCTTACTCCAAGACCAAGGCGGTCGGGATTAAGGGCCTGCAGGGTGTAACCTTTAACGATTCCCAGTACGAGATCCCCTTTGAGAAGATGTACTGGAATTAATGGAGAATAATTTTATAGAAAGCTTCCAATGAAAACTTATATCATTAAAAGACTGCTCTGGATGATCCCGATTCTTATCGGGATCTCCTTCTTTGCCTTTATCCTCATTAATTTGAGCCCCAGTGATCCTGCCGAGGTGGCGCTGCGGGTCAATGAGGTGGTGCCAACAGAACAGAATATTGCGGATATGCGGGAAAAACTGGGCCTGGACGAGCCCTTTTTGACCCGCTATTTCCATTGGGTGGGCAATGCCCTCCAGGGTGACTTTGGCAGCAGCTACGCCAATAACAAGCCTGTGGGCGCCGAGATCGCAAAGGCCCTGCCGCCGACGCTGTACCTGGCCTTTGTCTCCCTGGTCATCATACTGGTGGTCTCGGTGGGGGCCGGGGTGCTCTGCGCCCTGTACCGGGACAGCCTCGGTGACCGGCTTATCCGGGGCATTGTCTTTATCGGCACTGCCATGCCGGCCTTTTGGGCAGGCATCCTGCTCATGTGGCTCTTTGCCGTCAAGCTGAGGCTGCTGCCCACCAGCGGCATGACCGCGCCGGGCTCAGTGATCCTGCCGGCGGTGACATTGTCGCTGGGGTATATCGCCACCTACGCGAGACTGCTGCGTAATAACATGATCAAGAACCAGGGCGAGAACTACGTGCTCTATCTGCGGGCCCGGGGCCTTAAGCAGCGCACCATCACCCGCCATGTGTTGGGGAACTCGCTGCACAGCGCACTCACAGCTCTGGGCATGTCCATTCCCAAGCTGATCGCGGGCACGGTGGTCATTGAGAACATCTTTGCCTGGCCGGGCATGGGCAGGCTCTGTGTGACCGCCATTTTTAACCGGGACTTCCCGGTGATCCAGGCCTATGTGCTCATCATGGCAGTGCTTTTCGTTGTCTGTAATTTTGCCGTGGACATGATCACCACGCTCATGGACCCGCGGATGCGGCAGGAGGTGTAATGATGACCGGATTTTTCAAACGCTTTAAGACCGACCGGCTGGCCATGGCCAGCGCGGTATTTCTGCTGCTGGTCATTCTGGCCGCAGCCCTGGCACCCGTCATTGCGCCCTATGACCCGACGGCCCAGAACATCGTCATGAAATTCCAGGGGCCATCCCTGGCGCACTGGCTCGGGACCGATCAGCTGGGTCGGGATACCCTCTCCCGTATCCTGTACGGCGGCCGGATTACCGTGCTCTTATCCATTGTCACCATGCTCTGCACCATTGGCATCGGGGTGGTGCTGGGCGTGATCGCAGGCTATTTCAGAGGGGTGGTGGACGAGGTGGTCATGCGCATCTGCGACGTGATGCTGTCCTTCCCCAGCGAAGTAATGATTCTGGCCATTGTGGGCGTGCTGGGCGCAGGCATTTTTAACATTGTCATTGCCACCATCATTGCCAAATGGGCCTGGTATGTGCGCATGATCCGGAGCATCGTGATCCGCTTTATGGATAAAAATGACATCCGGTTTGCCCGGGTGGCGGGGTGCAGCACGGGCTATATCATCAGGAAGCACCTGATTAAGGGCGCGCTCGGGGAGATCGCTGTGCTGGCAACGCTGGACACCGGGGCCATTATCTTAAATATATCGGCCCTGTCCTTTCTGGGCCTTGGGGTACAGCCGCCCACCGCGGAATGGGGCATGATGCTCAACGAGGCCAAGAACGTCATGACCACCAACCCGGGCCAGATGCTGGCGCCTGGGATCGCCATTTTTCTGGTGGTGGCAGCCTTTAACTTTTTGGGCGACGGTATTGAGGAGGCCATGAATCCAAAGCTGGACAAGGGCTTTAAGCGCAGGCGCCGATCCATTTTTGTGCGCAAAAAGGCGGTGGCGTCATGAGCAGTCTGCTGCGTGTAAAGGACCTGAGCGTCACCGATGTGCGCGACGGCCAGGTCATTGTAAACAACCTGAGCTTTGAGCTGAGGGCCAACAGCTGTCTGGGCATTGTGGGCGAGAGCGGCAGCGGCAAATCCATGACCGCAAGGGCATTGCTCGGCCTGCTGAATCCCTGGCTCAAGACCACTGGCTCCGCGCTGTTTGCACAAAACGGTGGCGAGGCAGAGCTGATCGGACTGGAGGAGAGCCAGCTGCGGCACATCAGAGCACGGGAAATCTGCATGATCCTCCAGGACGCCATGACAGCCTTTGATCCCCTGGCCCGTCTTGGCAGCCAGATGGCCGAGACCTTTGTGCAAAATCTGGAAATGGATAAAAAGGCCGCGAAGACCCTGGCCCCCGAGGTGCTGGCAGCCCTGAACATACGGGATCCGGAGCAGGTGGTCCGGAAGTACCCGCACCAGCTGTCCGGCGGCATGCTTCAGCGCTGTATGATTGCCATCGCCCTGGCCATGAAGCCGGCTGTGATCATCGCGGATGAGCCAACCACGGCCCTGGATGCTGTTAACCAGCGGCAGGTGGTGGAGGCCTTTGAGCTGCTGCGGCAGGAGACCGGCACGGCCTTAATCTTTATCTCCCACGATCTGGGTGTGGTCAGGCGCCTGTCCGATGACCTGCTGGTCATGGAAAAGGGCTGCGGTGTGGAGGCCGGAAGGGCAGAGGCAGTGTTCCGGAACCCTCAGAACGACTATACCCGGTATCTGATCGACACCCGGCTCATGATCACCGATTCCTTTAAAAAAGCCATGAATAAGGAGGCGCGCCATGAAGAACCTGGTCGAAATTAAGGATGTGCACAAGAGCTACCTGAAGGTGGGCGAGGGCTTTAGCGGCGGCCGCCTCAAGGTGCTGGAGGGCGTGAGCTTTAACATTGAGGAAGGCCTGTGCGTGGGCCTGATCGGTGAGAGCGGCAGCGGCAAGAGCACCCTCTCCCGCCTGATCCTGGGCCTTGAAAAAGCCGATAAGGGCAGCGGCGGTATTTTTATCGAGGGTGAGCCGGTCAAGGCATGGCTGGCCAAGAACCGGGGCAAAATGAGCGTTGTCTTTCAGGACTACACCTCCTCGGTCAATGCGCAGTTTACCGTGCGCGAGGCCATTTTGGAGCCGCTGCTGGCCCTTGGAAAAAGGCCGGAGGACCAGCAGATCGACACGCTGCTCGAAAAGGTCGGCCTGCCCGCAGCCTTTAAGGGCCGCTACCCCCACGAGCTGTCCGGCGGCCAGCTCCAGCGGGTATGCATCGCCCGGGCCATTGCCACAAACCCCCGGTTCATCGTTCTGGACGAGGCCATCAGCTCACTGGACGTATCGGTTCAGGCCCAGATCATGACTCTGCTGCACGCGCTGCGGGTTGAGATGAACATGACCTACCTGTTTGTGGCCCACGACCTGCAGGCCGTCGCCCATCTCTGTAATAAGATTGTCTTCCTATATAAAGGGCGCATTGTCGAGGCGTGCATGAGCGGGGAGCTGGCCCAGGTGCAAAACCCCTATGCCAGGAAACTGCTCAGCTCGGTAATTCCCTTTGAAGTATAGGGAAATAGAAGGGCTTTTTAACCGGCCAGCCATTGACGTTTTCATACAAAAGCGGTACAATATTAATCACATATTTAATTGATAGAACAAGTATGAAATCAGGAAAGCAGGAAGAACCAGTGAGCAGAGAATTTAATCAATGTATTACGCCGCTGACACAGGAAATGGTGGAGACCTACCATGAGGACGACGCCTACACCACCTATACCTCCACAGCGCTGCCAAACAGAAACGAAATCATTGGCATTTTATGTGATATAAGAGAGCTGTTTTACCCCAGGCATTACGGCAGCCGGGAGCTCTTTAACTGTACCATTCAATACTATATCGGGGATATTTTAATGGGCATTGAGGAGCGGCTGCACAAGCAGATCCGGCTCTGCCTCATGCGCAAATATGAAAATTCTGAAAAATACCAGGTGCAGGCTGTGGCCGACGAGGCCGCACAGATCAGCTGCGCCTTTATGAAGACATTGCCGAAGATCCGAACCCACATGGCCCAGGACGTGCAGGCCGCCTACGACGGCGACCCCGCGGCGGCGGATAAGGATCAGATTATCTTCTCCTATCCCGGCGTGTTTGCCATGATGGTCTACCGCGTGGCCCATGAGCTCTACCAGCTGGGCGTGCCGATCATCCCGCGAATGATGACCGAATATGCCCACAGCCGCACCGGCATCGACATCAACCCGGGCGCCACCATTGGAAAATTCTTCTTTATGGACCACGGCACCGGCATTGTTATCGGCGAGACCACCATTATCGGCGATTATGTCAAGCTGTACCAGGGCGTGACCCTGGGGGCCCTCTCGACCCGAGGCGGCCAGAACCTGCGCGGGCACAAGCGTCACCCCACCATTGAGGACAATGTGACCATTTACTCCAACGTGTCGATTTTGGGCGGCGAGACCGTCATCGGGCATGACGCCATCATTGGCGGGAACTGCTTTATCACCCAGTCTGTCCCGGCCGGCTCAAAGGTCAGCGTCAAGAACCCAGAGCTGCAGATGGAGGGCGGTGAGCCCCAGGAGGTTGAAGAAAACTTTGACTGGGCGCAGTAAGAGCATATGAAAGCCTGACAGGCGGCGGACACTGGAGTCCGCCGCCTTTTTACGTTGTTGAAGATCAGAGGATAAAGGGGTATAATAAAACTAAAGAATTAACCATCAGAAAAGAGGCGCAGCCATGAGTGATATTAAGGTGAAAAATTTTGATTTTCAGAAAGAACTGGAAAAGGTAGCGGCTGGAATCCGCAAGCCCAATATCCTGATCTGCGGGGCCACCGGAGCAGGCAAAAGCACCGTGGTCAACTGGATTTTTGGCAAAAATGTGGCGGCCACCGGGACAGGAAGACCGCTGACCAGAGGCATTACCGAGTACAGCAGTGAGGACACCAGCGTCAATCTTTTTGACACCGAGGGCTACGAGATCGGCGAGGAAAAAATCTCCGCCTATCGGGACAATGTGGAAAAATGGATCGAGGAACGCCGGGAGGGAGGGCTGGCCAGGCAGATCCACGAGGCCTGGTACTGTATCTCCGCTGCCAACAAGCGGGTGACCGATATGGATATCTCTGTGGTGCAGACCCTTTTAGAAAAAAATATCCCTACGGTTGTGGTACTGACCCAGCTGGACTGCGTCGATTATGAGGAATACCGCGAGCTGTTCAGAGCCGTCACAGAAAATTGTAATGTCCATTGCTTTGCCACCAGCGCCCATGAGGATAAATATATCCAGGAGGTAATGGAGCCTTATATTGAGTGGGATGCCCTGGTCGACTGGGCAATCCGCGAGCTGGACGACTCTTTAAAGGAAGGCTTCATCGGCTCGCTGGCAGGCCATGTTCAGAAAAAGCAGGAGCTGGTCGCAAAAAAGATCATCCCTATTTACACCACCGCCGCGGCAGGCGTGGCCGCGACGCCCATTCCGTTTTCGGACGCAGTGCTTTTAGAGCCCATACAGGTCTCCATGGCCATGCACATCTTAAGAACCTACGGGCTCGATAAAATCTCCGAGGATCTCATCTCCTTTGTGGGCAGCCTGGTGGTGACCCAGGCAGGGCGGATGCTGGCCCAGAGCCTGACCGCCGGTGTGCTCAAGATGATCCCCGGCGTGGGTACCGCGGCCGGCATTGCCGTGAACACCGTTGTGGCCTCCACCTTTACCGCCGCCATCGGCGCAGCCCTGTCCCAGAGCTGCGCCAACTACGCCAAAGCCGTGTTTGAGGGTAGCAAGCCCCAGTCCTATAAGAAATTCTTTGACAGCGCCATCCTTTCCGGCTTTGTAGAAAGCTGGCTGAAGGAGCATAAAAATGGAAAAGACACTTGACGCCAATGTGCTCATCCTCGGCAAAACCGGGTCCGGGAAGACCTCCCTGTTCAACTATATCTTTGGCAGAAACGTCTATGCTACCGGGGCAGGGCGGCCCGTTACCGGTATGGGCATCTATGAGGAGACCGTGACCCTGTCCCCGGATTTTACCCTGCACCTGTACGATTCCTGGGGCCTGGAGGCCGATAAGGCCAGAGACTGGAAGCAGCTCATAAACGATACCCTCAAAGCCCATGACGTGCCCGAGATCACCGAGTGGTTTCATACCATTCTTTACTGCATTTCGGCCAAAGCCGCCCGGGTAGAGGACTTTGACCTTGAGATCATCGAAAGCCTGCGCCAGGGCGGCAATCAGGTGCTCGTGGCCCTGACCCACGCCGATGTGGCAGGAGGGCAGGAGAACCTTATGACCATGCTCCAGACCATTGTCCAGAGCGGCCATGTGCCCGAGGAGGATATCCTCCCGGTTAACAGCCAGTCCAAAACCCTGCTCAGCGGAAAAAAGACCCTGGCCTTTGGCCGGGAGGCCGTCATCAGCCGGATCAAGTCAGGTCTGCTGAGCGCCATCAGCCAGAAAATTCCCCATATTTTTGAGGAGGAGGGCAGAGAGATCATCGAGACCTGGTATACCCGCTGCTGCTACCGCATCGACGCCGACCTCAGAAGGCCCGGCGGTATCAGCGCCCATAAGGAAAAGGAACGCAACCGCCTCTTTACCGCCTACGCCGAGGAAGCGCAGAGCGATATCGAGCAGTCCTACGACACCCTGATCTCCGAAGCCTGCCGCTATTACTGGAAATTCTGCGACCACCTCGAGCAAAACCCTGTCGGGTTTGCCAAAAAGCCCAGAAAACCACTGGAAGCCCTGAGAATGAAGCTCCACTTCACCGATGCCCTCCAGGCGGCAGGCGACAATATCGGCCAGTTTTTTCAAGGCCTCTTTAAAAAGGAAAAAAGAGCCACAAAGCACGACGCCTTTGCCCAGTTCTACAGAAAGGGCCTGACCAGATACCGCGAACAGCTGTACCAGCTGCTAAAGGAATATACCCGTAAAATGAAAGCAGAGCTGCGCGCGTATTATAAAATTGTGCAGAGCCCCAAATAAAGAAGCAAAAATGACGACCGTCCATTTCGTACGGTCGTCAAAGGCAGGCACTATACCTAAATTATTAGAAAACAACCGTTATAAATCGAGTTTAAATAAATTTTTTTATTTATTTTTAAATTTTACGTGCAATTTTGAGGAGCCAATGTTATAATAGGTTTCGATATTGAAAAAATTGATTTTTTTGTAAGCAAAAGAGCGCGTGTAGGCTCTGATTTTTTTAGATATTAAATTTAGATGAGTTTTAATATAAAATATAAAAGGAAAGAAAAATGGAAAAGCCCGAAAAGATTTACCTCGCCTCGCCCCACATGGGCGGCGAAGAAATGAAATACATACAGGAAGCCTTTGACACCAACTGGATCGCTCCCCTGGGAAAAAATGTCAACCAGTTTGAAAAAGAAATGGCAGACTATGTGGGACTTAAAGCAGGAGCCGCCTTATCCGCCGGAACAGCCGCCTTGCATCTTGGCTTAAAAGCACTGGGGGTAGGGGAAGGCGATGTGGTCTTCTGCTCCAGCCTGACCTTCTCCGCCAGCGCCAACCCCATTATCTACCTGGGCGCAAAGCCCGTTTTCATCGACAGCGAGCCCGAAACCTGGAACATGAGCCCGGCCGCTCTTAAAAAAGCCTATGAAAAATACCCCAATCCCAAAGCCGTGATCATTGTGGATTTATACGGACAGGCCGCCGATTATGAAAAGCTGTCAGTCCTCTGTAAAGCACACCACACACCCGTGTTAGAAGACGCCGCCGAAGCCTTAGGCGCAACCTACCAGGGACAGAAATGCGGTACCCTAGGCGATCTGTCCGTTCTATCCTTTAACGGCAACAAGATCATCACCACCTCCGGCGGCGGCATGCTCCTCGGCAACGACGAAGCCCTTATCCAGAAAATCCGCTTTTGGTCCACCCAGTCCAGAGAGAATGAACGCCATTATGAGCACAAAGAGCTAGGCTACAATTACCGCATGAGCAACATCGTTGCCGGTATCGGAAGAGGACAGTTAAAAGTCCTTGATGAGCGGGTCGCAAAGAAAAAAGAAATCTTTGCTACCTACCAAGAAGCCTTTAAACAAATCAGCGATATTGAAATGATGCCCATTTCCGATAAAGGCAAGCCCAATTACTGGCTAAGTTGCATGACTTTAAAACAGGATAGTAAGGTAAAGCCAATAGATATCATGCAAGCTTTGGAAAAAGAAAACATTGAATCCCGGCCAGTCTGGAAACCCATGCATCTGCAGCCCTACTTCAAAGCCTTTGATTTCTTCAGCCATTGCGATCCAGAGAATGAACAGAGCATCGCAGAAGATATCTTTAACCGGGGCGTCTGCCTGCCGAGCGATACAAAAATGAGCGAAGCAGACCAACAGCGTATTATCAACATTATTAAGACACTCTTTTAAAAAGTAAAATACCGAGGTTCAAAATGATCTATCAGAAATACGTCAAACGCATACTCGACATCACCCTGTCCGGCGTGGCCATCATCGTGCTGTCACCCGTGATGGGCGTTACCGCAATCCTAGTTAAAAAGAAGCTGGGAAGCCCGGTGATCTTCAAACAAAAACGGCCCGGCAAGAATGAAAAAATCTTTACCATGTACAAATTCAGAACCATGACCGATGAGCGGGACGAAAAAGGTGAGTTGTTACCGGATAGCATTCGGCTGACGAAGTTTGGAAAGATGCTCCGAAGTACCAGTTTGGATGAATTGCCCGAGCTATTTAATATTTTTAAAGGAGATATGAGTGTTGTTGGACCTCGACCCTTATTGGTGCAGTATCTTCCCTTATACAATGAAAAACAGAAAAGGCGGCATGAAGTAAGACCCGGCCTTTCAGGATTGGCTCAGGTCAATGGGCGCAACGCCATCACCTGGGAAGAGAAATTCAATTACGATGTCGAGTATGTAAAAAAGGTAAGCTTTCCCCTGGATGTTAGCATTGTCATAAAAACTATGATCAAAGCCTTCAAGCAGGAAGACATCAACGCAGATACAGCAGTCACCATGGAAGTATTCAAAGGAAGTGAAAAAGCCAATGCCTGAGAAAAAAGTCATGATCATCGGAGCCAGCGGCCATGGAAAAGTGATCGCCGATATTGTCCATCAATCAGGAGACAAAGTCCTGGGCTTTTTAGATGACGACCCGGCAAAGAAAGAGATCCATCAGATTCCCGTGCTGGGAAAGATAGAAGATACACAGAAATACAAAGACGATTACTATTTTATCATCGGGATAGGCAATAATAAAATCCGAAAAGAAATCGCAGAAAGCAATCCAGCATTAAACTACTATACCGCCATTCATCCCACCGCAGTTATCGGGGAAGGCGTCCGTATTGGTAACGGCACAGCCGTAATGGCCGGTGTCGTGATTAATGCCGATGCAGAGATTAAAAAGCACTGTATCATTAACACCTCAGCGGTCATTGAGCACGAGTGTGTGATTGGAGACTACACCCATGTATCGCCACAGGCTTGTTTGTGTGGGAATGTACATATGGGTGAGGCGTGTCATGTTGGAGCGGGTGCCAATGTTATTCAAGGAAAAATAATCGTAGAAAAAGTGGTTGTAAGTGTAGGTAGTGTGGTGGTAAAAGATTTGACCGAAGCCGGAACATATGTGGGTATTCCGGCAAAATTAAAAGAACGACGATATTAAGGAGGAAATGATATATGAAAAAAATATGGATTTTCAACCATTATGCTGGCCCTCCTTCAATATGTACGGGTTTGAGACATTTTAATTTTGCAAAGTATTTAAAACAGGCAGGATATAAAGTAACAATATTTGTATCTAGTGCCCAGCATAATTCGAGCATTAATCTTATAAACGATGATAAAAAATATATTGAATATACAGAAGAAGATATACCGTTTGTATATATAAAAACAAGACAGTATAAAGGCAATGGAAAAGAACGTATAAAGAATATGTTTGATTATTACAAAGGTGTCCTAAAAGTAGCAGATAACTTTGAAAAACCAGACATTATTATTGGATCTTCCGTGCATCCCTTAGCCTGTTTGGCGGCAATTAAACTGTCAAAAAAATATCATTGTAAGAATATTGTGGAAATAAGAGATTTATGGCCAGAATCTTTGGTTGAATATGGAATTATAAAAAGAAATGGACTTTTATCTAAAATTTTATATAAATGTGAAAAATATCTTTATAAAAAAGCTGACCAACTAGTTTTTACCATGGAAGGTGGAAAAGATTATATTGTTGATCAAGGATGGCAAGATGATATTGATCTTTCGAAAGTACATCATATCAATAATGGGATTGATTTAAAAGAATATGAGTATAGTAAAGAAAATATCACTTACAAAGATTTTGATTTGGAAGATCCAGATACCTTTAAGGTTGTCTATATTGGGTCAATCCGAAAAGTTAATAATATTGAAACATTAGTTGATGCAGCAAAAGTGTTGCAAAATACAAATTCTGAAAATGTAAAAATTTTGATTTATGGGGACGGTAATGAGCGTGAAGCGCTGGAAAAACGTTGCAATGAAGAAAAAATCGAAAACATTGTGTTTAAAGGGTCTGTTGATAAAAAATACATTCCCTATATTTTAAGTAAATGTGATCTGAATCTAATGCATGGGGTATCAGCCAGGCTTGTAAGATATGGTATGAGCCTTAATAAATCTTTTGATTATCTCGCCAGTGGTCATCCGATTTTATCCGATATAGATGCTCATTATGACTATATTATAAATAATAATGCGGGGAAAAAAGTTGGATGTTTACCTGAAAATATTACAGAGGGAATACTTTCATTTTTTTATCTATCGAAAGATGAATATAACAGTATCGGTGAAAACGCAGAGAAAACAGCGTTAAAGTACGATTTTAAAAATTTAACAGAGCAGTTGATCGAAACTATTGAAAAGTAGGAAAAGAAATGGAAATTAAACAAGAATTAATAAATAAAATCACAAAGAAGCAAATTAAAGTCGGTGTTATAGGCCTAGGCTATGTAGGTCTTCCCTTAGCCGTAGAAAAAGCCAAGGCCGGCTTTAAAACCATCGGCTTCGACGTTCAGGAAGAAAAAGTGAAAATGGTCAATGAAGGCCACAACTACATCGGCGATGTCATCGACGATGACTTAAAAGAATTAGTCAATAGCGGAATGCTCTCTGCAACAACAGACTTTTCTTTCATCAAAGATGCGGATTTTATCGCAATCTGCGTGCCGACACCACTGGATGAATACCAGCAGCCAGACATCAGCTATGTCAAGTCATCAACCGAAGAGGTTGCTAAATACCTGAAAAAAGGAACCATGGTGGTGTTAGAGTCCACGACTTATCCCGGCACCACGGAAGAACTCATTAAACCCATCCTCGAACAGGGTTCGGGTTTAAAATGCGGTGAGAATTTTTATTTAGGCTTTTCACCAGAGCGGGTGGATCCCGGCAATGCGCTTTATAAAACAAAGAACACGCCTAAGGTGGTTGGAGGTATTGGCGAGGATGCCACTGAGGTCATTGCAGCGATGTATCGGGTGGTATTGGATGGAGATGTTTTTGAAGCATCCTCGCCAGCCATTGCTGAGATGGAAAAGATTCTGGAGAACACTTACCGGAATGTCAATATAGGTTTGATTAACGAGTTGGCCATCTTATGTGACCGCATGAAGATCAATATCTGGGAAGTGGTGGACGCGGCTAAGACTAAGCCCTATGGATTCCAGGCCTTTTATCCGGGTCCGGGTTTGGGCGGGCATTGCATCCCGCTCGATCCCTATTATCTGTCGTGGAAGGCTCGGGAGTATGGTTTCCACACCTCCATGATTGAAAGCTCCATGATGATTAATGACCGGATGCCGGAGTATTGTATTGACCGGGCTTCGCGTATTTTAAACAGAGACAAAAAAGCCCTAAACGGCGCGAAGGTCCTTGCACTCGGTGTGGCGTATAAACAGGACATCGACGATTACCGGGAGAGCCCAGCGTTAAAGGTCATTGAAAACTTTGAAAAAGTTGGAACGCAGATTGATTTTTATGATCCTTTTATCCCAGAGTACAAGTATAAAGGTAAAATCCATAAAGGAATAGAAAAAATTGATGCGGCTGTTGTTAAAAAATATGATTTAGTCGTTATTACAACTGCCCACACAAGTATTGATTACAATATGGTACAACAAAATGCAAAAGCTATCTTTGACACTAAGAATGCATTAAAACAAATTAAGAATAGAGACAATATTGAGTTGTTGTAAAAACAGGAGTAACCAATGAACTACGCACTCATCGGCTGTGGCCGCATCGCGACCAATCATATCCAAGCCGTATTAAATAACAATCTGAACCTCGTGGCCGTCTGTGACGCCATCCCCGACCACATGGAGAGCCTGCTGGCAAAGCATGGCCTTGAAAAAGACATCAGTATCCGGCGTTACACGGACTATAAAAAAATGATCGAAGAGAACCCCCTCGACCTAATCGGCATTGCCACCGAAAGCGGCCTGCACGAGGAGATCGCCCTGTACTGCATCCGACACGGCATTCACGTGATCATCGAAAAGCCCATGGCCATGAGCATTGCCGGTGCCGATGCCATCATCAGGGCGGCTGCAGAAAACAAGATAAAGGTCTCCGCCTGCCACCAGAACCGTTTTAACATCGCCGTGCAGAAAATGCGGGGCGCGGTGGAGAAAGGGCGCTTTGGCCGAGTCTCACACGGCTCCATCCATGTGCGCTGGAACCGGAATCAGGACTATTACACCCAGGCGCCCTGGCGCGGCACCTGGGCTCAGGACGGGGGCTGTCTGATGAACCAGTGCATCCACGGCATCGACCTGCTGCGCTGGATGATGGGGGACGAAATCGACACAGTTTATGGCGTGACCAGGCAGCAGTTCCACAACTATCTGGAGGCAGAGGACATTGGCATGGCCGTGGTTCAGTTTAAAAACGGCGCTGTGGCCACCATCGAAGGCACCACCAACGTTTATCCCCAGAATCTGGAAGAGACACTGTACCTTTTTGGGGAAAAGGGCACCGTCAAGCTTGGCGGCAAGTCCACCAACGCCATTGACGTCTGGGATCTGGCCGACGCCGATGATCATGAAAACACTGAAAACAACGGCTTTCACGAAGCGACAAGTAATGTCTACGGCAACGGGCACACCAGCCTGTACCGGGATGTGATCGAAGCCATCGAGCAGGACCGGGCGCCCTATGTGGATGCCCAGGCCGGAAAAAATGCTCTGGAGCTGGTGCTGGCCATCTACCAGTCCGCGGCAGAGGGAACGGTCGTGAAACTGCCTCTTAACAATTGCTGTAGTACTGACTTTGAGGGAAGATTTAATTTCCCTTACAGAATAGAAAAAAGGAAATATGATGATTGATATAGAAAAAAAAGAAAAATACCAAATTTTTTGCGATAGTACGTATACACCTATTTTTTCGCAGTCTTGGTGGCTAGATATAACTTGCAATGGTAATTGGGACGTTTACTTATTTGAAAGTGGTGGAGAAGTTATAGCTGCGATGCCGTATTATATACATGATACGCATGGTTTAAAAAAAATTACAAAACCCTTACTTACTCAAAATAACGGTATCATTATAAAATATCCAAAAGATCAAAAGTATTTTAAAAAACTACATTATGAGGAAAAGATTATTAATAAGGTGTGTGATTTTATTGAAGATCTACCCATTGATCGCTATGAACAGCAATATCATTATTCTTTTACGAATTGGCTACCTTTTTATTGGAGAAAATATCAAGAAATTACACGATATACATACGTTATCGAAAATACACAGGATATGAACTGTGTATGGAATGATTTTTCGCCAAACCTACGAAATATGATTCGTAAATCTGAAAAAAATAATTTGATGATCAGAGAAGATTTAGAAATTTCGGCAATGTATGAAGTCAATAAAATGACTTTTGACCGACAAAACATTGAAATACCTTATTCACTTAAATTTTTAATAAAATTGGATGAAGCATGCAAAAGCAATAATTGTTGTAAAAACTATTATGCGATCGATGACGAAAACAGAATACATGCAATCATTTATTTAATTTGGGATCAGCAATCAATGTATTTATTATTAGGTGGTTCCAATCCGGAATTAAGAAAAAGTCAAGCGTATGACGCGCTAATTTATAGGGGAATTAAATTAGCGTCAGACTTGGGACTGAAATTTGATTTTGAGGGCAGTGTCATAAAACAAATTGAGCATTCCTTTAGAGAATTTGGGGCTGTTCAAAAGCCTTATTTTCGAATTTACAAAGACTTTAAAAAACAAGAGGATTAGCATGCAATTCAGAGACCTAAAAATCCAATATCAACACCTGAAAAAAGACATCGACGCCGCCATCCAGTCCGTGCTTGACAACACGAATTTTATTTCCGGCGCCCCCGTCACCGAGCTGGAGGAGCAGCTGGCCCAATACGTGGGGGTAAAGCATTGCGAGACCTGCGGCAACGGCACCGACGCGCTATCCCTGGTGCTCATGGCCTGGGACATTGGCCCGGGTGACGCGGTGTTCGTGCCGGATTTCACCTTTTTTGCCTCCGGCGAGGTCGTTGCCCACCAGGGCGCCACTCCCGTGTTTGTAGACGTAGACGAAGATAGTTTTAACATGGATTCCAAAAGGCTCGAAGAAGCTATTCAGGCCGTGCTTGCAGAGGGACAGCTGACCCCAAAAGTCATCATCGCCGTCGACCTTTTTGGCCTGTCGGCCGACTATCCTAAGATACAGGCCATTGCGGACAAATATGGCCTCAAGGTGCTGGAGGACGGCGCCCAGGGCCTTGGTGGGGCAATTAACGACAAACGGGCCTGCAGCTTTGGCGACGCGGCCACCACCTCCTTTTTCCCGGCCAAGCCCTTAGGCTGTTATGGGGATGGCGGCGCTGTCTTTACGGATGATAGCGATCTGGCAGCCCTTATCAACTCTTACAAGATTCACGGCAAGGGCAGCTTTAAGTATGATAATGTGCGCATTGGGGTCAACTCCCGGCTGGACACCCTTCAGGCAGCCATTCTTCAGGTAAAGCTCAGGGCCTTTTCCGATAACGAGCTGCAGGCCGTGAACGATGCGGCAGCCCAGTACACCAGGAAATTGAGCGGCGTGGTCAAAACACCTATTATTCCAGAGGGCTTTTTATCCAGCTGGGCCCAATACACTATCACCCTGTCATCAGCCAGCCAGCGGGACAGGCTGCAGGCCGCGCTTAAGGAGCAGGGGATTCCGACCATGATCTATTATCCCAAGCCCATGCATGAGCAGGCCGCTTTCAAGGACACGCCCTTTATTAAAGGCAGTTGTCCGGTGACTGAGCAGCTTTGCGGGCGGGTTCTGGCGCTGCCCATGCACCCTTATTTGACAGAGGAAAACATTATAAAAATTAATACTACTATTAAAAATAATATATAAAAAAGAGAATGTGAGTAAAAAATGAAGATATTACATTTAAATTCATATTATGCTCAAGGTTATTTTTACAAAAATCTGTATGACGAGCAAATAAATCAAGGGGTGGATATTAGTGTTTTTGTACCTGTGAAAAAGAATTTTAAAAAAAATAGTTTTAATTATGGTAATTATACCAAAATATGCCCAAGTTTCAACGAAATTGACCGTTATTTTTTCCATATAAAACAAAAAAAAATAAAAAACAAATTAAACCAAGAATATAACATTCAAAAATTTGATTTAATTCATGCACATACTTTATTTACAAATGGATGGCTTGCGTATCAAACTAAAATTGACGATGGTATTCCTTATTTGGTGACAGTAAGAAATACGGATGTAAATCTCTTTTTAAAAAAATTGATTCATTTACGGAACTTGGGGATCAAAATAATGACACATGCAGAGAAAGTGATTTTTTTATCAAAAGCATATCGAGATGAAGTTTTAAAGAAATATATTCCCCAACAAGATAAAGACAAATTTCTGCAAAAATGTGTCATTATTCCAAATGGAATAGATAATTTTTGGTTTAAAAATATCGGTAAACCTAAAGGTTATGATTCCAATAATGAACTTAAATTGTTATATGTTGGAGAGATAAACAAAAATAAGAATATAGAAACAACAATCGAAGCCGTAAAAGGATTAAAAAATAATGACATAGAAGTCATATTGTCGATTGTTGGAAAAAAAAATGATAAAAAGATTTTTGATAAAGTGATGGCATATGATTTTGTACATTATCTTGGTACAAAATCAAAAGAAGATCTACTATCGGTATACCGTGAACATGATATTTTTGTCATGCCTTCCATCCATGAAACATTTGGTTTGGTTTATGCTGAAGCCATGAGTCAGGGGTTGCCGGTTATTTATTCAATAGGGCAAGGGTTTGACGGGCAATTTTGTGAAGGCGATGTAGGATTTCATGTTAAAGCTAGTGATTATTTAGATTTACATGAAAAAATTTATATAATATTAAAAAAATATAATGATATATCTAAAAGATGTATTGAACTAAGTAATAAATTTTCTTGGAATCAAATCATTTTAAAAATAAATAAAATTTATAACGAATGCTTAAAATAAATCTTGAAGGGAAATAAACATGAAACTAGGTACAGCGTTTAAGTACAAAACGATAACTATTATTATTTTCACTTTAGCTGTATTACCAACATTTGAGATTGCTTCATTAGAAGTGCCAATGATCTATATTGCAATGCCACTTGTTTTTACTGGCGGACTCGTATTTTTAGCTAAGGATAATCAAATATCTAAAAGGATGGGATATATATATTTATTCTTTATAATGGTAATTTTTGAAATATTTTTAACTTCAACATATGGTTCAATTAAGTATTTTGATCACTTCTCAATCCGATTTGATGTTATCAATTATGCATGTAAATTTATGGTATGCATATTTTTTATAAGTCTATCATCAAATCAAAAAATCGGAATTAATTTTTTTATTAAATGTTTCATATGTGTGGGAATATTTGCCATGTTTGTTGGTATTGTTGAGTGGATACCAGGAGTAGGTCGTGAATTTTTCATGAAAATGTATCCATTTCATGATGATGATTATTTAACGTTCAATCGTGCAATGGTAAATTTCAGATCAAGTGGAATCGCACAACACGCAACTTCAAATGGAGGACTTGCCGCGTTCTTTTTTGTTTTTTCCGTACTTTTATTAAAGCATAGCAGACAATATAAAGTAACCGCGGGCATTCTTGCTGTTATTAGTATCTTAAATGTATTTGCTTCACAAGCGAGAGCAGGAATGTTAGCGGTGTTATTTGCCATTATATTTATGTATCTTTTAGAGGTAATCGTCGATAAAAGAAAAGTAAAAAACACATTTCGATTTTTATTTATATGTTTATTGATCTGGATAGTATTCTTTTATTTATATAAAATTAATAATCCGGTTGTAGTAAAAATGTTTTATAGATGGAATGTATTGTTTGAAACAAGTGGTGGGGGTAGAGTAGATCAACTAATTTATTTTAAAAACTTATTGAAAACACCGTTTCAATATTTGTTTGGTTTATCTAAAATTTTGATTAACGATAGTTCAATATCTTATGGAGTTGAAATTGAGTTTGCAAGTATTTTCTTTGCTTATGGCCTAATTGGTGTAATTTTACAATATGGATTGGTTATTATTGTACTGAAAAATCTTTACCATAATATAAAAAAATCAACGGGTATGGTTTCTTTTTTACAAAGATGTGCTTTTATAACGCTCATTGTTTATCAAGTTTTTGGAATAGGATATTTCTTTTTTAGAGAAATTCGCTGCGGTTTCTTTCCATGGATACTTATTGGGTTTGCTTTAGGTAGCTACGAAAAATATAAAAAATCACTTTTATTAAATGCTGAATAAAAAAAGAAAGGCAACAGAATGTATAAAAACAAAATTGTGCATTTTTTTAAATACGAGAAATTTACTAAGGATTATATAAATTTTGTAAATAATAATTTTAAAGACGAACATTTTTTTATAGTTTTTGGAGATAAGGAAAGATTTGATCTTGATTTTTCAGAATATATAAATGTAAAAGAAATTAATAGTTTTTATATTGATTTAGGTACATTAAAAAAATGTTATCAAGCAAAATCAATTATATTACATAGTTTATTGTTTCCTAAATTATTAATAGAACTTTTTTTTATGAAAGGTTTAGTAAAAAAGGCAACAATACTTTTTTGGGGGGCAGATCTTTATTATTATAATATACGAAATAAATCAATAAAGAAAAGAATCTATGAAATTATCAGAAAGTCTATAATTAAAAATGCAAAAAAAATTCTAACTTTAGTAAAAGGTGATTATGATTTAGCAAAAGAGTGGTATGGGATAGAAGGAACTTACTATGATTGTAAATATTATAGTCCAAGTTATTCCAGAGAGGTGTTAGAAAAACTTAATAGAACAGCTGATTCAAAAATTTTAAACATCCAAATTGGAAACAGTGCAACACAAAGTAATCATCATATAGAAGTGTTAATGAATTTGAAAAAATTTTCAGAAGAAAATATTCATATTTATTTGCCAATGTCTTATGGTGACTTTAACTATCGTGAGGAAGTAGAAAAAGTAGCAAAAGAGTGGTTTGGCGAAAAGGTAACTATTATGAAAGATTTTTACAAACCAGAAATATTTAACCAACATCTGGCCAATATGGATATTGCTATTTTTAATAATGACAGGCAGCAAGCCTTGGGAAATATCTATATGCTCATTTGTTTAAAAGCAAAAGTGTATATGCGAAGTGGCACTAGTATGTGGGATGAAATAACTAACATCTTAGGATGTCAATTGGAAGACGCTGTACAAATAGAACAAGAGAATTTTGAGAAATTCACTCAAAAGCAGGATGTCGTATTAGAAAAAAACTCAAAGATTATGATAGGGTATAACAGTCTTGATTATGCTAAAAAAATTTGGACTAAGATATTTGATGCATAGAATAGGACACTACATAACAAGGACTGTATATGGAAAATAAACAGATTGTTAAAGGAAAAATTATTAAAAATTTAATATGGAAATTTTTGGAACGTGGAGGAGTCCAGGGGATCCAATTCGTATTACAAATTGTTTTAGCACGTTTGTTAACCCCATCCGATTATGGTATTACTGGATTAATAATCGTATTTATTAATGTAGCCAATGTCTTTGTCCAAAGTGGCCTTGGCAGCGCGCTAATCCAAAAAAAGGATACAACAGAGGAAGATTACTCATCTGTTTTCTATTTAAATATCCTGATCTCTCTAGTCATGATCGGTATTTTGTTTATAGCAGCACCGGCAATCTCCAGTTTTTATCAAATGGAGATATTAATACCGGTACTAAGGGTACAGTCTTTGATGCTTTTATTTAATGCTTTTAACGTTGTACAGAATGCGGTACTGCAAAAGAATATGCAGTTTAAAAAGTTATTCTACGCTAGTTTAGGGGCTATTACAATTTCAGGAGTTTTTGGCATTTTCTTTGCCTGTTTAGGTGTCGGCGTCTGGGCTTTGGTCTTTCAGCAGCTTATCAATGCGCTAGTCACATCTATCATTTTATGGTTTGTTGTAAAGTGGCGTCCGAAACGCGTCTTTAAATTAAATAATGTTCGCCAGCTTTTTAAGTTTGGGTCTCGATTATTATGCTCTGGTTTGATTGATACACTCTATAATAACATTTATCCCTTGATTATTGGTAAGGTCTATAGTCAAGCGAATTTGGGTTACTATAATCGAGGTTATCAAATACCAAGTGTATTAGTGAATAATATAAACGGCTCGATTCAAGGGGTTTTGTTCCCTGCTTTTGCGGAATATCAGGACAATCGTCCGCGGCTAAAACAACTGGTAAGACGGTCAATTGTCACTAGTAGCTTTTTAGTTTTTCCAATGATGGCAGGCTTAGCGGCGTGTTCAGAACCGATCACCATTATTTTACTCACAGAAAAATGGTTGCCGAGTGTGCCTTTTATGCAATTATCCTGCATTATTTATGCTTTATGGCCTATCCATACAGCGAACTTGCAGGCCATTAATGCTGTTGGCCGAAGTGATGTTTTTTTGAAACTGGAGGTCATCAAAAAAGCTATTAATATTGCAGTGCTTTTTTTTACAGTACCATTGGGGATTTATGCCATGCTTATTGGCAGCTGCTGCACATCCTTTGTCAGTGCAGCGATCAACGCATGGCCAAATAGAAAGCTTTTAAATTACAGTTATTTTGAACAAGTCAAAGATACCCTGCCATCACTCGTATTATCCCTTATCATGTGCGCCCTCTGTTTCTCTGTTTTCTTACTGCACTTAGGCACCTGGGCAACGCTGATCATACAGATAACCACAGGCACTGTTTTTTATATCACAGCAGCTTGGTTGCTGAAACTGGAATGCTTCACCTATTTGTTAAATACGATTAAATCAGGACTGAGGTCAAGAAAGGAACGTAAACATGCAGCATAAACCCGTATTGGTTACCCGGTCATCCTTGCCGGATTTAGAAGAATATGTAGAGGAAATAAAGCCGATTTTTGAAAGTGCATGGTTAACTAACATGGGTCCAGTGCACCAAAATTTTGAACAACAATTGGAAAGCTATTTAAAGGTTCCGAATGTGTCACTTTTTTGTAATGGACATTTATCCCTTTTTATCGCAATTAAGGCATTGCGTTTAAGCGGTGAAGTTATTACAACGCCCTTCTCATTTGCGTCAACCACCCATGCCATTGCTGATAATGGATTAAGACCGGTGTTTTGTGATATTGACCCGGACACCTATACCCTTGATCCTCAGAAAATAGAAAGCCTGATTACACGCCACACCACAGCCATCATTCCAGTCCATGTCTACGGCAATGTCTGTAATATAGAGGCTATTGAAACTATCGCTAAAAAGCACCACTTAAAAGTTGTCTATGACGCGGCTCATGCTTTTGGTGTGGAAGTGAACGGCGAGGGAATTGGAAATTTCGGTGATGTTTCAATGTTTAGTTTTCATGCGACTAAGGTATTCAATACCATTGAAGGCGGTGCGCTGACATACCGTGATGCAGGCTTAAAAGACTTGCTTTATAACCTTAAAAATTTTGGGATTACATCACCAATAAATGTAGAAGATATTGGTACCAATGCCAAAATGAACGAGTTTCAGGCCGCTATGGGGATTTGTAATTTGCGCCATGTTGACAAAGAAATTGAGAAAAGAAAAAAGGTAGTGGAACGCTATCGAGAACATTTGGAAAATATCCCTGGGATTAAATTAAATCTCAAACAGCAGGGCGTAAAGACTAATTATGCTTATTTTCCTGTGATTTTTGACAAAGAAGTCTTTGGAAAGTCTCGAAATCAAGTGGCTGATGAACTGGCTAAAGAAAATATATTTGTTCGTAAATATTTTTATCCTTTAATTAATGATTATGAATGCTATCGTTCAATTTATTCGTCAAAGGCGACGCCCATTGCAAAAAAAGTTGCCGATGAAGTGGTAACATTGCCATTATATGCAGACTTACCAATTACAATGGTTGATGAAATATGCCGAATTATTGTGAAAAAAAATTGATTTAGTAGTTTTAAATATAAAATTCACTTATATATTTTGGCTAGTTATGTCAAATATAAAGAGATATAAAAATTATAAGGAGGAAGAATGGTTTTAGCAATTTATGGTGCCGGCGGGTTAGGCAGAGAAGTTTTAATGCTAGCTCGGCAGATTAATCAAAAAGATCATCGTTGGGATGATTATCTTTTTATTGATGATTTTAATCCAGACAGAAAAATAAAGGATATTTCAGTCGTCAAATTAGAAGACACATTATCCCAAAGTAATGAAGACAGCATTGAATTTGTTGTAGCAGTAGGTGAACCATCGTTAAGAGAAAAAATATTTTTAAAACTAAAAGAACGAAATTTGCAAATTGCCACATTGTGTCATCCAAGCGTATATATTGATGAATCTGTCGAAATCGGTGAAGGGACAATTATTTGTCAAAATGTTTTTGTTTCATGTGATTTAAAAATTGGGGATAACATTTTAATTCAGCCAGGTGTGAATGTTGGTCATGATTGTACGATACAGAGTAATTGTGTCATCTCAAGTGGTGTTACTGTTGCTGGAAATTGCAAAATTGAGAAAAACACCTATATAGGAATGAATGTACCGATTAAAGAAAATATATGTATAGGATATGACACCATTATTGGAATGGGTTCAGCAGTTTTTAAAAATATACCAGACAGCATAATCGCGCTGGGGAATCCAGCACGCCCCATGAGAAAAAATGAAGAAAAAAAAGTGTTTAAATAGGAGATACAAATGTTACTAAAAGGAAAAACAGCAGTGATTACAGGTTGTTTGCAGGGAATCGGTTTAGCCACCTTAGAACTGTTTGTAAAAAATGGAGCAAATGTTTTTGCTTGCTGCCAAAATGAAGATGCGGCTTTCACGAGCTATATCGGTGAAATGGAAAAAGAGCATGGTGTGGAAATTACGCCCGTCTATTTTGATTTAATGGATAATGAAGCCGTCAAAAATGGTGTTAAAACAATACAAAAACAGAAAAAGCCTATTGACGTTTTAGTCAATGTCGCGGGGATGAATCTTGATGCGTTGTTCCATATGGTTACAATGGACCAGCTTGAAAAAACATTTCAGGTAAACTTTTTTTCACAGATATTATTAACCCAATACATGACTAAATTAATGTTACGTCATGGTAAAGGAAGTGTTATTAATATTTCAAGCATCTCAGGAATTGATGGAAATTTAGGACAATTGGCATATGCTTCATCAAAAGCAGCTCTAATTGCGGCAACAAAGACGATTTCTCAAGAATTAGGCCCTAAAGGCATAAGGGTTAACGCCATAGCCCCTGGAGTAATCGAAACAGACATGACAAAGAATTTGCCCGAAGAAGCGCTTGAACGACAGATGAAGCGAAGTAATATTCATCGTTTAGGGTTACCTGAAGAAGTCGCGAAAGCCATATTATATTTAGCGTCCGATTTATCAAGCTTTGTGACAGGACAAGTCATAAGAGTTGACGGCGGAATTGGATGTTAGGAGGTTATGAAGATGTTACTTGAAAATAAAAATGTAATCATTACAGGAACGAACAGAGGCATTGGACGTGCAATGGTCGAAGCTTTTGCCAGCAACGGTGCTAATGTTTGGGCACATGCAAGAAAAGAGAATGAAGTCTTTGAAAAAGAAATGCGAGAAGTTTCAGAAAAATATGGTGTAGAGATATGGCCAATCTATTTTGACTTGAAAAACGGTCAGGAAATGAAAGAAGCTGTAAAAAAAATTCGATCTGCAAAGCGTACAATTGATGTTTTGGTTAACAATGCCGGCATTACCTATAACGCATTGTTCCAAATGTCTTCAGAAGAAAACCTAAGAGAACAGTTTGAGGTCAATTTCTTTTCAATGTTTTTATTTACCCAATACATCTCTAAGTTGATGGTTCGTCAAAAGCATGGAAACATTGTAAATATTGCATCTTCAGCTGCTATAGATGGGAACCCTGGAAAATCGGTCTATGGCGCGACAAAAGCCGCTGTCATTTGTATGACTAATTCCATTGCAGAGGAGTTGGGAGAACAGGGAATCAGAGCTAATTGTATCGCACCGGGAATAACAGAAACAGAAATGCTCAGTACAATGCCAGAAGAAGTAGTCGAAGCTTCAAAAAACTCAGCAGATTTGCGGCGTGGTGGTAAGCCAAGTGAAATAGCGAATACTGCCGTCTTTCTGGCCTCCGATCTATCGAGTTATATTACCGGACAAGTAATTCGGGTCGATGGGGGATTAAAATGATCAGTGAAGAAGCAGTTTTAAAAGGAAAAATCGCAGCAAAAAATATGCGGGAAAATATTTTAAAACTTGCTTTGAAAGGAGGCAGCAACGGTGCACATCTTGCACCTGCACTCTCAATTGTGGAAATAATGGCGGCTCTCTATACCAATATCTTAAACGTTAAAGAAGATATGCCCGAATGGGAAGGACGTGACCGTTTTATCTTGAGCAAGGGACATGGAGCGTTGGGATTTTACACGGCGCTCTATGAAGCAAGGATTATTTCAAAAGAAAAACTTTTTACTTTTGAAGATGATGGGGGAGATTTACCAGGTCAGCCGAGTAAAAATATCCAATTAGGCATTGAATTTTCAGGTGGAAGTTTGGGATTAGGCCTCTCTTATGGTGTGGGAATCGCTTTGGCTACTTATATGAAAGAATTGTCATCCAAGACTTATGTATTAATGGGTGATGGTGAAATCAACGAAGGAACTGTGTGGGAAAGTGCCATGTTTGCCGGTAGTCATAAACTAACCAATCTGGTTGCGATCATTGACTATAACAATATGCAATCCGACGGTTTCAGAAAAAACATTTTACCCATTGATTATAAACCGATATGGACAAGCTTTGGCTGGCAAGTAGCAGAGTGTGATGGACATAATGTTGAAGAACTGATGAATATATTTGAAACACAGATTCATGATAAACCATTAGTAATCATTGCCAATACCGTAAAAGGAAAAGGTGTTAGTTTTATGGAAAACAACAAAGAGTGGCACCATAACAAACTAACGGAAGAACAATATAAGCAGGCGATGGATGAACTTGAAAAAGGAGAAATTGGCTATGATTGAATATAAATCTTCAGCAATAAGAATGTGGTCAATTTTGGGTTCAAGAGGCGCATTTGGCGTTGCTTTAAATGAGCTGGCACAGAGTCATCCGGAAATCATTGCCTTATCAGCCGATCTTTGTACGACATCAGGGCTAGATCGATTTAAAAACAGCTATCCCAACCGCTGTATTAATGTAGGAATCGCTGAACAAAATATGGTCGGTATTGCCGCGGGGATGGCCTCAATGTCATATATCCCATTTGCAACTACTTTTTCTAATTTTGCATCCCTAAGGTCATGTGAACAAATGAGACATTTTATGGGATATATGAAAGAAAATGTTAAGATTGTTGGTTTAGGAGCTGGATTTGCCATGGGAATGTTTGGTGTGACACATTATGGATTAGAAGATATAGCATCCATTCGAGCAATACCAAATATAACTATTTTGTCCCCAGCGGATTGCACAGAAACAGTCAAAATGACACAAAAAGCCCTTGAAATTAAGGGACCTGTATATCTGCGGTTAACTGGCGTGATGAACGCACCAATCATTTATAAAAAAGATTATGAGATCGAAATTGGAAAAACCATTCCCTTAAGCAATGGGGATGATCTCACAATTTTTGCAACAGGCAGCATGGTCAACGAAGCACTGAAAGCATCAGAAATTTTAAAAAAACAAGGGATCAGTGCAGCCGTTGAAGATGTACATACTATTAAACCATTTGATACAGAAGCCATTGAACGAGCCTGTTCAAAAAAAATGATCGTAACGATTGAAGAGCATAGTGTCATTGGAGGCCTTGGAAGTGTCGTTTCTGAAACACTCAGCAAGATCGCCAAGCATCCTATGCAATTGACCATTGGAGTAGAAAATAACTATCCTAAGGCAGGGAGTTATCAATATTTAGTTAATTTTTGTGGATTATCAGCAGATTCAATTGCTGAAAAAATAAATAAAAAATACAAAGAGGTAAATAGAGATGAATAATTTAGATTTATACAAAGAAGCTTTTGTAAAAACATTTGGTGTTGGTGAAGAAGACTTAAACGGCTTGGAGTATCAGTCTATTGCAGCTTGGGATTCTGTTGGGCACATGGCTCTAATCGCAGAACTCGAGGAAGCCTTCGACATCATGATGGATACCGACGACATCATCGATTTGAGTTCTTATGAGAAAGGGAAAGAGATTTTAGGAAAGTATGATGTGGAATTTTAACCCCTATCTCAATAAGCATGCCGCCATATCCGAAACCGGTGAAACCATAACCTATGCCGAGCTTAAGAGCTTTGCCCAAGAAATGCACACCCAAATACCCGAAAGAGCCTTAGTCTTTTCCCTGTGCGAAAACACCATCGGCTCACTGGCAGGGTATGTCGGATTTTTAGAAAATAAAATCGTGCCGTTGCTTTTGGACAGCGGAATGGACGCCGAGCTTTTAGAGCAGCTGATCGCGCTATACCATCCCAGCTATCTCTGGCTGCCTGAAGCCATGAAAGAAAGCTTTCTAAAACAGAAAGTCCATCAGAACAATACCGAAGTATGGCGTAGCAGAGGCTATGTGCTTTTAAAAACGCATCTCGCACCCTATCCGCTTAACGATGCGCTGGCATTGCTACTCACCACCTCCGGCTCCACCGGCAGTCCCAAGCTGGTGCGTCAGAGCGCCCAAAATATACAGGCCAACGCCGAATCCATTGCCGAGTACCTTGAGCTGACCGAAGCAGAACGCCCCATCACCAGTCTGCCCATGAATTACACCTACGGTCTGTCCATCATTAACAGCCATCTGTTAAAAGGCGCAACCCTTTTAATGACCACCAAAAGCTTCATGCAGAAAGAATTCTGGCAGTTTTTTAAAGAGCAGGAGGCAACCTCCATCGCTGGGGTTCCCTATAACTATGAAATGCTTAAACGGCTGCGTTTTTTCAGAATGGATTTACCAAGCCTTAAAACCATGACCCAGGCTGGCGGCAAGCTATCTCCCGAACTCCACAAAGAATTTGCCGAATATGCCCAAGCCACTAACCGGCGCTTTTACGTCATGTACGGCCAGACTGAAGCCACCGCACGCATGTCCTACCTGCCCTATCAGGAAGCCCTTAGAAAATATGGCAGCATGGGCGTTGCTATTCCCGGCGGAAAGTTTTCCCTCATCGACATAGACGGAAAATCCTTTGACGAAGCCGAAAAAGTAGGCGAGCTGGTATATGAAGGCCCTAACGTTACCCTGGGCTATGCCGAGCGCGGCGAGGATTTAATCAGGGGGGATGAGCGAAAAGGCGTGTTGATTACAGGCGATATGGCCAAGAAAGATGATGAAGGCTATTACTATATCGTCGGCCGTAAAAAACGCTTTGTCAAAATTTTTGGCAACCGTGTCAATCTCGATGAAACCGAGCGTATGATCAAAACAGCCTTTGAAAATTTAGATTGTGCCTGTAGCGGCGTCGATGATCATATGAAAATATTCATCACCAACGAAGCCGAGACCGAATCGGTAAAACAATATGTCAGCGAGAAAACAGGCCTGCATTTTTCAGCATTCACCGTTAAAGCCATAGATACAATCCCCAAAAATGAAGCCGGAAAGACCCTGTATAAAAATTTACCAGAATAAATCATTTGATAAAGAGGTTTAAAATGATCAACCGAAAAGTTGCCATTATTGGCGCAGGCTTCACGGGGGCCTCCATCGCTTACGCCCTCACAATGAAAGATTTAGCCGATGAAATTATTTTAATTGACCAAAATAAAAAAGTCGCGCAGGGTGAAGCTTTGGATATTCGACATGGAATTTCCTTCATGGGAACTGCTTATATACGCGAAGGAGATTACCAAGATTGCAAAAACTGTCATCTGATCATTATCACTGCTGGTCGTAATAGGCGACCAGGCGAAACAAGACTGGACTTAGTTGATGAAAACCTTCAAATTGTCAAAAAAGTCTGTGATCAGATACAGCCCTATTACACGAACAGCGTTATCATGATGATCACGAATCCAGTGGATATCATTACCACTTTTGTCACTAATTACTTAAAGATTCCGGAAGGTCGTGTCTTTAGTACCGGGTGCTTATTAGATACTTCCCGATTGCTGAGCCAGGTAGCCGATTATGTTGGCTTAAAAACAGAAACCATCCGTGGCTTTATTGCTGGAGAACATGGTGAGGGACAGGTGCCTGTCTGGAGCCGCTTTTCAGTGGCAGGAGAACCCATTGAGGAATATTGTGCGAATACAGGCATTATCTGGAATCACGCTATCAAGGAGAACATTCAGGAGCGCGTAAGGCAGATGGGAGCGACCATTATCGCCGATAAAGGTCGCACACATTACGGCATCGCAACCTGTGTGTGCGCCTTGGCAGATGCGATATTAAATCGTCGGGCAACCGTTTCATGCGTTTCGAGTGTGCTGAAAGGTGAGTATGGCGTCAGCGGTATTGCGTTGAGTGTTCCTTCTATTATTGATGGCAACGGTGTTCAAAAAAGACTGGTTGAGCAATGGACATCTGATGAAATAAACCAATTTCGGGAAAGTGCAGAACACTTAAAAAATCAGGCACAAAAGATAAATGAGGACAAAAAATGATTGATTACGAAGCTCTACTAAAAACTGAGCCCTATGGGCTTGACAAAGCTCAAAAGCACAAGCTGATGACCACGGTGCAAAGCGAACTGACCCAGCACCACTATCGACAGTGCGAAGCTTATCGCCGGATGCTTGATGCCATGCAGTTTGATCCCCATGCGATCACAGACTATGAGGACATTCCCTTTCTGCCCGTGAGCCTTTTTAAAACCTTGACACTGAGAAGCATTGAAGAAAAAGACATCTTCAAAACCATGACCTCCTCGGGAACTACCGGACAGGCTGTGTCCAAAATCTACCTCGATCGGGAAACTGCCAGCTTACAGCAGAAGACACTGGTCAAAATTGTCTCAAGCTTCACCGGCACAGCTAGAATGCCCATGCTGATCATCGACTGTCCTTCCGTGGTCAAAAACCGGGCCCTGTTTTCCGCTAGAGGCGCCGGGATTTTAGGCTTTTCACTCTTCGGTTCAAAAAAAGCCTACGCCTTAAAGGATGATATGACCCTCGATATCGAGGGCATACAGGCCTTTTTAGAACAGCATCAGGGCAAACCCATCTTGCTGTTTGGCTTTACCTTTATGATCTGGCAGCATTTTTATAAAGAGCTCCAAAAGCATCCTGAGTATCCAATTGATTTGTCGAAGGGCATTCTTATCCATGGCGGAGGCTGGAAAAAGCTCATAAATGAAGCCGTGACAGCCGAACAGTTTAAAGCGCGTTTAGAAGCCGTCTGCGGCTTAAAGGATGTTCATGATTACTACGGCATGGTCGAGCAGACCGGGTGCATCTATATGGAGTGCGAAGCCGGACACTTGCACGCCAGTGTATTTTCCGATGTCATTACACGAAACGCTCTTGATTTTTCAAAATGTTCCCTCGAAGAGACCGGTATTATCGAGGTGGTTTCAATGCTGCCCAGATCCTACCCGGGACATTGCCTCTTAACCGAGGATGAAGGCGTCATCTTAGGCGAGGATGACTGCCCCTGCGGGAGAAAAGGAAAATATTTTAAAATCCATGGTCGATTAAAAAACGCCGAAGTCAGGGGGTGCAGTGATACCTATGCAGAACAATTTAGAACCATTTAAAGCCACCGATATTTTATACAGCATTGGCGATTCAGACACACTGAAGGAAATGCTTAAAGCGCCGCCATTAAAGATATTTGATGAACGAATCATGAACTTTTTGAATGACTTATCGCGAAATATTTTAAAAAATAAAGCAGCCAAAGCCTATCCCGATGTGATGACCTTTGGTTTCTGGTGCCGAAGAGCCTCCATTGAAACCTTAAAAAAACCCTATGACCCTTTGGAACAATCTTTAGGACGGGGAATAGCCTTTCATATCGCACCGTCCAATGTTCCCGTAAATTTTGCCTACTCCATGGTGGTTGGTCTATTGGCAGGCAATGCGAATATTGTACGCCTGCCTTCAAAGTCCTTTGAGCAGGTTGAAATACTCATTCAGGCTATCGCCCAAACCCTGGAAGACGAAAAACACCGTTCGTTTAAGCCTTACTTTTTATTGGTTCAATACGGACACCAGGACACCATCACCAACCTTTTTTCCAGTGTTTGTGATACCCGCATCATCTGGGGCGGCGACCAGACCATAAAGACCATCCGCAGGGCACCGCTGAAGCCAAGAGCCACAGAGATTACCTTTGCAGACCGGTACTCCTTGGCAGTGATTGATGCCCAGGCCTATTTACAAGCCGACAATAAATCAGCCATCGCCGGTGCTTTTTATAACGATACTTATCTGACCGATCAGAATGCCTGCACATCGCCAAGAATTGTTTTCTGGATAGGACAAGAAAGCCATAAAGCCCGAGAAATCTTCTGGGAGCAGCTGTATCAGAAAGTCAAGGCAGACTACACTATCCAGCCCGTACAGGCCGTCGGCAAACGCACCAGCCTAATGGAACTGGCAGCCACCCATGAAAACACACAGGTGATGGAAACCAAAGATAACCGGCTTATTCGAATACAAATCGATCAGGTTGAAGCAGATTTGATGCAATACCGAAACCATTCAGGCTACTTTATGGAATGTGTCATTCAAAAACTCGAAGAAATGCTGCCAATCTGTAATCAGAGCCCGTGTCAAACCTTATCTTACTATGGACCTCTAAAAGAAAAACTGATGGATTTCATCTTTGAGTACAAACCAAAAGGAATTGACCGTGTAGTGCCCATGGGGAAGACCATGGACTTTGAACTGGTTTGGGATGGATATGATTTGATACGGTGTTTATCGCGGATTGTTAAGTAAACAGAGGTAACCCATGCAATTCAGAGACCTGAAAACCTAATATCACCACCTCCTTTTTCCCGGCCAAGCCCTTAGGCTGCTACGGCGACGGTGGCGCTGTTTTTACCGACGACGCAGAGCTGGCAGCCCTCATCAATTCCTACAAGATTCACGGCAAGGGCAGCTTTAAGTATGACAATGTGCGCATCGGCGTCAACTCCCGGCTGGACACCCTCCAGGCCGCCATCCTTCAGGTCAAGCTCAAGGCCTTTGCCGATACTGAGCTGGAGGCCGTGAATCATGCGGCAGCCCAGTACACCCAGGCACTGAGCGGCGTGGTCAAAACACCAGGTATTTCCGAGGGCTTTTTATCCAGCTGGGCCCAGTACACCATCATGCTGTCATCAGCCAGCCAGCGTGACGCGCTGCAGGCGACGCTTAAGGAGCAGGGGATTCCGACCATGATCTATTATCCTAAGCCCATGCATGAGCAGACCGCTTTTAAGGATACGCCCTTTATCAAAGGCAGCTGTCGGGTGACCGAGCGGCTCTGCGGGCGAGTACTGGCGCTGCCCATGCACCCCTACCTGACAGAGGAAGCAATCGACATGGTAGCCTCTGAAATAAAAAAACAAATCTAATCACCCCACAACAACCCATGGTTTCCGGGACACATCCCAATCAACCGGTACGCGAAGCGTTAAAAGCTTTGCGTGCCGGTTGTTTTTTTATTCCCGGGCAGAGAAAAGGAGGATTTTATGTCGAGGTGCGCGGAGCCGGGCACATTTGAACTGGAGGTTCTGATCGAGGAGAACGAGGATTTTGGCACGGCCTTTGAGAAGACCAGGAGCAGGGTTTTAAAGGCGCTGCTCACAGATATTAAAAGGCGGTTCGGTTATTCGCCGGGGGTCAGCCGGACCAGGCTTTTGAAGGATTTTTTCTGTGAAAACACCATTGACTGGGCGTCGGATGTACTGGGAGCAAAGAAGTCCGGGCTGGATTGGAAACGTCCTCATAAACCTGGGGAAACCGGAGATGCCGAAAAATGCGGACGGCGGCTGAACAAAAACGGGTTTGCCATCCGCGTTCTCATCAACCTGATGGACCGTATTCATATTTTTCTGGTGCCGGTGCTGCTGTGCCCGGACTGCCAGGAGCGGCGGGCCCTGGACGAGGCCTTCAGCGCCCAGTACTGCCAGCGGATCCTGCCCGAACCCATGGTAAAGAGGCATCAGTACGCCTCGGAGGTCTATGAGGCCTTGATCAGCGAGGGCTTTGACAAAAAGTACGGGGAGGTGGAGGTTTATTTCAGTGAGGAGCAGGCTGAGGCCGTCAAACAGGATTTTCAGAAAATGGTCGGCCATGTGAAGGCCAGGCTGTCCGGCCCCTTATCGGAGCGGGTGATCCCCCAGGATATGCGCCCTGGGCCGCGCAGGGGAGAGAAGCCCAGCCGGAAGGACCGGCGGCAGCGCCGGCTGGAGGAAATGGTGGTCTGGGTGAAGGAACAGGTAAGGCGCCCGGACGAGCAGGAGCCGGTCAAAAACTGGTACAGCCGGCTGCGGCGGCTGTGCTCGGATGAAAACGGGGACCCCTGCTGGTAAAATTTGATCCCGGAATAGTAAAATCCAACGTGGAGTGCATGGTTTCGAGGTTAAAACGGGAATATAATAATCCCAACGTCAGCGTTACAACCGCGGCGTTAATAATAAACAAGGAGGTACTGATTAAATGAAAGAACAATCGGTACAAAAGGGTTTTTCCAAAAAATCGGCATGGGAGGCTCTGCTTTCCTGCGGCCAAAATCAGAAAGCTGTGCAGAGGGTAAGCCGGGAGCAGTGTATGTGCCCGGGCTGCTTTTACAGGGATATCGGCGAGGACGGAGGCTGTCTGTTCACCGCCACCCTGGAGAACCATCAGGGCCTGTGCATGAATTACCGGGGCGATGTGGGCTGCTTTCCGGAAATTCTGCATTATGGCAGTGTGGATGAGGACAATGTGCGGGAGCGGCTTTTCATCTGGCGCCACAAAGAGCTGGGCGATCTGGCGTGTGTGCTCAAGGACAAAAACCAGGCGCTGTTCAGCTGTGAAGGTCTGGCGGCCTTGCTGGGGATTAAATTCTTTGGCTTCCTGAAACGTTATTTCAGGCTGCTGATGCCTGTGCGGCTTCTGGTCCCCGACGATACCAGCGACGAGGGCTGCCGCGAGGTTTACTTTCTGGACGTCCTGGGCCTGGAGCGGGCCCTGCTGCTGGAAACAGCTGTGGACCCGCAGCTGCGCCGGGTGCTCGGCCAGGAACTGGCCCTGGTCGGTGTCAATATCGAAAGGCTCCTTGAGGGAAAGCAGGCGCTGCGGCTTGGCATTGATGTGGAAGTGGAACGCGACTGGGAGGCCCTGTGATGAAAAAGGATTATTTGCTCAAGCGCGTTTTTAAATTTGACGGCGTCACCAGCCTGCGCACACTGGTCATCGAATGGCCGGTTTATGACAAGCTGGGCGAGGCGCTCCACGATGCCTTCGGAAAGCCGGTCACCCGCCGGGATGTGGGCTTTGTGGGCAAGGACGCGGCGGATATTCTGGAGTACCGCAACGCCTCCCACGCCATCCTGCGCCACGTGGCCCCCGGTGACCGTACGAAACGGACGGTCGTGGACGGCGCTGGCCGCAGCCAGCACATGTGGATCATCAACGAGCCGGGCCTATACGGGCTCATCTTCGGCAGCCAGATGGAGGATGCCCGCCGCCTGGGCGACTTTGTCAAGCGGGTGGTGCTGCCCTCCATCCAGCGTTACGGGGCCTATATGGAGCCCGAGGTGCTGGCGCGGGCAGAGACCGACGATGCGGCCCGAAAGACGCTGTTTGAGGCGCTGAGCAGCGAGAAGGCCCACAGCCGCGCCCTGCTGGACGAGCTGACCGAGGCCCGGCCCAAGATTGAGTTCTACGACACCATCGGCGGGGCCGAAAACGCCAGCTCCATGGGCGATACGGCCAAAATGCTGGCCAACGCAGGCTTTTTAAACGAGGATAACGACTGTCCCCTTGGCCGGAACAACCTGTACCGCCTGCTGCGCCGCTGGGGCTACCTCTGCTCTCAGCCCAGCAGCTTTAACACGCCCTACGCCTGGTGTATGGAAAAGGGCTGGTTTAAGGTGAAGGAGAAGCGCCGGATCCTGGGCGGCGCTTCGGTGCTCGAGACCATGGTGCTGGTGACGGGCAGGGGCCAGGCCGAGCTTTTAAGGCTTTTTCACGAGAAGGCCAGTCTGGGCGAGGTGGCGGTTCATCCGTGCTGCTATCAGGCCCCGGGCCAGGTGGAGCAGGGGTAATTGAATTACCTGAACGAGCTTCTGGGGTTTTACCACTGGCTTTCGGCCCACCCGCTGCCCGGGCTGCTCCACGCCTACTGGCACCTGCTCATGTATTATAACAACAAGAGCGCCCGGCCCGATGTGTCCGGCAGCTGGTACTGGCCTGTGGCCTTTAAGGTGCCCAACTCTGTGGTCATGGCCTGGCTGGGCCTTGACGACCGCCGCAAGGTGATGCGACAGCGAAGCAAGCTCATTGAGGCCGGTCTGGTGACCTACGAGAAGGACACCGGCAACCGGGCAGGCTGGTACCGGATGGTCCCCTTTGACAGGGGGCTGGCGCCCGGGTGGGCGCAGCTCGAGAAACAAAAGGAGCGGACACAGGTATGGACACAAACCAGTCCCCAAAGCGGGCACACAGGCGGACTGTTTATAAACAATGCTTTAAACCATAAGCATGCTTCTCTGTATGGTAGTATTCCTGACCACGGCGCGGCTCCCAGCCCGGAGGCTGCCATGGAGGCCATGAAGCGCAACGTGAACAGTGTATTTGGAACGGATATTTTTAAGCTTGAAGAGGAATGAGGTGAGAGGATGAACCGATACGGCGTTGGAAGGCCGGTGGTGGACATGAGCCGCCCCTATTACGCCCGGGCAGACTGCCGGGCAGGGCTGACGCTCTGGGCTGGCAGCCCGGAGGCCGCGGATACCCTGTTTCAGGAGTTTGCAGCCCAGGTGGAGGACCGTTTTCCGGAAATTGTTCTGGAGCTGCGTGAGCTCCGGGAGGAGGAGACTTTATTTTGAAAGGGGGCTTTCTTTGCAGGAAAGACAAAAGAGAGAAGATTACACAGCGCTGGACGCGCTGGTCCGGCGTGCCCAGCAGGGGGACCGTTCAGCCATGGAGGGGCTGCTGCTGGCCTTTAAGCCCATGCTCTGGTCAGTGATCAGCCGCTATGTTTACGACAATTCAGAGTACGAGGACGCCTATCAGGAGGCCTGTGCGGCTTTCATTCAGGGGGTACGGGATTTTGCCCTGGAGGCCCGGGTCTACTTCCAGACCTTTATGCAGCGGCGGCTGTCCCATTATTTTTTAAAACGGCGGGAGGGGCGGTTTAACGCCTCGCTGACAGGAGCCGTGTCCCTGGATACCCCGGTGGAGGGCGCCGACGGCGCCGTGGCGCTCATCGAGCTGATCCTGGATGAGCGGGCCGACGTCGAGGGAGCCTGCGTGGCCTCGGAGCAGCGTGCGGCATGCCTGCGCGCCTTCAGGAGGCTGTCCCCCGGGCAGAAGCAGGTGCTGCGGTGGCAGTATCTGGAAAAGGGGACCCTCTCCGAGCTGGCGGCGCGAAAAGGGGTGAGCCCGGCAGCGGTCACCCAGACCCACAAACGGGCTCTGGCGGCAATGAAGCGGCATTTATGACCGGTGTTTTAAATTTTTTAAACAGGGGGTTAAAAGCGGAGCCAAAACCGGATTGTATTAGTGTCAGGCAGCGATGCCAAAACGCAAATACAGGAGGTAAGAAAAATGGCAACCATTCAGAAAAACACCGAATCCGTGGGCATGAAGATCACCGTCAATCATGGCGAAAAGGACGGGAAAATCGTCAAGTCCTCAAAGACCTACGGCGACATCAAGGAGAACGTGACCGATGAGGCCTTTATGGCCACCGCCAAGGCCATCACCGGCATGCAGGAGCCTATCCGGGAAAAACAGGTGAAGGTGACGGCGGAGGAACTGGTTGAAATCGCATAGCGATTTTGTTCCAAAATTCTCCATTCTGCATTCTCAATTTTCCATTAAAAAACGTAGGGCACGACGCCCCCGCCGTGCCGCAGACAGGCATCAAAATTAAAAATTAAAGGAGATTAAAACATGGCAGCAACAACCAACAAGGATTTAACCATCACGTTTCAGCGGACAGACGGAAATACCCATAAAATCACGATTCCGGATTACAAGGAGGGCATCACCGACGCCGAGATCAGGACCGGGGCCCAGGCCATCGTGGACCAGGGCGCCTTTGAGCCCGACGGCTTCGCCCTGGCCAAGGTGGTGGGCGCGGTAAAGGTCGACACCATCAAAACCGATGTGGTCATCGAGGGAGAAGGAGCATAAGCATAAGCGAGGGGCGGCAAGCCCCTTTTTTAATGGCCTTATAACCTATAATAGAAGGAGAGACACCATATGAAAAAAATAAAAAGGATCACCGCGGGCACCCTGGCGCTGCTCTGCCTTTTGACCAGCGTCCTATTTGCGGGCAACCTCATGGGCGCCGGCACAGCCACTGAGCCGGACCCGCCCCAGACAGGCACAGCGGCGCCGGAAACGCCAGAACCGCCGGAACCGCCGGACAGGCCGGAGCCTGTCCCGGAGCAGCCAGCAGAGGAACCCTCCTCTCAGGAGCCGGGGGAAGCCGAAGCCCCGGTCATGGCCACTGCCCACTTTGCCCTGGAGGAATACCGGTGCGACTGCGGGGGCTACTGCGACGGCTGGCCCTGCGAAATGGAGCCGGAGCTTTTAGAGAAGATCGAAACCCTGCGCTGTGTTTTCGGCCGGCCTGTAATCATCACCTCGGGGGTGCGTTGTGAGGTGCGCAACACGGAGGTGGGCGGTGTGGCCTGGTCCTTTCACATGCGGGGCTGCGCGGCAGACCTCTACTGTCCCGGTGTGGCGGTGGGAGAGCTGGCCGAAGCGGCAAAGGACATCGGTTTAAACGTTCTGCCTTATTATGCCCACGGCTACATTCATGTTGAGATTTAAGAATCTGGGGGAAGTCATAATCTTGTATCTTAAAAATCGCTTTGAATACAAGGCTTTTCAGAAAAGTGTGTATAAATGACACAAATGTCGCTTATCGCAAAATAAAATCAGGGCATATAAAAAGACTGTTCATCTGCCGAACAGTCTTTTTTGGTGTTAATGAAAATTTAAGTCCCAATTGCGCATTTCCTCACTCTTAAAGGCCACATGGCCCTCTAAGGCGGCGTGCAGCTCGGCCAGCATCCGGGGCTTGTCCTGGTTCAGGGTGCCGGCCAGGTTGATATAATTTGAGATGTGGTTCGAACGGAACACCGAGCCAGGGCTGTCCAGGTGCTCCAGCATCAGCAGGGTCTCCTGTGCGACCTCGATGGGGCTGAGCATCTGGAATTCGCCGCGCTCGACCTCGGCAATCATAGGCGCCTGTCCCTCCAGCCGGAAGGTGAGCAGGCCGATGTACTCGGGGTTCATGGCGTTCAGGGCTTCGGCTGTTTTGACCGCGTGCTCCTGCCACCGGGCTTTGCCGCCAAGGCCGGAGATGGCTGTGACGGACAGCTTCATGCCGGCCTCACGCACCATCTGGCCCGCTTTGATGATCTCACTGGCGGTCTCACCCTTGTTCACATGGGTGAGCACTGGATCGCTGCCGGATTCCAGGCCCATGTAGATCATCTCAAGACCCAGGGCTCTGAGCTGTTTAAGATGCTCCGGCGTTTTGATCAGAATACTTCTGGGCGAGCCGTAGCTGGTGATCCGGCCGCACTCTGGAAAGATTTCCCGGATGGCGCTCAGGATGGCCTCCAGATCGGAAAAACGGCGAACCAAAGCGTCGCCGTCGGCCAGGAAGATCCTGCCCACAGGGCCGTAAGCCTCCCGGGCCTGCCTCAGATCCTCGACGACTTCCTCCAGTGGCCGGACATGAAAGCTTTTTTCTTTATACATATCGCAGAAACGGCATTTGTTATGGCTGCACCCCACCGTGGCCTGGATGATCAGGCTGTAGGCCTCGCTGGGCGGCCGGAATACGCGTCCTTCATAGCGCATGGCTGTCAACTCCTTTGCGTGCTAATTGTTTTGTTTGGATGATTATAACACGCTTTTGTCTAAAAGGCCAGATGAAACTTTGATTTGCATTTTCTTTAAGCCTGTGTTAAAATTTATTAGTCCGAATCCGGACTAATTTAATGAGGTGAAAAATGAAAGCGCAAGCCATTGATAAAAAGTTTTTTAAATTTGTCCTGCCCTCCATGTTTACCATGTTCTTAAACGGGCTGTATACCATTGTAGACGGCTTTTTCGTAGGGCACGCGGTAGGCGATGTGGGGCTGGCGGGCATCGGCCTTGTATGGCCCATCACAGCGGTGCTCATCGCCCTGGGCATGGGCATCGGCGTGGGCGGCTCGGTGCTGATGTCCACAGCGCGGGGCGCCGGGTGTGACGAAAACGCCGACGCGGCGCGGGCCAATACCCTGATGCTGCTGGCCGCGGCCAGCGTGCTGCTCACCCTGCTTCTGGTCCTGGTGAACCCGGCGCTCGTATACGCCCTGGGAGCCAGAGGCGCGGTGTACGACGCGGCCCTGGCCTATATCCGTATTATCGCCCTCGGCGGCAGCATGCAGATACTGGCCTCGGGCCTGATCCCCATGATCCGCAACAGCCATAAAACCATCCAGGCCATGGTGATCATGGGCACGGGCCTTGTCTGCAATATTATTCTGGACGCCTGCTTTACCATGGTCATTCCCATGGGGCTGGCCGGCGCGGCCCTGGCCACCATTACGGCCCAGTCGCTGACCGTGGCCGGGAGCCTGTTCTGCCTGCTGAGGGACCGGGAGCACCCTGTCCGCAGAAGCCATTTCCGCCTGCAGAAGCGCATGATGGCCAAAATGCTGAAGATTGGCGTGTCGCCCTTTGGCCTGTCGCTGATGCCGTCGGTGATCACAGTCTACAACAATCTGCAGTGTCTGGCCTACGGCGGCGACCTGGCCGTATCGGCCTACGCGGTCATCAATTATTTTATCGGCTCGGTGCTGCTGCTGCTGGAGGGCGTGGGCGAGGGCATACAGCCCCTGGTCAGCTACGCCAGCGGCGCGGGGGACTACGCGGCCATGAAACGGCTTAAAAACAAAGGGCTGGCGGCCGTGCTTGTTTTTTCGGCCCTGTTTCTGGTCGCCTGTGTGCCGGCCGTAAGCCTGCTGCCCGGCTTTTTCGGCACCTCGGCCCAGACCGCGGACATCATCCGCACCGCCCTGCCCATTCTGGGGCTGGCCTTTCCGATGATGGGCCTGGGCAAGCTGTTCAGCTCCTATTTTTACGCCTGCGGCGAGACCCTGTACTCCACGCTGCTGGTCTATCTGGACCCGGTGCTGTTCACGCCTTTGTGTATTTTTATCCTGCCCCGGCTCTTTGGGCTCTCTGGGGTGTGGATGGCCCTTCCGGGCGCTCAGGTCCTGGTGATGGCCGTGCTTCTGGTGCTGTGGTGCCTGCACAGCAGCGCGCTGAAAAGCAGGGAGGCCGGGTATGCCGGATAATCTTCACGAAACCCTGAAGGCCTACTATGATTTCTGGTTCAGCTGCAATGCCCTGTACGAGAAATGGGCCAAGGGGCAGGGCATTACTGTCAACACCCTCTTTGTCATTTACACGGTCAACGAATACCGTCAGGACTGCAACCAGCGGCTGATCTGTGAGAAGCTGATGCTGCCAAAGCAGACTGTCAATACCATTTTAGAGGCGCTGACTAAAAAAGGGATCGTTCAGAAAAAGGCCGACCCGTCGGATAAGCGCAACAAGCGCATTGTCTTTACCCAGGCCGGTGAGACCTACGCGGGGCCGCTGCTGAAAAGGCTGAGCACCTTTGAGGAAAAGGCTCTGGGCGCAATGACGCCAGAGCAGCGGGAGGACTTCACCCAAAACAGCCAGGTTATGCTGGCGCGCCTGGAGGAGGCCCTGGCTTCTGATTCCTGATGAAATTGGATGAAAATTTATCACACAGCGGGCTGTAAAAATGGTATAATAAACCGAATACCTTCATAAATGGAGAACAGAATGAATGATAAAAAGCCAACAGCACAGCCGTGCAGCAAGCTGGTTCTGACCATTCTGATTCTGGCCATTGTTTTCCTGGAGGGGCTTGCCGCCTATGATTTTGTGTCCGGCGGGGCCCTGGCCTATGAGAACTGGTCCAGAGGCTTTGGACAAATGGAGGAATTGACAGAACCCCGGGAGCGCAGTGTAACAGCCCGGAACGACATCCAGTCCTTTGGCGTTGACGCAGCGGCCGGGGACTGTATCCTGAACTATATGACCCGGTATTTTGACGGCCTGGCCGTCCTGGAGGAACAGGATCTTACAGACCTTTACGACACAGGCGATCCGCAGGCCCAGAGGGCTGCCGCCATCGACCAGACAGCCTTTTCCTACCTGATCGGCGTGAGAAGGCTTCAGCCTAACGACCTCAGAATGGAGGCCTACA